>JBIIYH010000093.1:0-10521 GCA_044346905.1 Pirellulales bacterium
GGGCCCAGCTGAGGGGCCGGACCGGCCCGGCTACATTGCGAACTCCCGCCGCCGCCGGCCGAGCTGGTTTTGCAGCCGCTCGACGATCGCCGAGTGCATCTGGCTGACCCGGCTCTCTGAGAGGTCGAGGGTGGCCCCGATCTCCTTCATCGTCAGCTCCTCGTAGTAGTAGAGGATGATGATCAGCCGCTCGTTGCGGTTGAGCCCCTTGGTGACCAGCCGCATCAGGTCGTGCTTCTGGATCCGGCGGGTGGGATCGTCCCCCTTCTTGTCCTCGAGGATGTCGATCTCGTGGACATCCTTGGAGCTGTCGGTCTCGCACCACTTCTTGTTCAGGCTCACGAGGCTGACCGCGTTGGCCTCGACGAGCAGCTTTTCGAACTCCTCGGCGGAGAGCCCCATGTGCTCGGCCACCTCGGCGTCCGCCGGGGCCCGGCCGAGCCGGGCCTCGAGTGTCTTGAGGGCCTCGTTGAGCTTGCTGGCCTTGCTGCGGACCAGCCGCGGCACCCAGTCCATCGTCCGCAGCTCGTCGAGCATCGCCCCGCGAATTCGCGGCACGCAGTAGGTCTCGAACTTGACGCCCCGGCCCATGTCGAAGGCGTCGATCGCATCCATCAGGCCGAAGGTCCCCGCCGAGACGAGATCGTCGAGCTCGACGCCGTCGGGGAGCCGGGCCCAGATCCGCTCGCCGTTGTACTTCACCAGCGGAAGGTAGATCTCGATCAGCTGGTTGCGGAGATCCTCCCGCGACTGATCCGCCTTGAACTCCTGCCAGATCGCCAGGATCTCCTCGGCCGATCGCTGCGTGCGCACTGCCACGTCATCCTCCTTGATGGGGGCTCCATTTTCCGGGGTGACCGCCGGACATCGGCCGGCGACCCGGTTTGGCTCGAACCTTTCTCGGAGCGGTCATCCACTCCGCCTCATTTTCCCAAGCTGTGATCGGTTGGTCGGCCGCTCCCTGTCAGGCCGCTCGGGCCTGCCCCGCGTCTCCCCCCGTATCTTCCAAGGTCGCGAATACGTCGAGCCGCGGCTCGTCGCTCACCTCCTCCTCGGCCAGCACCCGCAGGTCGGGAAGTTGCCGAGCGAGCGCCTCGCGGACGGTCCGCCGCATGCCCGCGGGCACGAGCAGCACGGACTGCCCGCCCCGCTCCACGGCCGTGCGGGTCGCGCGGCGGATCTCGGACACCAGGCGGGGCGACGGCTTGGCGGCCGCGCCGGGACGCAGGCCTTCCAGACCCCCGCCGGCGAGCCGGACCGCGGTGAGCCTGCCCTCTGGATCGCGCGCCCGGCGGCAGATTGCTCCTGCCAGCCGGCGCCGCACGATCTCGGCGAGCTGCCACGGTTCGGCCGCTTCGGCGGCATGGTCCGACATGATCTCGAGCAGTTCGGCGAGCGGGCGGATCGGCACGCCCTCGCGCAGAAGGCACTGGAGCGTCCGCTGGATCCGGGCGATCGACAGCACGCCAGGCACGATCTGCTCGATGACGGCGGGCTGACTCGCCCGCAGCGACTCGACCAGCCGGCTGACCGCATCGCGGGAGAGCAGCCGGTCCGCCTGACGCCGCACGGTGGCCTCGAGCTGGCGGGCCACCACGCCCGCCGGATCGAGCACGATCCCACCATGGTCGCGGGCCGCGTCGGCCCGGGCCTCACCCAGCCACGTGGCGGCCCGGCCCGTGAGCGGGTCGGTGGCCGCGTCGCCCTCGGCCGGCCGTTGGCCGGCCGCAGGAATCACGAGCCGGCGGCCGGCGGGGATCTCGCCTTCCGCGGCCGTGTCGCCGGCGATCGTGATCCGGTAGCCGCGGGGCGGAAGATCGAGATCGTCGCGGAGCGAGACGGCCGGCAGCACGAGGCCCAGGTCGCCCGCGAGCGCGGTCCGCAGCGACTCCACGGCCGCCGCCAGCGGCGCGGCGTCGCCCGCCACCAGGCCCACCAGGCCGCGACCGAGTTCGACCGTGATCCGTTCGTCGGCCAGCACGTCGGCGGCGATGTCGGCGCCGGCAGGCTTGACGGTTGTGCGGGCGGCCGCGCCGCGGACCGGCGACCGCCCGGGGGCCTCGACGACCGACCCCTGATCGTCTGCGCGGGGACCGCGCCGAACCGCCACGACCGCGGCGACCGCAACCGCCAAGGCCATCCCCGCCAGCGGCAGGAAGGGCAGACCGGAGAGCGAGAGCAGCCCCAGGAACATGGCTGTGATCACGAGCACATGGGGCCGCGATCCCAGCTGCCGGCCGAGTTCGCTGCCGAGATCCACCGACTGGCTCGACCGTGACACGAGCAGGCCGGTGGCCACCGACACGAACAGGCTCGGCACGGCGCTGGCCAGGCCGTCGCCGATCGTGAGCAGCGAGTAGAGGCCGAGCGCCCGGTCGGTGGGCATGCCCTGCTCCAGCACGCCGATCGCCAGGCCACCTACGAGGTTCACGAGCGTGATGATCACGCTGGCCACCGCCTCGCCGCGGACGAACCGGCTGGCCCCGTCCATGGAGGCGAAGAAGTCGGCGTGGCGCTGGAGGTCATGGCGGGCCTGGCGGGCCTGCTCGCGGGTGAGCGTGCCGGCCTGGACTTCCGTGTCGATCGCCATCTGCCGCCCCGGCAGGCCGTCGAGCGCGAACCGGGCCGCCACCTCGCTGGTGCGCGTGGCCCCGGCCGAGATCACGACGAACTGGACGACGGCGATGATCGCGAACACCACGCCGCCGACCACGAGGTTGTTGGCTGCCACGAACGAGGCAAAGGCCTCCACCACCTCGCCGGCCGCGGCCGGCCCGTCGACGGCGGCTCGCGACAGGATCAACCTGGTGGTCGAGATGTTGAGCACGAGCCGGATCAGCGTGGCCCCGAGCAGGAACGTGGGGAACACGCTCAGTTCCAGCGGCGTGCGGGCCGCGAGGGCCCCGAGCAACGCCAGCACGGAGACCGTCAGGTTGGCCGCCAGCAGCAGATCGACGATCCCCGCCGGCACCGGCGCGAGCACCACCAGCACGGCCAGGAGGATGGCCGTCGGGATCGCGTAATCGGCGACCTGGGCGGAGAGCGGCCGACGCAGAGCAGCGGCCGATCCGAGCGACTGTGGCATGCGGGCATCCCCGTCCAAGGCGGGCGGGCGGGCGGTGGTGAGGTTGGTGGCGATGCCGGCACGAGCCCGGCGCGAGGGCGGGACAGTAGCGGTGGAGCCGGTGGCGGTCCAGACCGCTCCCGGCGTCCGGAACCTGTAGAATCCGCGGGACTCGCGGCCGCTCACGCTCCCCGCCCCCTGAACTTCCCATGCATTTCCACCGCTTCGGGCTCTCCTTCGACCATCCCGACAACTGGCTGGTGGACACCGAGGACTCGGAGGGCCGGTTCGCGACCGTGACGGTCTACTCGCCCGGCGGCGGATTCTGGTCGGTGAGCGGCCATGCCCCCGGCGGCGACCCGGGCGAACTGGCCGCCGCGGTGGTGTCGGAGATGCGGGAAGAATATCGGGAACTCGACGTCGAGCCGGCCGCGGAGGGGCTGGGCGGCCGCAGCCTGGCCGGCTTCAACCTCAACTTCTACTGCCTCGACCTCACCAACACCGCCCAGGTGCGGACGCTGGCGACGCCCACGGCGATCTATCTGATCGTCTCCCAGGCGGAAGACCGCGACTGGGATGAGTTGGCACCGGTCTTCGCGGCGATCACGACGAGCTTCATCCAGGGGCTCGACCGCTCGGGGGAGACCGCTGCGGATCGCTGAGATGTCGCGGAAGCGTTGCGATGAGGATCGTCCACATCACCGCCGGGGCGGGAGGCCGGATCTGCGGCTCGTGCCTGCATGACAACACGCTCGTGCGAGCGCTCCGCGACCGGGGCCGCGACGCAATCCTCGTGCCCGCCTTCGTGCCGACCACGACCGACGAGGAAAACGTGGCGATCGACCGGGTCGTGATGGGGGGCGTGAATGTCTGGCTGCAGCAGCACGTGCCGCTCCTCCGCTACACACCCGGCTTCCTCGACCGACCGCTCGACTCGCGACGGCTTTTGGAATGGCTCTCCAGCCGCACGGGAGCAGCACGGGCCGCCGATCTCGGACCCCTCACCGTCTCGACCCTCCTGGGGGAGGCCGGCCGGCAGCGGAAGGAGGTCGCGAAGCTCGCCCGCTGGCTGGCCACCGAGATTCGCCCCGACGTGGTCCATCTCTCCAACGCGCTGCTCCTCGGGCTGGCCCGGGCGATCCGGGAGGCGACCGGAGCGCGGATCGTGGCCAGCCTGTCCGGCGAGGATGTCTTCATCGAGCAGCTCCCGGATCCCTATCGCGAGGAGACCTGGGCCCTGCTCCGCGAGCGGGCGGCCGACGTCGATCAGTTCGTGGCCTTGAACGGGTTCTTCGCCGACTTCATGGGAGGCCGCCTGGGACTGTCGGTCGAGCGGGTCACGG
Source organism: Pirellulales bacterium (assembly GCA_044346905.1). Lineage (GTDB taxonomy): Bacteria > Planctomycetota > Planctomycetia > Pirellulales > UBA1268 > QWPN01. The sequence goes on from JBIIYH010000093.1 coordinate 4,408, forward strand.
TCGTGCCGCACGGCGTGGACCTCACGGTGTATCCGGCCGCGCCGCCAGACCTGGCAGCGCGGCGGCGAGCCCGGGGCGGGCGGCTGCGGCTGGGCTTTCTGGCCCGGGCCTGCCCCGAGAAGGGACTCGATCAGGCGATCAAGGCGCTGGCGATCCTGGCACGGCAGCGCGATGTCGAACTCGTGGCCGCCGGCGCGACGGTCGAAGCCGAGCAGGTCTATCTCGCCGGCTGCCTGGCGCTGGCGGAGGATCTCGGCGTCGCCGATCGCTTCGAGTGGCGGGGCCAGGTGGATCGAGCTGGCAAGCTCGCGCTCTTGGCCGAGATCGACCTGTTCACGCTGCCCACAACCCATCCCGAGGCCAAGGGGCTCTCGGCAATCGAGGCCATGGCGGCAGGTGTGCCGGTGGTGGCGGCCGATCATGGCACGTTTCCCGAACTGCTCGACGGCGAACGGGCGGGCCTCCTGCACGCCCCGCGGGATCCGGCCGACCTGGCCCGCAGGATTGCGACGCTCGCCGACGACCCCGACCGGGCCGCCACCTGCGGCCGCCACGGGCATGCCCTGGCGAGTTCGCGGCACTCAGCCGCCGCGATGGCGGCGGGCCACGAGGCCGTCTATGCGGAGGTTGTCAGCCGCGGGCAGGCTTCGCCCGACAGCCGCGCGTAAGTTTTGCAAACCGACCGGGTGGACATGCCTGCCATCCGGGTGGCCGCTTGTAAGTTTGGGAAGGCTGCGATGCCGGCGGGGCCGGGCAGGCCGCACGACCGGCACGAGCTGTCCGCTTCGGGCACCGGCGGGCGTTTGGCACGCGACCTGCGTAGAGAATGATCGCCGCGGGAGGTGGACCCCGCGGGCAGGCCCGGTGGGCTCGCGGATCTTAGGCACGTCGCTCGGGTGTGGCGACACGAAGCCCCGGAACGATCAACCGTTCACATGGGGCCGCCGTCTTTCCGCGAGCCGCCGGGGGCGGCCTCGCGCGCGGGCTCAGGCTCGCCCCTGCCATCTCGCCGGACGCTCGCTACGGCCTGCGTGCAAGCTCAGACTCGCCCCTGCCATCTCGCCGGACGCTCACTCCGGCCATCCTGGCCTCCGCTCGCTCGATGCTGGCCGCGCTTCGGCATCCTGCCTGCGCTTGCCAGCAACGCCGCTCGATTGGCAGGGGCGAGCCTGAGCAGTCCATGGATGCGCTGCGGCAACGCTGGCTGCCGGAATGCGCACGAACACGGCCGCCCGGAGGTGCGGCCGGCGGCCGGAGGGCCGCGAAGCCCGGCGGGGCCAGGGATGGCCCGCCGGGCGTAAACCCAGATTGGCAGGGGCGAGCCTGAGCAGTCCATGGAGGGGCTGTGGTGGACGGCGGTTGGCAGGGATCGGCGGAGATGGTCTGGTTTCATGACCTGCTTGCCTCGAGGGCGAGCACGACGAGGGCGAGGTCGGCGGGCGTGATGCCGCTCACGCGGCCGGCTTGGCCGAGGGTGCGCGGCTGGATTCGGGCGAGTTGTTCGCGGGCCTCGGCCCGCAGGTGGCGGACGGCCGCGTAATCAAAGCCCTCGGGGATCAGCCGCTCGGCCATCTTTCGCTGCCGCTCGATCCGCTCGCGGTCCAGCGCGAGGTAGCCGGCGTAGCGGATGTCGTTCTCGACCTGCACGGCCGACTCGCGGGAAATCGTGGCCAGCGCCGGCGCCGCGGCGATGGCCTCGGCCCAGGTGTATTCGGGCCGCTTGAGCAGGTCGGCAAGCGTGGTGCCGCCGACCCGGGTCGCGGCGAGCGTCGCCCGGGCCGCCTCGATCTCGGCGAGCTTGGCGTCGAGCCGGGCGGCGCGGTAGGGCTCGGCGAGGCCGAGCCGGGCGGCCAGCGGCGTGAGCCGGCGGTCGGCGTTGTCGTGCCGCAGGGCCAGGCGGTGCTCGGCGCGGCTGGTGAACATGCGGTAGGGCTCGTCCACGCCCCGGGTCACGAGGTCGTCGATCAGGACGCCGATGTAGGCCTCGTCGCGGTCGAGCACGAGCCCATCGCGGCCGGCGAGCGCGAGCGCCGCGTTGGCACCGGCCACGAGTCCCTGGGCCGCAGCCTCCTCGTAGCCGGTCGTGCCGTTGACTTGTCCCGCCAGATACAGCCCCGCGACCTGCTTGCTCTCGAGCGTGGCCCGGAGCTGGTCGGGCGGGCAGTAGTCGTATTCGACGGCATAGCCGTAGCGCATGATCCGGGCCCGCGCGAGCCCCGGCACCAGCCGGATGATCTCGTCCTGCACGTCCCGCGGCAGGCTCGTGGAGATTCCGTTGACGTAGAGCTCGCGGGTATGGCGGCCCTCGGGCTCGAGGAACAGCTGATGGCTGTCGCGGTCGGCGAACCGCACCACCTTGTCCTCGATGCTCGGGCAGTAGCGCGGGCCGCGGGACTCGATCTGGCCGGTGAACATCGGGGCCCGATGAAGATTCGCCCGAATCACGTCGTGGATGGCGGGCGTGGTCCGCGTGATCCAGCAGACGAGCTGCTCCTGACGGATCGCGTCGGTGAGAAACGAGAACGGCTGTGGCTCGGGGTCGCCCGGCTGCACGTCGAGGCTCGCGAAGTCGATGCCGTGGGCTGACAGCCGGCAGGGCGTGCCGGTCTTGAACCGCTCGACCGCGAGGCCGCAGGCAGCGAGCGACCGGCTCACGCCCGAGGTCGTCCCTTCGCCCGCCCGGCCGCCCGAGACCTTGGCCTCGCCCGTGTGCATCACGGCCTGCAGGAAGGTGCCGGTGGTGAGCACGACGGCCGCTGCGCGATACTCGGCGTCGCCGCGGACCCGCACCCCGGTGATCCGCCATGGCGGACCGTGCCGCTCCGCTCCCGCACTGTGCTCGACGATCAACTCCTCCACCGTCTCCTGGCGGAGATCGAGGTTCGGCGTCTCCTCGACAAGCCGCTTGACCTCCATCTGGTAGAGCTTCTTGTCGGCCTGGGCCCGCGGCCCGTGCATGGCTGGCCCCTTGGAGCGATTGAGCACCCGAAACTGGATGCCCGTCGCGTCGATCGCCCGCCCCATGATGCCGCCGAGCGCATCGACCTCGCGGACGAGCTGGGCCTTGCCCACGCCGCCGATCGCCGGGTTGCAGCTCATCTGGCCCACCGTGTCGCAGTTAGTCGTGAGCAGCGCCGTGCGGGCCCCGAGCCTTGCCGCCGCGCAGGCCGCCTCCACGCCGGCATGACCGGCCCCGATCACGATCAGGTCGTAGTCGTAGCGGGTGGGCATCGGGAGGCGCGGGGGCTGGAACACGGAGGCTGGGGGGGCTGGGCGGAGACGGCGGGCCGCACGGCCTCCCCGATTGAATCATCCCGCCCAGGCGGCGGAAAGCGACCGGCCGCAGGCAGGCTCAACCGGGGGGCGGACCGAGCCGAATAACCCACGGCGGGAAGATACCCCACCTACGAGTGGGTTGCCTTCCTGGGGGTGGGGGCTTTGGTTCCGGCCGTTCCGGCAGAGGGCACCATGGCTTCACGACGACTTTCAACTTCAGGACATCTCAGGAGACGTTTCTCATGATAGCGACGGGGTGCGGGTTGCTGGTGGCAACCCTGTGGTGGCGGGTGACGCGGAGGCGGAGCGCGGGCTTCGCCGTCGCGGCAGCACTGGCCGTGGTCGGCGGCAGCGAGGCCCTGGCGCAGGATGTGCCGCTGCCTCCCGCCTTCGAGCCGGCGATGGACATCCCCTCGGCGACGGCCGGGGCGTTTCGGGGCGTCGGGCCGGCGGAGCCGCTCTGGACCTCCTACGCCCTGGCCGAAGCCCTGTTTTGGCAGCGGGACAACCAGGCCTTCAACCGGCCGCTGGCGGTAACCGTCGGCGACGGCGCGACCGTGCTGGAGACCAACGACCTGCGGTTCCCCGTGGCCGCCGGCGTCCGGACGTTCTACGGCCAGCGGTCGCCCGAGGACGGCGGCTGGGAGGTGGGCTACTTCGGCGTCTACGGCCAGTCGGCCACGAACATCCAGGGCACGATTCCCCCCAACTACATCCAACTGCCCGACCCACTCGGGGGCAACCTGACGGAAGATGGCGAGTTCGTGACGGCGAGGTACAACTCGCTGCTCAACAGCGCCGAGGTGAATCTGTTCGCCACCGATAGCGATTGGATCACCGATCCGTCCGGCTGGCTGACGATCGACTGGCTGGCCGGCTTCCGCTACGTGGGCGTGGAGGAAGATGCGGTGCTCGCCACCGACTGCTGCGTGATGGACGGACAGTATCTCACCGTGCCCTACCGGGCCCGCACCCGCAACAACATGTTTGGCGGGCAGCTCGGCGTCCGCGGCCGGCGGGCCTGGGAGCGATGGGCGGTGGAGGGCTGGGCCAAGGGTGCCCTGATGGGCGTGGCCCAGGAGCAGATCCAGGATCCACTCTTCGACTACACCGGCTTCCAGCAGCGGCCGGCCCTCTCCCGCTCCGGCGGAGAGGTGGGCTTCGTGGGCGACCTGACAATGTCGGCCGTCTACCGGATCACCGAAGTCTGGGGCATCCGGGCCGGCTACAGCCTGCTCTGGCTCGAAGGCTTGGCGCTCGCCCCTGACCAGTTCGATTTCTCGACCGACACCGGGGCGGGCACGCGGCTGGTGAACTCGAGCGGGATCTTCTACCACGGTGCGAACCTCGGCCTCGAGGCCCGCTGGTAGGCGGTCAGCCGCCGAGGATCCGCAGCGTGATCGGGGCGATCCGCAGCGGCGGCAGAAGGTTGGTGGAACTCGGGAGCGTGGAGGTGGCGGTCGTGATCCGATCGAACCGCCTCACGCCCCGGGTTCCACCGCTGCCGCCGCGGCCCTGCACGCCGTAGAGATCGTCGGCGATGCCGTCGCCGTCGATGTCGAGCGCCGCGGCGTTGACGGCCGCGTTGGGCCGACCGAACGACGAGAAGGCCGCCAGCCGGGCGAGCTGGGAGAAGGCTCCGCCCCCGTAGACCTCGACGATCGACTGGCCGCCGACTCCCGCCCCCACGATGATGTCGTCGGCGGTGTCGCCGTCCCAGCGGGCCGAGGAGAGCGTGACGCCCCCGCGGAAGCCGGGCCGGATGGCGACGAAACTCGCCACCTGCCGCGGCGCGAGCGAGGCGTCGAACACGCGAACCTGGGCCCGGATACCCGCATTGCTGCCCACGGCGATCTCGTCGATCCCGTCGGGAGTGGCCGAGAGCATCATGCCGTTGGTGAAGGTACCGTAGTCGCCGGCGGTGATCACCGCCCCGTTCCGGTAGATGCCGGGGATGCCGACGAACGTGCGGATCGGAACGTTCGCCACCGGATCGGCGGCGAGCGGATCGACGGCGAACACGTTCACGCGGGCGAGCCCGCTCGACCGCGAGGCGATGATCTCGTTGACGCCGTCGCCGTCGATGTCGCCCACGGCCACGTCCACGCCACCGCGGTAGGCCGGCCCGAAGGCGAAGGTCCGGTAGGCCGGGAGTTCGACTCCCTCGGGCGTGAACACCCGGATCTGCCCGATCCGATTTCGGCCCGGGGCCACGATGATCTCCGCCACGCCGTCGCCGGTCACGTCGCCCGTTGCCACGCGGACACTGCCCCGGAAGCTCGGCTCGTAGACCAGAAACTGCGAGATCGTCGCACCGGTCGTGGGGTCGAGCACCCGCACGAACGGCAGCCCGAAGCAGAGGTCGTCGTTGCTGACCACGAGCGCCCCCACGTCGGCGGTCGGGTTGATCGGGCCGTCATAGGCGCTCGACCAACTGGCGGTGGCCGACTCCTCGCCGATCGTCGCCACCACCGTGTTGGTGATATCGCTCTGGAACGCGGCGTCGGTCAGGGCCGTGATCGTGAAGGTCGCGGTGCCGAGCACGGCGAGGTTCATCAGCTTGTCGATCCCGTCGGTGCTGTCGATCACCGAGTCGGGGCTGCCGTCGGCCGTACCCGAGCCCAGGCCCGTGTACGAGACCGTCCAGCTCCAGTTGACGACGCCCACCGGCAGCGAGTCGAGAACCCGCACGCCCGCGGCGAAGGTCGGCCCCTGGTTCGTGACCACGACGGTGAAGTTGAGGAACCCGCCGCCCTTGTAGGTGTCATCACCGATCTTGGTCGCGGTCAGATCGATCACGCCGCCAATCTCGTCGGTCACCGTCGAGGTGTTGTTGGA
>JBIIYH010000290.1:0-3673 GCA_044346905.1 Pirellulales bacterium
GGCGGAAGCTCGACGAGTATTTCGACAGCGTCCGCGACGTGGAGCAGCGGATCGCCTCCGCCGGGCAGCGTGGGGAGCTGCAGGGCTGGAAGCCGACGCTGGAAAAGCCCGACATGCCACGGCCGCCGGACGGCATCCCGCAGGACATCGCCGAGCACATGGGGCTGATGTGCGACATCCTCGTGCTCGCGTTCCAGACCGACACCACGCGGATCGTCACGCTCAAGCTCAACAACGACCACTCGGCGCTGCGGTTCCCGAACCTGCCCCGGACCGACAACCCGGCGCAGGGAATCGACTACATGATCCACCACCTGCTCTCCCACTCCGACGGCGCCGACTGGCTGATCGTCAACCGATTCTTCACGGAGCAGCTTGCCCACGTGGCCAGGCGGCTTGATGCGATCCAGGAGGGGGAGCGGACAGCGCTCGACAACTCGATGGTGCTGATGTGCTCGAGCATGATGGCTGGAGCCAAGCACGACAACGACCAGCTGCCGATGCTGGTGCTCGGCCGCGCCGGCGGAAAACTCGAGACGGGCCGCGTGCTCGACTACTCGGGTAAGCCCGACCGGCAGATGTGCCGGCTCTACATGTCGCTCATGGAAAAGATGGGCGTCCGCGAGAAGAACTTCGGTGACGCGTCGGAGCCGCTGGCGGAAGTGTAACGATAGCCCCGTCAATGGCTGCTCCGCGACGATCTCCCGGCCGACGAGCATCTCTTGAGCCGCGGGATAGGCTCCCGCACGTCGCGGAGTCGGGCCAGCGCCTCGGGTGCGGTGCTCATTGCGGCGGGCGGTTATACCCGGAATCCGCCGCGGGCCGTGCGTCACTGTTTCGAGCGAATAGCCTAACAGGTTGAGTGGGTTCTTCTCGGGCTTCACCCGGCGGTTACGGCCAGCGGGCGACGACCTCGCGGGTGGTCGCGAAGTCGATCGGGCCCGCGTCGAGGTCTTCGCGGCGGGGATGGCGGAAGGTCACCCGCCCCCGGCGGCCGGCCAGGTCGGCCGCCGTGCAGGGGGTGGTGAGCGGGCGGCCGTCAGGGCCGACGAGCAGCACGCCATCCACCAGCACGAGCGCCTCGTAGGGCTCCGTGATGAAGTTCACCGCGACGGTTGCCGGGGCGGGGCCTGCCGCATCGCCGGCCACCGGTCGCGGCCCGCCGGCCCGCGGCCAGACAACGGCTGCCACGAGGCCCGCCGCCGCCAGCGCGACCGCCGCCCCCGCCCAGGCCGCCGGCCGGCGCCGCGGCTGCGCAGCCGGCACCGCGTCGAGCGCCGCGAGCAACTCTCCCGCGTGGGCGTGCCGGGCGTGGTGGTCGCGGCTCGCGGCCTTGAGCGCCACGCGGTTCAAGTGCGTGAGCCGGGGATCGGCGGCGATCTCCCGGGCCCGCTCGCCAAGCCGCGGAAACGCCTCGGCCGGCAGCCCCGTGAGCAGCTCGTAGATCACGAGCCCCGCGGCGTAAACGTCGGCCCGCAGGTCCATCCGGCCGTCCGGGGGCATGTAGCGGACGGTGCCGAGCCGCGAGAGGTGGGCCGCGGCGGGCACGAGCAGGCCGAAGTCGGTGAGCTTGAGCGTGCGGCCCACGAACAGGCAGTTCGAGGGCTTCACGTCGCGGTGCACCAGCCCCGCCGCGTGGAGGTGGGCCAGGCCGGCGGCCAGTTCCCGGGCGCACCGCAGGCATTCGTCGGCCGGCAGCGGCCCCTGCTCGAGTTTGAGCGCGAGCGTGGCCGGGCGGTAGCCGGGGTCGTTCGTCGCCGGTCGGCCCGACACGTCGTCGGCGGGATCCATCAGATAGAAGAGCACCTCGTCGGTGCGGCCCACGTGCTGGATGTCGAGCAGGTGGGGATGGTGGCCGATCCGCTGCCGCTCGAGCTGCGAGAGCGACACGATCTCCCGGCCCGCGGGGTCGGTCGAGTGCCCGCCGCGGGCGAGCGGGACGATCTTCACCGCCTTGAGGCCGCCGGTGGCCCGGTTGACGCCGAGCCAGACCTCGCCGAATCCGCCGCGGCCGATCCGCCGGACGAGATCGACGTCAGGGACCGCCGGGGGCGGGGCTGCGGGGCTTGCGGTCGTGGTGTCGGGGGCGGTCATCGGGCGGGGCCGCGGGCGGGGTCGGTGATTGCAAGCCGGCCGTTCATCGGGATTCCGCTCCGCCGCCGCCGGTCTGGGCCGCCAGGAGCGACTGCTCCACCTGCCCGGTCACGGACCGCTCGACGACCGGCCGCGGGGCGTCTGCCGCGGCCTCCCGCAGGCTCGCGGCGAGCGCCGCCGGCTCGACCGTGGCGCCGAGTTCCTTGAGCCGGGCGATGATCCGGCGGCGGGCGAGGTAGACGGCGTTTCGCGACAGGCCCGTGACCCTGGCCACGTCGGCTCCGGGCAGTTCGCGGAGCACGGCGAGCTCGAAGGCCTGGAACGTGGCGGGGGCCACCTCGTGCCGCACCACGTCGAGCAGCGAGGCGAGCGTGGCGAGATCGAAAGCCCGCTCCCACTCGGCGTCGGGTGGTGCCGCCGCGGCGGCGATCGCGGCGAGCGGGGCGTCGTCGGGCAAGGGCTGCGGGCGGTCGGCCGGCCCGCGGCGGCGGGCGGCGACGGCGTTTCGCACGACCGTGCCGAGCCAGTCGCGAAACCGGCCCCGGGCCGGATCGTAGCGGAAGGCCCCGCGGCCCTTGAAGACGGCGAGCATCGCCTCCTGCACGATCTCCTCGGCGGTGTGGTCGGAGCAGCCGCGGCGGCGGGCCGTCGCATAGATCAGCCGCCAGTAGCGTTCGTAAAACTCCTCCCAGGCCAGCGGGTCGGAGGCCTCGCGGAGCCGCTCCAGAAGTGTGGCGTGGGTCTGAGAGTGCATGCGTGCAGGGGCCGGGAGGGGGCCGGACCGGAGGCTCGCGATCCGGCGGTCGATCCGTGGAGCAGGGGCACTTTACTACGGCGACCGATCGCCGATCGGATCGCCAACCGGTCCCGTTGCCCGAAAGCTTTCTGTGGATTACTATAGCGATGATTATCCACATGAGGAAAAGTCATGAAAACGGTGCAGATGACGCTCGATGAGGCCCTCGTCCGCCGCGTGGATCGGATTCGTAAACAGCTCCGCCAAAGCCGCTCCGCGTTCACGCGGGACGCGCTGCGAGAGCATCTCGCCCGTTACACGACGGCGGAATTGGAACGGCGGCATCGGGAGGGATACGAGCGGCATCCCGTCGCCGGCGATGAATTTTCCGCGTGGGAAGCGGAGCAGGCGTGGGGCGATCCATGAATCGCGGCGAGGTGCGGTGGTACAAGTTTTCCCACCCCGACAAGAAGCGGCCCGTCTTGATCCTCACGCGGGAGTCGGTGCTCGGCTACCTGGGTGAGGTCACGATCGCTCCCATCACGAGCACCGTCCGCGGAATCCCGTCGGAGGTCGAACTGTCGCTGGCCGACGGGATGCGACAGGTCTGTGCCATCAACTGTGATCATCTGCAAACGGTCGCCAAAGGCAGGCTCGGGGCCCTCATCACGACCCTCGGCCCCGAGAAGCTGGCCGACGTGGCGAAGGCGATCCGTTTTGCGCTCGATCTCTGACGGCGTTGAACGAATCCAGCCGCGGGCCGGAGGCTCGCGATCCGGCTCTGGATCGGTCAGGATACACGCTGATCGACCTGCCGGCCGCCGGCCCGCGACAGATTTTCAG
>JBIIYH010000291.1:0-3672 GCA_044346905.1 Pirellulales bacterium
CGCGCTGGGTTCACCCGGCTGAAGATCGAGTCCCACAACACGTTGAAGGTGACAACTCGCACATCCGAGACGGAGCGATCCAGGAATGTCTCCGTGGTGGGCGACCCGCTATACGCGCGCCCGCCCCCGGCCGAGACGCAGCCAAGCAGTCCGAAGATCACCAGTCTTCTGCAGTGGCTCATTCACGTTCTCGATGGTTCATGGCTGCTGGCACCCTGCCCGTCCTTTACGGGCTCGGCCGAAATGACGACGGCGAGGTTAAGCTTACTGCACCCGCGGGAAGAGCTCCCTTGTCGGCGGGGACTCTGGTGGGCCCTCGGCCATCAGCCGAGCCCGCTGGCCGGAGGCGGGCCATACGCGGCCGACAGCGTCTCGAAAGCAGCGGCCGACGCGGCCGGATCGAAGCGGCCCTTCGGCTCCGCGGCCAGTTCCTCGGCCATGATGCCCGCCACCTCCCCGGCCACGCCCGCGGCGGCGGCCGCGTCGAGAAACAGCCACCGCGAGCGGCGAGCGAGCACGTCCTCGACCGTGCGGGCAAACTCGTGCCGCACGGCGAACCGCACCATCGCCGCGGTCAAGCCCGGCAGCAGTTCGCGGTCGCTGCCGGGCAGGGCCAGGACCGCGTGCGCCTCCGTGCCGTAAAGATGGAGGCCTGGTGCCGCCGAGAGCGGGACGGCGAGTGAGCCCGGCGGTGGCGCGCCCACGAGCCGGAGCGTGCGGGTCACGCCCGCGGGCCGCTCCGGGAGCAACCCGGCCGCGAAGCAGGCGGCCAGCACGTCTTCGGCCATCGCGCGGTAGGTGGTCCACTTGCCGCCGGTGACCGTCACCAGGCCCTGCCGGGAGATCTCGATCGCGTGCTCCCGCGAGATGCGCTTCGTGTCGCTCGCGCCGGCTTGCGGCGGCTTCACGAGCGGCCTGAGGCCGGCCCAGGCGCTGCGAATGTCGCCGCGGCTCGGGGGGCGGGCCAGATAGTTCGCCGCCTCGGCGAGGATGAAGTCGATCTCCTCGGCCAGCGGCCGGGGGTCTGCATCCAGCACGCCGGTGGAGGCGGCCAGGGGCGTATCAGTCGTGCCGAGAATCACCTTCCCCAGCCAGGGCACGGCGAACAGCACCCGGCCATCACTCGTCTTCGGCACGATCAGGGCCCGGTCGCCCGGGAAGAACTCGCGCTCGACGACGAGATGGGCCCCCTGGCTCGGGGTCACCATCGTCGCGGCCGAAGCGTCGTCGAGCCGCCGCACCGAGTCCACCCACACGCCGGTCGCGTTGACGACGCAGCGGGCGGCCACGGTGACCTGCCGCCCGGTCTCGCGATCCGAAACCTCGACGCCGTGCACGCGGGCGGTCGCGGTGCCGCGGGCATCCTCGGCGAGGCCGACCACGCGGCAATAGTTGAGGACGGTCGCCCCGCGGGCCGCCGCCGTGCGGGCCAGGGCCACGGCCAGCCGGGCATCGTCGAACTGGCCGTCCACGTAGGTCACGCCACCGGCGAGCCCCGCGGCCCGGGTGCCGGGGGCCAACTCGAGCAGCCGCGTCGGTCCCGGCAGGCCGGCGCGGCCGAGCGACGCGCTCCCGGCGAGCGCGTCGTACGCGGCGAGCCCCGCCCCGTAAAACCACCGATCCCAAAGCCGGCCCCGCCAGCCGTAGACGGGCAGCACGAAGGGCAGGGGGGACGCGAGGTGGGGCGCGTTGGCCAGGATCACCGCCCGCTCGCGGAGCGCCTCCCGCACGAGCGTCACGTTGCCCTGGGCGAGATACCGCACGCCGCCATGCACGAGCTTGGTCGCCCGGCTCGACGTGCCCTTGGCGAAGTCGTCGGCCTCGAACAGGGCCACGGCAAACCCGCGGGCCGCCGCGTCGAGGGCCACGCCGAGCCCCGTGGCACCGCCCCCGATCACGACGAGATCCAGCGGGTCACGACGCTCGGCGAGCCGGTCGAGAATTTCGCCGCGGCTGAGGGCAGGGCTTGTGTCAGGCATCGGAACCGGTCGCTGGGGGCAGGCGGCGCGTCCCGGTCGCGCGGCCGGGCTGCCTGTTGTTATCGGCATAATCACCAAAACCCGCACCCCGCCTCCCTTTCTTCCGGGCGTGGGCTAGGCTCGGTAGGATCGAAATGGTTCTCCCCTCGCCCCCCGCCATTCCCCCTATGAACGAGCCCGTCCGCGTTGGTGTCGTCGGCCTGGGCACGGTCGGCTCGGGCGTGGTCCGGCTGCTCGTCGGCTCGGCCGACCACATCACCCGCCACGCCGGGCGGTCGATCGTGGTCGAGCGGGCGGTCGTTCGCGACCTCGCCAAGCCCCGCAACCTGCCGCTGCCGGCCGACCGGATCTCCGACGATATCCGCACGATCTCCCGCGACGATTCGATCTCCGTCGCCGCCCTGCTCGTGGGCGGCCTGGAGCCGGCCCGCTCGATGGCGATTGACCTGCTCGAGCACGGCAAGGACGTGGTCACGGCCAACAAGGCGCTCGTCGCCGAACACGGCCCCGAACTCTTCGACCTCGCCCGACGGCTGGGCCGGTCGATCGCCTTCGAGGCGGCGGCCGCCGGTGGAATCCCGATCGTCGCGGCCATCGGCCAGTGCCTGGCCGCCAACCAGATCGAGAGCATCCGCGGGATCTTGAACGGCACGAGCAACTTCATTCTTTCCAAGATGGAGGAGGAAGGGGCCGACTACGCCGCCGTCTTGCGGGCCGCCCAGGAGGCGGGCTACGCCGAGGCCGACCCGGCCATGGACGTGGACGGCACCGACGCCGCCCACAAGCTCGCGATCCTCTCCCACCTCGCCTTCGGCGTCTGGGTGCCCTGGGCCGACATTCCGCGGACGGGCATCGAACAGATCGACCAGGGCCTGATGGCCTACGCCGCCAAGCTCGGCTACCGGATTCGCCTCGTGGCCACGGCCGCGCGGGTCGATGGCCGGCTGGCGATGCGGGTGTCGCCGGCGCTCGTGAAGGTGGGCACGCCGCTGGCCGAGACCCGCGGCGCCTACAACGCCGTGAGCATCGTGGGCGACGCGGTGGGCCGGCTCTTCTTTCATGGCCTGGGCGCCGGGCAGATGCCTACCGCCTCGGCCGTGGTGGCCGACATCATCGACACGGTCGTGGGTCGGGCGGCGATCACCTTCCAGGCCACCGGAATCCTCGACGCCGAGAGCCCGGCCGCGCGGATCGCCGGCGTCGAGATGCCCCAGCGGCACTTCCTCCGGATCCCCGTGCTCGACCGCCCCGGCGTGCTGGCCGAGATCTCGGGCATCCTGGGTCGGCATGGGATCTCGATCGCCTCGCTGATCCAGCCCGAGACCGGCACGAGCAGCCCGGTGCCGCTGGTGATCATGACCCACCACTGCCTGCCGAGCGCGGTCGCGCAGGCTCTCGGCGAGATCAACCGCTCGGCCGTGGTGCAGGGGGGATGCGACTGTCTGCCCGTGCTCGACGACTGGCGGCCGGCCCAGCCGCGGCAGGAGGCTTGAGCGGCGATGAAGTACGTGATCGTGATCCCCGACGGGGCGGCTGATGAGCCGCAGGCGACGCTCGGCGGCAAGACGCCGCTCGAAGCGGCGCACACCCCCGCCCTCGACGCCCTGGCCGCCCGCGGCCGCGTGGGCCTCACCAACCACGTGCCCGACTCGCTGCCCCCCGGCTCCGAAGTGGCCTGCATGAGCCTGATGGG
>JBIIYH010000292.1:0-3667 GCA_044346905.1 Pirellulales bacterium
CCGACCTGTTCGCCGCCTCCCGCGCCGCCAACGTGGCCCGGGCCGCTCCGCTCGCGGCCCGGATGCGGCCCCGTCGGCTGGCCGACTACGTAGGGCAGGAGCCGATCGTCGGCCCGGGCAAACTCCTGCGGCGGCTGATCGAGGCCGACCGGCTCGGGTCGGTGATCCTCTACGGCCCTCCCGGTGTGGGCAAGACGACGCTCGCCGAGATCATCGCCACCGAGACGCGGCGCCGGTTTCTCGAGCTCTCGGCGACGGCGGCGGGCGTCAAGGACGTGCGGGAGGTGATCGAGGCGGCTCGCCGGCGGCTCGAGGACGACGGCGAGAAGACCTGCCTGTTCATCGACGAGATCCACCGCTTCAACAAGGCGCAGCAGGACGTGCTCCTGCCCGACGTCGAGAACGGCGTGATCGCCCTGATCGGGGCCACCACGCAAAATCCCTTCTTCGCCCTCACCTCGGCCCTCGTGAGCCGCAGCCGGATCTTCGAGCTCTCGGCGCTCTCGCCCGAGGACATCGGCACGATCCTCGACCGGGCGGTCGCCGACCGCGAGCACGGCTTCGGCCGTGAGGCGATCGTGCTCGAGCCGGCCGCGCGGGCCTTCCTCGTCGAGACCTCCGACGGTGACGCCCGCCGGGCGCTCGGCGGCCTCGAGGTGGGCGTGCTCTCGAGCCCCACGCGACCGCTCGCCTTCACGCTCGACCTCGCCCGCGAGAGTGTGCAGCGGAAGGTGGTGGCTTATGACTCGGGCGACACCCATTACGACTGCGCGAGCGCCCTGATCAAAAGTATTCGGGGCAGCGACGCCGATGCGGGCCTCTACTGGCTGGCCCGGATGCTCGAAGGGGGCGAGGACGTGCGGTTCCTCACCCGGCGGCTCGTGATCCTGGCGAGCGAGGACATCGGCAACGCCGATCCGCGAAGCCTCATGATCGCCGTGGCCGCGATGCAGGCCACCGAGTTCGTGGGGCTGCCCGAGTGCCAGCTCACGCTCGCCCAGGCCGTCACGTATCTCGCGCTCGCGCCCAAGAGCAACGCCTGCACGACGGCGATCGCCGCCGCCCGCCGGGATGTGCGCGAGCAGGCGGTGATCCCGGTGCCGACCCACCTGCAAGACAAGCACTACGCCGGGGCCAAGCGGCTGGGCCACGGCCAGGGCTACGCCTATGCCCACGACCATCCCGACGGGATCGCCGCCCAGGACTACCTCGGCGTGGAGAAGACCTACTACGAGCCGACCGACCGGGGCCTGGAGCGGGACCTGGGCGAGCGGCTCGCCGAGATCAGGCGGCGGCTGCGGGAGGGGCGGGAGGATCCGCCGGGAGAGCCTTCGCGGCCGGCAGGCTCCTGAGCTCGGCCGCGATCTCCCGCCCGAGCACGTTCTCGAGACGCTCGACCGCCCGGGCCACCGTCACGCCGTCGAGCATGCGGTGGTCGGCGATCAGCGTCACGCGGCACCGGCCGGCGTCGTCGAGCGGCCCCTGACAGAGGCTCGTGGTGCAGAGCGTGGGATGAAAATGGTTGCCGGCGGAAAAGCCCGCCAGCGACGACATGCTGAAGGTGCCGATCCGGCCGGGCCGCTTGGGCGAGGCGGAGGTCATGTTCCACCGCAGGATCGTCCGCCTGAGCCAGCCGGGCACCAGTTCGAGCTCGAGCTGCCGGCGGAAGATCTCGGCGACGGGCGAGGTGGTGTGGCGGTCGATGAAGGCCTGCACGGCGGCCAGCGGCAGCGTGTCGGGGGCGGCCAGCCGGGCGAAGAACAGCCGGTCGGCACCCTGCTCGTCGGCTCGGTTGATCGCCAGCGTGGCCACGCTCTGGCTCGACGTGGCCAGTCGGGGGCGGAGCCCGCCGACAAGCCAGCTCCGCAGGAGCGGCTGCTCGCGGGCCACGAGGGCGTAGGCTTTCAAGAAGCAGGCCGCCCAGCCGATCCGCGTGGGTGCCGCGGCCCGGGCGTCGGCCACGGCGGCCAGCCGCATCTCGCGGTCCACAGGGAAGAGCGGGATCCCGCGACCGAGCAGGGCCACGTCGTTGACCGCGCCGCGGCCGGCCGGGAGCGGAGCGGTGGTGATCGTGGGGAGGGGCATGGGCTGCACGCTTCGGCCGGATCGACGCCTGCGGAGGGTAGGGAACGGCGGCCGATGGCGGAAGATGGGTTTTGTGGGCGGCTAGACTCATCGCCATGCGAGTGGTCGTGCAGCGAGTGAGCGAGGCGGCGGTGGCGATCGACGGCCGGGAGGTCGGGCGGATCGGCACCGGCCTGGCCGTGCTCGTGGGCGTTGAGACGGGCGACACGCCCGCCGACGCGGCCTGGCTGGCGGCCAAGCTCGCGGCCCTGCGGATCTTTCCCGACGAGGCCGGAAAGATGAACCGGAGCGTCGTAGACATCGGCGGCGGCCTGCTCGTCGTCAGCCAGTTCACCCTCCACGCGGCCACCGCCAAGGGCAACCGGCCGGGGTTCACCCGGGCTGCTCGGCCCGAGGAGGCCATCCCGCTCTACGAGGCGTTCCTGGCCGACCTGGAACGGGAGACCGGCCGGCGGCCGGAGCGGGGCGTGTTCGCGGCCGACATGCAGGTAAGCCTCGTCAACCAGGGGCCGGTCACGATCCTGATCGACTCCCGGAATCGCGAGTGACACTCCGGAAACTGTTCCCGCAGGGAACTGTCTCCATGCATCCCGACCTCGAGCGGGCGGATCACCGCTTGCGTCGTTCATCCGCGATGCAGGCGGCCGGAGTGTTGCGGCGGGCATGCGCCTGGGCCTCGGCCCAGCGGATCGTCTCCTGGATCGCCTGCCAGCGGGCCGACGGGATCCAGGCTCGCTCGCGGCGGTCATGCTCGCGGCGCGCGAGATCGTCGGCTGCCGTCGGCTGCGGTTCGTTCACAGGCGTGCTCATGCGGTCGTGTCATCGGGGCTACCGCGGCGTCCGAGGGCCCGCTCGAGAGCTTCGACTCTGGTTCGCCGCCGGTCTGCGGGCGGCAGAGCCAACTGGCAGGCGAGCATATCCTCGTCACAGAGCCCGCGATACGGCACGCCCCCGGCAGTCCGGCCTGCACAGGCGCGGGCATGGCATTCCGCCCATGAGGAGAGCCCCTTCACGGAGCGAAAAATGTCGATCGCGCCGCTGGAACTGGTGAGGCAGAACACCTCCTGCCGATTCAGCCACCCCGGCTGCGCGGCGACCGGCTGCCAGTCCTGTTCGGTGGGCCCCCAGGCGGCATCGAGCTTCCGCAGTGCCCTGTCGCAGCGGTCGAGGTTGGCGGCGGTGTCGCGAATCCAGAAGTCGATGTCGTAGGTGAGCACGGGCTCGTGCCGGAGCAGGAAGT
Organism: Pirellulales bacterium; assembly: GCA_044346905.1. Lineage (GTDB taxonomy): Bacteria > Planctomycetota > Planctomycetia > Pirellulales > UBA1268 > QWPN01. The sequence goes on from JBIIYH010000292.1 coordinate 3,326, forward strand.
TCATCCCTCCGATCAGCAGATACTCGACCCCACCGTCGCCGAAGGTGCGGAGGATGTGATCGACATTCATGCCATCATTCTCCCGGCGACGATGCGCGGTGTCCATCCGACGGAAAGCAGCCGCCTGAAGCGGCTCGCCCTGTCCGAACGGGTCACCCGCCGCCGAGGACGACGAGATCTGAGCCGCGAATCCTCGGCAGCGGCCAGACACGGGGCCCCGCGGCCGCCCGGCCTTGCTATACTCGGGGGCTCGCGGTTCGCGTGGTGGCTGTAGCTCACTCGGTTAGAGCACCGGTTTGTGGTACCGGGGGTAGCGGGTTCGAATCCCGTCAGCCACCCTTC
>JBIIYH010000003.1:0-37208 GCA_044346905.1 Pirellulales bacterium
GTGTCGTCCCACTTCGTGAGCCGCGAGTAAAACACCGCCGCCTCGGTGATCGCCACCGCCTGGGCATGGTCGGGCGAGGCCAGCGGCGTCTTGTCGGCGAGGCCCAGCACCAGCCGCGGCCGCCAGCGGCGAAAGATCTTCGCCAACTCCACGCGGACCTCGAACGAGTCGAACAGCCGGCGATTGGGGAAGGCCAGCGTCTCGCGGTGAGCCACGCCGAGCAGCTTGGCCGCCGCAGCGGCCTCGGCCAGCCGCTCCGCGGGACCGCTCGAACGGGGCGTCGGCTCGCCGTCGGTGAGGTCCACGATGCCGACGCGGTGCCCCTGTGAGGCCAGGAGCGCGAGCGTGCCGCCGCAGCCGATCTCAACGTCGTCGGGATGGGCCCCGACGGCGATCACATCGAGCGGCTCGGGCAGCGGTTCGGGATGAGACGCCATCAGCCGGGCTTCGTGGCGGCGATCAGGAACACGGGATTGATCGCCTCGAACCGGATCCGGTCCATCTGCTCGTAGCCGCGGGCGATGTTCACCATCCAGTAGGCGGCATCGGTCGAGCGAGAACGCAACAGCGAGTGCACCGCGGCCAGATTCTCGATCGAGTTGCAGGCGGTGACGAGCCGGCCGCCGGCCTTGAGCCGCAGCCAGGCGTTCTCCACGAGCATCGCCACGTCACGGCCGCTGCCTCCAACGTAGATCGCGTCGGGATCGGGCAGCGACGCCCAGGCTTCGGGAGCCTTGCCCAGGATCGGGTCGAGGTTGGTGACGCCGAACCGCGCGGCGTTCTCGCGGATCAGCGCGTGGTCGTCGGGATCCATCTCGATGGCGAAAACCTGGCCGTCGCGGGCCAGCCTGGCTCCTTCGAGGCCCACCGAGCCCGAGCCGGCGCCCACGTCCCACATCACGCTCGTCGGCTTGAGCTGCAGTTCCGCCAGCGCCAGCGAGCGAACCTCCGCGGGCGTCAGCAGGCCCCGCTTGGGACGCGACTGCAGGAAGCACTCGTCGGGATTGCCGAACGTCCGCGTGCCCACCTGCCCGGCCTGCTCGGGCGCCTTGGCCTTGCGGACGAGGATCATCACGTTGAGCGGGGCAAACGACTCCTTGGCGATCTCGGCCAGGCTGCCCTGCGTGACCCGCTCGTCGGGCGAGCCGAGGTTTTCACAGACATAGGCCTGAAAGGCGTCGATGCCGTGATCGAGCAGCGCCCGGGCCACGGCGGCTGGCGGCCACTGCTCGCTGGTGAACAGCCCCGCCGTCTCGCTCGTGCGCACGCGGTCGATCACCCGCTCGATCGACTGCCCGGCGAGGTTGGCGAGAAACGCCTCCTCCCACGACTCCTTCACCCGGGCAAAGGCCAGCTGCATGCTGCTGACGTTGGGCACGACCTCGAACCGGTCCTTGCCGAGCTTCGTGCAGACATAACGGGCGGTGCCGTAGAAGAGCGGATCGCCCGAGGCGAGCACGACGGTCCGACGGCCCTCAGCGGCCTCGATCCGCTCGACGAGCTGTTCGAGGTTGGCCGCGGCCTGGAGCCGATCCCGGAGCGGCGCCGGTAACACGACGGCGCAGGAATCGGGGCCGACGAGCACCTCCGCATCCTCGACGAGCCGCCGTGCCTGGGCGGTCATGCCCTCGACCCCGTCGTCGCCGATGCCGACGATGTGAACCTTGCCGGCCGACGTCACGTCATCCGCCGGCTCGACCGGCCTCCCGCACTCGCTCGCCCGCGGATCGCCCCGGCCGCGTCAGGCCTGAAACGAACTACCGCAGCCGCAGCTCTTCTTCGCGTTGGGATTGTTGAACGTGAAGCCCCGCTTGTCGATCCCATCGTGGAAATCGAGCGTGGTGCCGTCCAGAAACAGGTCGCTCTTCTTGTCGACCACCACCTTCACGCCGTGCTGCTCCTTGACCGTGTCGGCGGCGGGATCGAAGGCTGTGTCGAAGCCGAGCGAGTAGGAAAACCCGCTGCAGCCGCCGCCGGCCACACCGACCCGGAGCACCGTCTCGGGCGCGAGCTGCTGCTCGGTGATGATCTTCTTGACTTCACCGGCCGCCTTTTCCGTGAGCATGACTGACATAGCGTGTTCTCTCCTGGCTGGAGCGGGCGTTTCTCACAAGCCCGCATGCGAAAAGTTTATACCGCCGTCGTGAAAAGGCAAAGGCCGGCTACAGCCGCCGCAGGCTGGCCACGCCGGATGCCACCAGGTCGGCCGCACGGTCGATCTCCGCCTCCGTCGTGAAGCGAGACAGCCCGAACCGCACGCTCGCCCGGGCCTGGTCCTCGTCGCGGCCCAGCGCGAGCAGCACATGGCTGGGCCGCGGATTCTCCGCCGAGCAGGCGCTGCCCGACGAGACGGCGAGGCCCTCCGCGGAGAGCGTGGCGAGCAGCGTCTGGCCGTCCACGCCGGGCACGTGCACGTTCAGATTATTGACCAGTCGGACGGGCGTGCCGTCGGGATCGTCGCGGTCGAGCGGCGGGCCGTTGAGCGCCACTCCCTCGATGCCGGGGACGAGCCGCGCCCAGAGCCGGTCGCGCAGCCGCCGCATCCGCGGCACCTCCTCGTCGAGCCCCGCGACCGCCAGCCGGGCCGCTTCGGCGAGGCCCACGATCCCCGGCACGTCGAGCGTGCCGCTCCGCATGCCGCGCTCCTGGCCGCCGCCGAAGACCAGCGGCTCGACCCGCACGGCCCGCTCCCGCCGCCGCACAAACAGCGCCCCGGCCCCCTTGGGGCCGTGAAACTTGTGGGCCGAGAAGCTCGCCAGGTCGGCTCCGAGGGCGTCCATGGCGACGGGCATCCGGCCGAGCGCTTGGGCGCAGTCGACGTGCACGAGCCCGCCGGCGGTATGCACGACGTCTGCGAGCGCCGCCATCTCCTGCACCACGCCCGTTTCGTTGTTGGCGACGAGCAGCGAGACGAGCAACGTGTCGGGCCCGACCGCCGCCTCGAGATCCGCCGGGCGAATCCGCCCCGCGACGCCGGCCGCATCGGCCTGCCGCACGACCGGCAGCCGCGTCACGGCAAACCCCTCGCGTTCGAGGTGCTCGGCGGGATCGAGCGTGGCATGGTGGTCGGCGACCGAAACGACGATCCTGCGCCGCGAACGATCGCCCGAGTGCCCGGTGCGGCCGGCGAGGCCGAGCAGAGCAATGTTCGTGCTCTCGGTGGCCCCGCTCGTGAACACGATCTCGCGGGGCACCGCCCCGATCGCGGCGGCGAAGGTCGCCCGGGCCGCCTCGACGGCATCGCGGGCCTCCCGGCCCAGTTCGTGGGTCGTGCTGCCGGCGTTGCCGTAGTGATCCGTGAGCCAGGGCAGCATCGCCTCCAGCACCCGCGGATCGAGCCGGGTCGTGGCGTGGTTGTCGAGGTAGATCGTGTCGGCCATGGCCGCTAGCGGTCCAGCAAGCCCGAGGCGAGGGCGTCGAGCGTGATCTGCGACCAGGTCTCGAATCGTTCGCGATCAGCCACGAGCGCGGCGAGCGGCTCGAAGCCGCACTCGATCAGCTCGCTCTCCCGCGGTGCCACCTCGGGTCGCTCGAGTTCGAGCAGGTGCACGATTCCGAGGTGCACGCTGCCCACCGCATTGGAGTCGTCGTTGATCAGCCCCACGCAGCGGCCCGTCCAGCCGCCGCCGATCGCGATCTCTTCGGCGAGTTCCCGCCGCATGCCGGCCTCGTAGCTGGTGTCGTCGCCGTGCTCGCCGTCGGTGCTGGAGATGTGGCCGCCGATGCCGAGCGACCGCTTGGCCCGCAGCCGGGCCTCGCTCTGGCCGCCGCCGCGGGTGTAGGCGAAGTACTCCCGCCGCCCGGCGCCGCCCTGCCAGGCGAGCACGCAGTAGGGGATCAGCTGCTTGAACGAAGGATCCTCTTCCACGCTCGCCCGCGGCCGCCACGACGTGTGCCTGGGATCGAGCAGCAGCGGCAGGTAGGCGGCGGTGTCGCCGCAAAAGCCCTGAAACCCGCCGGCCCGGTCGAAGAGCGCCCGGGGCACCACCAACACGTGTTCATCGGGAAACTGGCTCATGCTCAAAGGCTACCAAAAATCCGTCGCTCGTCGGTCCAATGCCTCGCCTCGTCGTGGGTGACGCGGGCTCGGGGTTGCCCGCCCCCTTGCGGCCACAGTTGAGCCTGGGTGGGGAGATCCAAGCTGGACAGGCTTCATCAAGTCGCTGGAATCGACAGGTCGATGCCGGTGCCCTTCGGGCACCCTCCGTGGTACCATCAGGAAGTTTTCAACGAGGCTGTGATCATGACGGGGTCGATCAAACAAACACCGCAGCTCAGTGTCACCGACCGAACATCTCAGGCTGAAGCCGACCGGGCGACGTGGAGGACGCGGACGCCTGAGGAACGCCTGGATGAGGTCGAGGCCCTGCGGCTGAGGGCCGGCAAGTTCCTCTATGAATACCCAACCCGACTTCGAAGACTTCTTGCGGTTGCTCGAGGTTCATCGCGTTGACTATATGATCGTGGGGGGCTACGCAGTCGCGTATCACGGCTTCCCGCGATTCACGAAGGATATCGACATTTTCTTCGGGGATGCCGGCGTCAACCTCGTTCGGCTGCAGGCGGCGCTGGTGGACTTTGGCTTCGAGCCAGACACCGTGCCGATCGAGACACTTGGAAAGCCCGATACGGTGCTCGCAGTCGGCATGGAGCCGGTGCGAATCGATCTGCTCAATCGGATCGACGGCGTCCTATTCGAGGACGCCCGGGTCAATACGGTCCGGGGCCGATACGGCAACGTCGAGGTGACGTTCATCGGCAAAGAAGACCTGCTGCGCAACAAACGCGCCTCCGGCAGGCACCGTGATCTCGGCGATCTCGAAGAGCTGCTTTGAGCCGGGCTCGGCCCCGTGGTGCCCCGGGTTCCGGAAGCCTTGACGAGCGGTCCGTCGGCCAGCTCGATGCCCGGGAGGTGCGGCCGGAGTCCGGAGGGCCGCCAAGGCTGGACGGGGCAGAGATGGCCTTGCCGCCGTTAAGCCAGGCCCAGCAGCATCGCGTCGCCGTAGCTCAGGAACCGATACCGCTCGCGGATCGCCTCGGCGTAGGCGCGGGCGATCAGGTCGCGGCCGGCAAAGGTGCTCACCAGCACCATCAGCGTCGTCCGCGGCATGTGAAAGTTGGTCAGCATCACATCCACGGCGCGGAAGGTGTGCCCGGGGCGGATGAAGAGGTCGGTCGGCCCGCTCCAGGCGACGATCGGCTCGCCCTCCCCCGCCGCCCGGGCGGCCGTCTCGAGGGTCCGCACCGCCGTCGTGCCGATCGCCACCACCCGGCCGCCGCGGGCCCGCGTCTCCCGCACCGCCGCGGCCGTCGCCGCCGGGCACTCGCACCACTCGGTGTGCATGGGGTGGTCGTCGATCCGCTCGGCCGTGATCGGCCGGAACGTGTCGAGGCCGACGTGAAGCGTGACCTCCGCCCGGCCGATGCCCCGGGCGGCGAGCGCGGCCAGCAGTCCCGGCGTGAAATGGAGCCCGGCCGTCGGGGCCGCGGCCGAGCCGCTCGTGCGGGCGAAGACCGTCTGATACCGCTCGACGTCTCCGGCCGCCTCGTCGCCGCCCCTGATGTAGCCTGGCAGCGGCACGCGGCCAGCCCGCACGAGCACCGCTTCGGCAGGCTCATCGCCCGACGGTCTTGCGAGCCACGCGCCGCCGCCGGCCCGGCCCACGAGCGTGAGTTCCGCTGCGTTGCAGCCTGCGCGATCGACGAGCACGATCCGCTCGCCGAGAGCCGGCCGACCGCGGGTCTGCGCGAGCACCCGCCAAGAGCCCGCCTGCTCGCCCTCCCGCTCGACCTGCAGGAAGAGCCCTTCCCAACGGCCGCCCGTGGCAGCCCGGCGGCCGACGAGCCGGGCGGGCACCACGCGGGTGTCGTTGACCACGACCAGGTCGCCGGGGGCGAGCAGGTCGGGCAGGTCGCGGACCTGCCGGTGCTCGAGCGAGCCGGAGCCGCGACGGGCGACGAGCAGCCGGGCCGCCGCCCGGTCGGCCAGCGGCTCCTGGGCGATGAGTTCCCGCGGCAGGTCGTAGTCGTAGAGGTCGGCGTCGGCCATGCCCAGATCGTAGCCAGATCGGAGCCCGGCCGGATCGAAGCCGGCGTCCACGAGCGGCTACATTAGGGGCATGACCGCAGCGTCCAGCATCCACACTCCCGTTCTCTCCGCGGAGGTCATGAGCCTCCTCGAGATCCGGCCTGGGATGCGGGTCGTGGACGGCACGCTCGGCGGCGGCGGCCACACCCGGCTGTTCGCGGAGGCCGTGGGCCCGGAGGGGCTCGTGATCGCGATCGACCGCGATCCGATCGCGATCGAGCGGGGCGCCCGCGAACTGGCCGGGCTTCCCGTGCGGTTCGCCCAGGCCAACTACCGCGACCTGCCGGAGGTGCTCGACGCCCTGGCGATCGACCGCGTCGATCGCGTGCTGCTCGACGTCGGCCTGTCGAGCGACCAGCTCGCCGACGACGCCCGCGGCTTCTCGTTCGACTCCGAGGGGCCGCTCGACCTGCGGTTCGACCCGACCGAGGGGGAGCCGGCCTGGCGACTCGTCAACCGGATGCGGCCCGAGACGCTCGCCGATCTGATCCACGAGTTCGGCGAGGAGCGGTTCTCCCGCCGGATCGCGCGGCGGATCGCCACGGCCCGGGCCAAGGAGCCGATCCGCTCGGCTCGCGAGTTCGCCCGGATCGTGACCTCCGCGATTCCCCGGCAGTATCCGCCGCCGCGAATCCACCCGGCCACCCGCACCTTCCAGGCGCTGCGGATCGCCGTCAACGAGGAGCTCAAGAGCCTGCGGATCGCCCTCGAGCGGATTCCCACGCGGCTCGCCCCGGGGGGCCGCGTGGCGGTGATCTCGTTTCACTCGCTCGAGGACCGGCTGGCCAAGGAGGCCTTCCGCAACCGCCAGGTCTGGGAGCCTCTCACCCGCGGGCCGGTCGAGGCGGGCGACGATGAACTGGCCCGTAATCCCCGCAGCCGGTCCGCGAAACTCCGCGTGGCCCAGGTGATCGCCGGCGACCAGGCAGGCTAGGCAGCTTGCGGGACGGCGCCGCGGCCGCAGACGATCTGGCCCCGGCCGAGTCCGGCCGTCATGATCCCGCCGCTTTCCGCCGCCCCGCTCATCTCCGGCCTCCCATGGGACGAGAGACCAAGATCCTCCTCGCGCTGCTTGGCCTCTTGGTCGGCGTGTTTTTCGGCGTCGTGTCGGTGAAACTCTTCGTGCCCCGGCCTCCGGCCGGCGCGGGGCCCGACGTACATGCCGACATCGCCACGATCGAGGCCCAGACACTCGTCGAGCCGCCCGAACTCGGCCCTCCGCCCGCGCCGGCGGCCGAAATCCCGCCCACGCCACCACCGCCGCCGGTGGCCGCCAATCCGCCGACCGACGATTCCTACGCCGGCCGCACGAGCCGCTTCGGCGGGGACGCCCCGGCGACCGAAGTCCCGCGGGATCCCTTCGTGACACCGGCCTCGTTCGCGGCCGAGGAGCCGGAGGCCCAGCCGTCCGCGCCGGAGCTCTTGCCGCCCCCCGTCCCGTCCGCGGCTGGAGATACCTACGTGGCCCGGGACGGTGATTCGTGGTGGTCGCTCGCCGAGCGGGCCTACGGCGACGGCCGGCTTTACCGGGCGCTCTTCGCCTGGAACCGGACGATCGACCCGCGGGTCTCGCTCACGCCGGGAACCCGGCTCGAAATCCCGCCGGCCGCGACGCTTCGCACTGCCTGGCCCGCGCTGCTGCCGCGCGACTGACCGCCGGATCCCGCGCAGCGACCTGGCCAACGCTCGGGCGGCGGTGGCCTACAATCACGGCCCCCGACCAGGAGTCCGCATGAAGCACAAAGCCGAGATTGTTCGCGACTGGCTGCCTCGATACACCGGCCGCGACCTGGATGCCTTCGGCCCGTACGTGCTGCTGGCCAACTTCAGCGAGTACGTGGAAGCCTTCGCCAGCCGGTTCGGCGTGCCCGTGCTCGGGGCCGGCTTCCCGATCCAATCGGCCACCCACGAGGACCTCACGATCCTCAACTTCGGGATGGGCAGCGCCATGGCGGCCACGGTGATGGACCTGCTCTCGGCGGTCGAACCCAGGGCCGCGCTCTTCCTGGGCAAGTGCGGCGGCCTGAAGAAGACGAAGGTGGGCGACTTCGTCCTTCCGATCGCCGCCATCCGCGGCGAGGGGACGAGCAACGAGTACTTCCCGCCCGAGATCCCAGCCCTGCCCTCCTTTCGGCTCCAGGCGGCCGTCTCGGCGGCGATCGCCCGCCACGACCACGACTACTGGACCGGCACCGTCTACACCACCAACCGCCGCGTCTGGGAGCACGACGAGGCCTTCAAGGACTACCTCGTCAGGACCCGGGCGATCGGGATCGACATGGAGACGGCCACGCTGTTCGTCGTCGGCTTCGCCAACCACATCCCCAAAGGGGCGTTGCTCTTGGTTTCCGACAACCCGATGAGCCCGGAAGGAGTGAAGACGGCGGCCAGCGACCGCGACGTCAGCCGCCGCTACGTGCAGGCCCAACTCGAGATCGGCATCGACGCCCTGCGCGAGCTTCGCGACTCGGGCACCAGCATCAAGCACATGCGGTTCGAGGAACTGCCGTAGGCCCGGCCCTGCTCACTTGCCGTTGAACTTGTAGGCGGCGTTCTTGGGGTCGAAGTCGGCGTCGGTGAAGCCGTTGTTGATCTTCACGTTCATGTAGGTGTATTCCTCCATCAGCACCGGCTGCCCCCCTTCCTCGTGCGGCCAGTCGTAGGCCTCGTAGCGAACCGGGATCAACAGTTCGTCGTCGATGAACACCCGCGCCAGGTGAAAGCGGAAGTTCCGCCGCGGCACCGGATGAACCACCTGCACGCAGGTGCAGACCCGGCCGTTGACCTTGGCGTTGGGATAGAAGTTGACCTCGCACTCCCCGAACTGCTTGTCGTGCTGGGCCACCTCGACGAGCCGCTTGGCCAGGTTCTCGACGCCGATCTCCGTCACGGCATAGCGGTTGCCCTGCATCGCCAGCGCCCCGTCGGGCTTGAGCGAGACGGTGCCCACCATCGCCCGCACGCCGCTGCCGGCATGGGCGAGCATGTTGCCGTCGTTGTGCCCGGTGACGTAGATCACCTCCTGGCCCTTCACGTCCTCGGGGGCGAGGAAGTAGAGGTAGACGCTGAACGGCTCGTGCCTGATCTTCGCGAAGATGTACTGGTGCTCGCCGAGCTTGCCGTCGACTCGCTCCCGCTTGACCATGGTGCAGGAGTAGTCCTTCACGTTGGCCCGCAGCTGGGCCAAGCCGCGCTGGGCCAGTTCGAGAGCCGGCTCGAGCGGGTGCTGTCCGACCGTGGCAGCCGTGGCGTCTCCGGCGCCCACGTTGCCCTCGGCCACACCGCCGTTGGGCATGAGGCCGGGGCCCAACGGAGATTGGGCCCGGGCGGCGGCCGCAGTGGTCGCGACCGCCAGGGCCAGGGCCAGGCAGCCCCGCCGCACGGATACCTGGGTCGGAAAGAAGTTCACCGTGCCGGCCATCGATCCCTCCATGGATCTCGGGTGTGCTGTCAGGGGGCAGCCTCGGGCCTGCCCCGTCATCGGTTATCGCCGCCGCGGCTCGACCGCGTTGAATCGCCCTGGGGTGCTCGGCACGGCCCGCACGTTCGTGCGCGCCGGACCGCCGCCGGGCCGGGAGTCTAGCGACGCCCCGGGATGGCCACCAGCCCACCTTCCCTGGGGAAAAACCGCCGCCGGAGCCTGTTTTTCCCCAGGCAGAACCTGGCTGCTTGTGGCCCGCGCCGCCGCCAACCATGCTCCACGGAGTCGCTTCCCCGGCCCGCTCGTCCGCCATGCCCTCCGCCGAACTCATCCACGCCACGCCCACCCTGGAGGTGGCCCGCGTCGAGTCGCTGCCCTTCGGGGAGCACTCCTACATCTGCCGCCGCCCGGGCCGGCGGGGCTGCCTCGTGGTCGATCCGGGCTTCGAGCCCGAGGAGATCATCGCCTGGCTCGAGGCCGGCGACCTCGAGCCGGAGGCGATCCTGCTGACCCACGGCCACTCCGACCACATCGCCGGCAACGCCGCCTTGAAGGCCCGCTGGCCCGATGCGCCCCTGCTCATCGGTCGGGGCGACGCGGCGAAACTGACCGATCCCGCGACCAACCTTTCGGCCCCCTTCGGACTGTCGCTCACGAGCCCGCCGGCCGACCGCCTGCTGGCCGACGGCGAGCGGCTCGCCGTGGCCGGCTGCGAACTCTTGGTCCGCGAGATCCCGGGCCACTCGGCCGGGCACGTGGTCTATGTCATGGAGGCCGAGGGCCCGCCGGTGGTATTCGGCGGCGACGTGCTCTTCCGGGAGGGCATCGGCCGGACCGACTTTCCAGACGGCGACTTCGAGGCCCTGGCCGCCGGCATCCGCCGGCACCTCTACTCGCTGCCCCCCGAGGCGATCGTGTTCCCCGGCCACGGCGAGCCCACGACCGTCGGGCACGAGCGGCGGCACAACCCCTTCGTGACGGCCCGATCATCGGATTGACCATGGCCTCCGCCGCGATCGAAGATGACGGGATGCTCTCGCCGGCCGACATCCGCGACTTCCCCCCGGCTTCGGGCCCCCGAAGCCGGGTTCGTTCGCCGGTCTGCCGGGCGGCGGGGCTCGGCCTCGCGGCCCTGGCCCGGCTCCTGGCGGGGGCGAGCGTCCGCTGGATCGCCAGCCAGCCCGACACCTGCCAGCGGATTTACTTCGCCAACCACACCAGCCACCTCGACGCGCTGGTGATCTGGGCCAGCCTCCCGCAGACGGTCCGCGAGGTGACCCGCCCCGTGGCGGCCAAGGACTACTGGTCGCGGGGGATCGTCCGCCGCTGGTTGGCGACGGAAGTGTTCGATGCGATCCTGATCGACCGCACCGACATCAAGGTCCACCAAAGTCCGGTGGACCTGATGCTCCGCGAGGCGGGCAACAGCCACTCGCTGATCGTGTTTCCAGAGGGCAGCCGGAGCATCAGCGGCGAGGTCGGGGAGTTCAAGAGCGGCCTCTACTACCTGGCGAAGAAGCGGCCCGACCTGGAACTGATCCCGGTCCACATCGACAACCTCAACCGGGTGCTGCCCCGCGGCGAGTTCCTGCCGGTGCCCTTGCTCTCGTGCATCAGTTTCGGGCCGCCCTTGTGGCTGGAGCGGGGCGAGTCCAAGCTCGATTTCCTGGCCCGCGCCCGCCGGGCGGTCATGGCCTTGAAGGAATAGACAGGCAGCCGCGGCCCCGCGCCGCGGCACCGCAGGCATGACCGACAACCGTACGATCGCTCTCGTCGCCGGTGTGCTCGCCCTGCTCACGGCGGCCACGGCCGTGGGCCAGTTTCTCCGCCGCCATCCCGACCGCGGCCTCGACCCGGCCGCCGTCCGCACCTTCAACCGCCGGCTGCGGGGCTGGTGGGTCCTGTGCACGGTACTGGCCGCGGCCTTCTGGCTGGGCAGCACGGCGACCGTCGTGCTCTTCGGCCTGGTCTCCTTCTGGGCGCTCCGCGAGTTCATCACGCTCACGCCGACCCGCAAGGGGGACCACCGGGCCCTGTTCTGGGTGTTCTTCGCCTTCACGCCGCTCCATTACGTGCTCGTGGGCCTCAACCGCTACGACGTGTTCAGCGTCTTCCTGCCCGTCTACGCCACGCTCTTCGTCCTGGCCCGGGTGGCCTTTGCCGGCGACTACAAGCGGTTCCTGGAGCGGACGGCGAAGATCCAGGCGGGGCTCGTCGTGTGCGTCTACTGCCTGTCGTTCGCGCCGGCGCTGTTGGAACTGCCCCTGCCGGGCTCCGGGGAAAGCCGGGGAGCCAACTTCCGGCTGTTGTTCTTCCTGATCCTGCTCGTCCAGTTCGCCGACTGCATGCAGTATGTCTGGAGCCGGATGCTGGGCCAGCGGCTGGTGGCGCCCGCGGTCAGCTCCAACCGCACCTGGGAAGGCCTGCTCGGCAGCGCCACGAGCACGGCGCTCCTGGCAGCGGCCCTGTGGTGGGCCGCGCCCCCCTTCCAGCTCTGGCAGGCCACGCTGGCCGGCTTCGTGGTGGCGGTGATGGGCTTCGCAGGCGGGATGACGATGTCGGCGATCAAGCGGGACCGCGGCGTGAAGGACTACGGCACGCTCGTGGTGGGCCACGGCGGCGTGCTCGATCGGATCGACTCGATGTGCTTCGCCGCGCCGGTCTTCTACCACATCACGCTGCTCGTCACGGGCATTAAGCCGTGAGGCGACAGGCGTCGTGTCCTCCAACGCCTCGAAGGCCTGCTCGGGGTGGCCCGTGCCCCGGAGCCGGCCTTGCTGGCAAGCGCAGGCAGGATGCCGAAGCGCTGCCAGCATGGAGTGAGCGAAGGCAGGATGCCGAAAGCGAACGTCCGGCGACGGGGCATGGGCCACCCCGAGCCGCGTCACCAGGGAACGTCAACTGGCGTGGTCGCCGGGGGCGAAAGCCTCCGTCGCTGGGATATTTCGCGCGGCCCGGCCGGACGCTCCGACGTCAACCGGGCGAAATCTCCAGGCTCCTTCGGCTTCCGCCCCCGGCTTCCCGGTTTGAGCGGGGAGTGAGGAGGGAGCTGGCTCGGATGTGCCCAATTGGGCACGTCAGCGGCGGACGGCGCCCGCGCGGGAGTAGATCGACGAGCGGGCGGCGCTGGTGGCCACCGGGCCCGAGTCGGAAGCCGGGTTCCAGGCCACGGGCTGCGGGTCGGGGCTCTGGCCGCGGGCGGTCGGCGTCCAAGCCGCCGGCGAGGCGACCGGAGTGGCCGCCGCCAGCGCGGCGGGCGGGGCCGGGCAGCCCTGCTTCACCCAGTCGAGCCAGATGTGCTGCAGCTTGGCGATGTCGTTGACGCCGTAGTGACGCTCGAGCGCGCCGGCCCAGTCGTCGCGGGTCAGGCCGTCGCCCACGAAGGCGACGTACTTGTGGCGGCCGCCCCGCTCGATCAGGAATCGGGCCAGCGAGTAGCCCTGCGAGTAGAGCGGCAGCACGTCGGGCGGATACTCCCGCATCGCGAACATCTCCGGGAAGGCGATACCGCGGCCGGTGGTCAGAAACTCGATCAGCATCTTGTGCTGCCGGGCCCGCTCGACCGGATGCTCGACCGTGGTGCAGGCCCCCTCGTCGGCCCACCTGGGGAGCGGCCGGCGGAAGTAGCTGGCGAAGATCGTGTGGGTGATCTCATGCGGCAAGACGGAGTCGAGAATCCGCTCCTCGCTGCCTTGGATCGTCATCGTCCAGTTGAAGACCTCGCCCTTGTCAAACACGAAGCTCGTCGCGCCGCCGGCGCCGAGGTGCGGGGCCACCTGGGCGGTGATCGGGCAGGGCCTGCTCCACCGGGGCAGCGGGCTGCCCGTCCACTCGACGGCCAGGGTGTGGCGATACTGCTCGGCCGCCTCGCCGATCTTCCGGGCCTGGTCGGGCGTGGGGGCCTCGACCACGAAGTTGGCCGTCCGATAGCCGGCCCCGACGGCCGACGGGCTCCACCAGGCCGCCGCGAGGGCAGTGATCAGAGCCGCCATCCGGAGTGAAAAAACGATCCGGGCCCGGCCGGCCCCCGCCTGCGTGCCTCGTCCGCGAACCATCATGCCGTGCGAGCCTCCGTGCCAGTCCGACCATCCGCTGCCAGGCGGCCGACACGCCGCGAAATCCTTTCGCAACGGTGCCCTGACGGGCTGACGGCCATGAACGGGGGCGGACGGTAGCGGCGGCCCTGAGGCCCGGCCAGACCGCTTTCGCGGGCCAGACCGCTTTCGCGGGCCAGACCGCTTTCGCGGGCCAGACCGCTTTCCGCTTGCCTGTCCCGCCCAGTTTTGCGGGCCGGGGAAGAGCGGCGGACGGCCGGCGGCGGCTCAGCCGCCCGCGAACGTCAGCGTGCTGTCGTCGCCGGCGGGATCTCCGCCGGAGCCACGTTGGGCGGCCGCTCGCGGCAGCGCCAGCCAGATCCCGAGACCGATCATCACGAGCCCCGGCAGGGCCGGCTCGAGCACCAGCAGCCAGGCGGTGCCGCAGGCCAGCCACCACCACCGCGACAGCCAGGGCATCATGACCGACCAGGCCCGGGGAAACCGCCGCGCCGCGAGCCAGAGCAGCGCGACGCCGCCGAGGATCGCCGCCGTCACGAACCCGCGGGCCGCCGCCGAGGCGAACCCGAGCGGCACGGCGCGGAGCGTCACGCTCCCATCGGCTGCGGCCACGATCCTGATTCGCTCCGGTGCCGACGAGACCGATTTTCCCGCGGCCTCATACCAGGCCCGCTCACCGGCGGGTCCAGCACCTGCCTTCCGCCCGGCCGCAAACCCGTCGAGCCGTTGCCGCCGCCCGCCGACCGTGCCGCTGATCGCGGCCGCGAAGGCCTCGTCGATCCGGGTTCGCGATTGCCTCGTCCAGTTCTTGAAGGCCTCCTCATCGAGCACCCGCGCCGGCTCGGAGACCCGCAGCGCGAAGCCGGCCGGCGTGTGCAGCGACCAGGCGACGGCGGCCGCTGGCAGCCCCTCGAGCCGCGGCGGCTCGAGGCGGATCGGTTCGCCGGCGGCCAGCCTGCCCCCGACGCCGCCCGAAATCACCGCCACCAGCGACCGCGGCCAGCCCACGTCGTGCAGCCGGATCTGCCAGGCGTTGCCTCCCAGCGGTGTCGCCGCCACCTCTCGGCCATCGACCCGGAGATCGAACAACCTCAGCCCCGGCGGAACCAGCACCGTCACGAGTGGCTCGCCGGGGAGCAAGTCGAACCGCACGAGCCCCCAGGCCCGGCTGTTGGCGTCGATCGCCAAGTCGATCGTCGTCAAGGGCACCGAGGCAGCCGCCGGAGGCGTGACGGCTGGAGGCCGTTGAACTTCGTCGCCGGCCGTCACGGGCAAGGGTGGCGAGTTGTTTCGCGTGAGCGTGTAGCCAGGAGCCGCCTGCGAGGCCGCGAGCTCCAGCCGATCCCGCGTGGCCAGGTCGCCCGGCCGCTCCGGATCCGTCACGGTCAGTTCGATGCCCGGAGCCGCCTGCCACCTGAGCTCGAGCGGCAGGCCGGGGTCCGGAATCCGGGCCACCGGCAGGCGGCCGCGGCTGGCGGGCCGGAGCGGAAGCCGGGCGTCGAGTTCGAAGCGAAACGGGCCGGTCTCCGGTCGCTGCACCACCGCCACGATGCGATCGGCCGCGGTCCGGGACCAGAAGAGATCCACCCGGCGGTCGGACGGCTCGGCATCGTCCCCCGCAGGCTGGCGGGTCAGCGCGAGGTCGTCGATGATGGCCGCTGGCGGCAACTGGACCGGGATTTCGACGAGCGGCGCGTCCCGGGCATCGATCTGGTATCGCAGCCGCAGTCCCACGTGGTCGTCGGCCAGCGTCACGACCAGGTTCTGGGCGGCCCGCGGCCGCCGCAGCTGCCGCGTGACGGTGATCCGCGGCCGAAGTTCCGTGGTGCTCGCACCCTCGGTGGTCACCGCATCGCTCCGCCACACCGCGGTGGTGCCTGGGCCGTCCTCCAGCCGGGGACGCACCGGCGCCATGCCGGGGGGCAGTTCCGCGGTGGCCGCGAGGCCGGGCTCGGGACGCAGCCGGGCGGTGCGGACATCCGCTTCGACGTCCTGGAGCCAGGCGAACGGGGCGTCGAACACGCCGACGGGGTCGGCCAACGGCAGGCGAAACTCGACCACGACTCGCCGCTGCCCGACTCGGGGCTCGGGAATCTCCACCAGATGACGTCCCCCGCCCAGCGGCTGGAGCGACGGACTCCCGCGGGGCGCCGCCACGGGCTCGAGTCGCGGGTCGGCCCGCACCACCAGTTGCCGAACGATCGTCCCCTCGGCGCCGACATCGAAACTCGCCGTCACCCGGCACTCGTCGCCACGCCAGGCGATGTCGTTGAAACTGACGGCGGCGGCCAACCCGGCCGCGAGCGCGGCCCGCCGGTCCACGGGTCGCACCACGCGGATCCGCGCGGCACCGGCCACGTCGAACACGCCGCCGCTCGCAGCCGGAAGCCAGCCGCCGTCACGGCTGGAACGATCGCATTGCCACGCGGTCCGGCGGCCCGTCACGATCACCGGCTCGTCGATCCGCAGCGTCGCCCGCGGAGCAGGGGGAAGATTCACGATCGTCTCCTCGACGTCGCCCGCCCGCGTCGGTTCCGGCACGAGCTCCAGCCTCAGCCGGTGCCTCCCGGCGACGGTGCTCACGACCCGAGCAACCCGTCCTTGGCCGCCGATCGACGCTTCCAGGCCGCGGGGCGGATCGACCACTCGGCCCCAGGTGACCTGGGAGCCAGTCTGGTCCACGACGAGCAGGCCGCCGACATCGGCGTCGAGATCCAACTCGAGGATCCACGGACCATCCGCGGTCCCGGCGGGGGCGATGATCTCGGTGGCCAAGACCCGCAGCGATGACGGGCCGGCGATCGCGGTCGAAAGCCGCCGAAACAGCGGCTCGGGCACGAGCGCCGTGCCTCCAGCGGGCCCCGGTGTGACGAACACCCGCACCGGCGAATCATCGCCGGCGTGCGCGGCCGGCCCGGCCACGGCCAGGGCGACGAGGGCCGCAACGACAACCGGCGGGCCGGGCCGCCACCGCGTGGCGGCCCAACTGCCCGCGATGCCGCCCCAGAGCGTCGTGCGGGCCATGATGTCCCAGGGCGCAGGGCACCAGATCGCGGCCACCGCCGCCACGCCGCAGGCGGCGACGGCCGCCGGCCCGCTCCGCCGAGCCAAGAGCATGGTCGCCAGCGCGGCGGCGCTGCCGGCGGCGATGGCCAGCGACCAGAGAACCCGGCGGCGGATCACCAGCGGGCCCGCGCCGGCCGCCCCGTCGGCGGGGAGCACGACCGCGTGAAAGCCACGCTCTGCGACCGAACCGAAGGCCGGCCCGCCGACTCCGCCCCCGAACAGGCGGGCAAGCCAGTCCCGGCCGTCAGCGGGCATGATGGTGACCAGCCCCGGCGGCAGCATCAGCCGGGTGGTTCGTTCCAGCACCGGCATGTCGATCCCGCAGGCCACCTCGCCGATCCGCCACCAGCCCAACCCATCGCCCCGCTGGCCAACCCCGCGGATCACCAGACTGATCCGACCGCCGGTTCGCGGCAACGGCACGGCCAGGCCCTCCGTGTCGGCACCGTTCGGCACCGCGACCACCGGTTCGTCGGCGACGATCAGCTCCTCGAGCGAGAGGCCGGCGGGAATCGTGATCGTGGCAGTCTCGCGGCCCTGGTTCTCGATCTCGAGACTCGTCTCCCAGGCCAGCGCCCCCGACTCGTGACACCAGCAGACGGTCGCCTGCCGCCAGGCCCAGGCCCGGGCCGCGGCAGTGGCGGGCGGCGGCAGGACGCTGGCTGCCGGCCCGGGTCCGACCAGCGTCCGCGGTGAGCCGTAAGCCAGTTCGATCGTGCCCGGCGCGGCATCGACGCTCGGCGGCAGTTCCGGCAGGATCCGATTCTCGACTTCCGGCCGCTGCCCCGCGTCGCCCCGGATGGCGATCGTGCCCCCGGGGCTCTCGGCCGCCTCCACCCACGCCAACGGCACGGGCACGGGGGATTCCAGCCGGACGGTCCGGGCCGCGCGAAACGTCACCGCGGCGGCGGTCGCCGGTCGCAGTTCGACGAGCCATGACTCGGCCACCGCCGGGTCGTTCCGCAGATCTCCCCGGGTGGCGTCGGCAGGACCGAGGAGTTGGGCCGAGAGCGAACCGGCCAGCGGATCGGCCATGGCCCACTCCAACCCGCTCCCGAGCGGCTCGGAAAAATGCACGACCACGGCATCGAGTTCGCCGGCGAGCGGGCGGCAGGTGAATGTGAAGGTCTCGGCCAGCCGCTCTTCACGGGCCACGAGGTCCACCCGCACCTCCGCCTCCACCGGTGGGCGGCGGCGAACCAGCCGGGCGCGGACCAGCGCCGCCCGCTCGCCGGCGGCGATCCGCGCTCGGGGCGAGGCGAGCGAGGAGAGCGGCGCGAGCCGCTCCGGCAGGGGTTCCAGGCTCAGCGGCTGGCCGCCGGTCTCGAGCACCTCCATCGGGCCGACTTGAAACTCCAGCATCGCGGTCTCAGCGGGAAACCGCACCATGTCGATGCCGTCGCTGGAAAACTCGCTTCCCAGTGGACCGGAGCGGTGACCGGTGACCCGCAGCGACACACCGCGACCGGGGAAGGCCGCATCCGCCAGCCCGATCCGAAGCTCGCTGCCCTGCGGCGATCGCACCACCCGCCATTCGAGCGGCCGGCCCGAGGCGGCCGCCGAGTCGCCGCCGCCGCGGGGCAGATCGATCGCCTCGACGGAGTCGATCAGCCAGCCGGCCGCCACGTCGGCGGTGATGCCGAACAGCTCTCCGGCCACGACCCTGATGTCGGCAGTCGCCCGGCCCAGCACGGCGCCGGGCGAGATGTCGACGGTCGTCACCCGCGCGATCTCGAGGCTCGCCTCCCGCGGCCCGAGCACCACGTGCGTCTCCGCGGCCGGCGATTGATGCTCGATCTGAATGACGGCCGACTCGAGGGCGGCCCCAGCAGACGCGCCGGGTGGCTTGGGCTCGCTCGGCGGCACGGGCCACCGCGCCGCAGTGGCCGCGGTGACGGCCAGCGCCTCGCTCAACTCCACCCGCTGGACGGCGAGGCCGGGATCGACCACGAGCCGCACGCCGCAGCCGGCCCAGCCGGCGGCGGGCGGCCGGATCACGGGCACCGCCGCCGGTTCGCCGATCGCGACCGGCGCGATCCCCGCGACCACGACCGCTTCCCGGGAGCCGACCAGACGGTCCGGAAGTGTGATCGTGAGCCCATCGCCCGCGCGGGTCCAAGGCAGCTCCATCCCGGCCGCCGTCACGCCTGTCACCTGCAGGGCCGGTGGCGCGCCGACGGCGAGTCGCTCGGGCGTCCAGGGACCAGCCGGCTCGAGCCGGGCCACTACCGCCGCCTGCCGGCCGCTGACGTTCACCCCGTTCCAGGCGGTGACCGGCGGCGGGCTGCGGCGGCCATCCCAGAGCACCAGCGGGAGCACGCTCCCCGGCCCTGTCGGCCCGCGCGCGATCCGCCAGGATCCCGCCCCCGCCTCCCCGGCGGCAGGCTCGACGACCGCGGCGGCCGCGGCGGCGCCAACCACGATCGGCCGGACATCCACCGGCAGATCGAGGTCGATGGTCGTCGCCAAGGCCGGAACGAGCGGCAGGCCGACCAACTCGCCGTCCGCGGGCGGCAGGTGAATCCGGCAGGTGTACAGCCCCGGCCCGGGGGTTTGCACGGCCAGCGTGCCGTCGGCCAGGCAGAAGATCGCCGCCTCTCCGGAGCCTGCGGCCGTGACGATCGTGCCTCCGCTGGCCGCGATCTTTCCCAAGGGGATGGAGCGGGGAACTTCGCCATCGGCCGCGATCCGAAACTCCACCGTACCGACGAGACCAGCATGGGCATCGAATCCGAGCCGGTACCGGGCGTCGGCCGCAGCGGGCTGCCGCGCCGGTCCGGCGGCCGGCGTGAACCGGGCCACCGCGTCCTCGAAATCGGCCAGCGGCATCGGCAGGTAGCGAACGCCGTCGAGTGGCACGTCGGGCAGACCAGCCACCGGCACGTGCACCCGCACGAAGTCGATCTCGTCCGCCCGGGCCGGACAAGCGGCAACCGCGCCGCATGCCGCCGCCAGCCAGGCCCACACCGCAACGCGGGTCATCCGCCGTCCCTCCCAACACCGGTAGCCGTCGCCGACCCGACCGACGGGGCCACGATCAGCGACACGGTAGGTTCGGCCGACCTGATCAGCGAGCTGGCCTGGCCGGTTGGCTGCGGTGCCGCCCGCCGCTGGGCGGGGGGCTCCGAGAACCGGCGGAGCGCCGCGGCCAGCACCGCCAGGATCGCACCGGGAAGGGCCGCCTGACCGACCAGCGGCATGAGCTCCGGCAGGGCGGTGGCCAGCACCGCCCCGGCGGCGGCGAGCCCCACCACCGCGGCCGGCCGCCGCCACGCGGCCGCATGGACCATCATCAGGCCGAGCGCCAGCGATGCGCCGGAACAGACGAGCACGATCAGCCAGGTCGGCACGACCCAGGCCGCGGCCAAACCCGGGGAGCCGATTCCCGCGTACACGAGCCGCGTTTCCCCACGGGCGGGGTCGGCCGCCACCGTGACGGCCGGCCGGCGCAGCGTGGCTGCGATCCACTCGGCGAGCTCACCCGGCGACACGTTCGGTTCACGGCTCCAGCCCGCGCTCCGCCACCGCCATCGTTGCTGGCTCGTCCACCGCGCGGGCATCCCCAGCAGGTGATCGTCGGGCAACAGCTCCACCTCCCAGGAAAACTGCCGCTCGACAACGTCGCCGGCGAACCGGGGAGCGTCCAGCCGCAACGGCCAGGGCAGACCCAAGCCGGCGATCGTGCCGCCCCAGGCCGCCGTGGTCCGGATCTCCAGCAGTCGGCTGCCTCCGCCGGGTGGCACGATGTCGATCACGAGGCGGCCATCATCTCGGGCTGTCACCGGAAGCGATGAGCCATCGAGCCGCACTTCGAGCGACGCCGCAACCGGTGCCGACGGCAGATCGATTTCCAACTGGCTCTGGGCCGGAGCGACCACGTAGGTGGCGACGTCCTCCCGGCGGTCGGGAAACAGCCGCGTCCGCAGCCAGGCCGCCTCGATCACGGTGACGCTCGCCGCCGCGCGGGTGCGGGCCGACAAGGCCAGGGCGAACACGTCCTTCGGCTTCGAGACCGACCACGAGCGGCCGCCCCCCGGCGGCCCCGAGACATCCCGTCGCCAGGCCTCGCTCCGCGGCACCACCGCCAGCGTCGCCGCCTCCTCGACCGTGACCGACTGGCGGAGCGTGCCCGTCACCACCGGCAGCGGCAGCGGAAGATCGACCGCGACGGTCGTCTGGGGCGGCACCGCCGGCGTGGGAATCCGGTACTGGACGGTCACCTGGCCGCGCCCCAACAGCGGCACCGGCAGGAGCGACCGCACGAGTTTCAAGGGCCTCCCGGCCGCATCCACCTCGCCCGTGTCTTCGATCTCGGCCGGGTCGAGCAGTTCACCCCCTTGGCGAATCTCGAGCGTTCCCGACTCGAGCGCCGACTCGGCGAGACGGAGCTCGAGAAACTCGAGCGGGACATGCAGCACGTCGAGCCTGATGGTCTCCGACACCACGAGCTCCCGCTCGTCGATGCTCACCCGCGTGGCGATCGCGGCCTCGACGCGGCGGGGAAGAAAGCGGCGGGTCGCGGCGAACGTTCCGGGCGGCGCGTCGAGCCGGTAGACCAGCGCCATCCGCTCGGCATCCCCCGGCGAGAGCGTCGCCGCGGTCTGACGCACGAGTCCGCGGCTGCCGGCGGCCTCGGGCAACAACTCGATGTCCGAGTCGGACGAGACGATCACACTCGCGGGACCGACCAGGTCGGCCCGCGGCACCGGCAGGCTCCACGAAACGGCCTCTGCGGTCGGGGCGACCGTCCGGGCCGCCTCGATCTCGACGACCGCGTCGCCGGCCAGCGGCTGCAGGAAAGGAATCGTGATCCGATCCCCATCGACGCTGACGCCGCCGGCATCGACGACGCCAGCCGGCCCCACTTCCCCCAGCCGCCACGCCGGGTCGAGCTCGAGGGAGATGCCACCCACCGGCGCGCCCCGCGCCGCCACTCGCAGTTCGGCCTGGAGTTCGATGCGGGCGGCAGAGACGTCGTAGCGATACGCGGGCTCGATCACCACGCGGCTGCGACGCGGGCTGATCCGCAGCGGCAGCGAGGCCGGCTGGGCATCGTAGGCGAAGGAGGCGACGAGCCCGGCGTCCCGCTCCCCGGCCGGAGGATCGACGCGGCGGATCCCCGGCACGGTGTCCCAGGTGGCCTGCCAGTCTTCCTCGACCACGAGGTTCGCGCGGCCGCGTTGCCGCCACGGCTCGATGCCGGCGACGGCGAACCCGAGCGGCTCGAACGGGGCGCCGCCGGAGGGGTCGATCGGGTGTTCGCACACGAGCTCGATCTCAGCCGTGCCGCGGTCGTCGCGATCGACCGCGATCGTGACCGTCTGGTCGGTGTCGGCGCCGACCACGAGCGTGCCATCGCCGGCCACCCGCCGCAGGAGCGCTCCGCGGGGCAGCGTGACCGCGACCCGCGCGACCGCCGGGGACAGGTTGGCCAGCCGGAGCCGGGCCGTGATCGCCGCCGTCCGGCCGTCGATTCGCACCACGCTCTCGCAGACGGCCTCGGCGAGCGCGTCCGCGGCCGGCGTGGCCGGGGTGGCGGCCAGCAGGATCCGCACGTCGCCCGAGACTGCCGTCACGGTCACACGGCTCCCGCCATCGGCTGCGGCCACGTCCACGCGACCCCGGCCCGGGGGCCGGAGCGTCGCCTGGGGCGAGGCCCGAGCGGTATCGATGTCGATCCGCGAGGTCACGGCCAGGGGCAGCGAAAGCGTGAACGACTCCTGCTCGTCGCCCGCCGTGACGGGCAGCCGGCCGGCCAGGCGGACGGTATGCCGCAGCTCGCCATCGACGCCGGCCGAAGGCTCGAACCAGCAGCGGTAGCCCTTGCCCTGCGGATCAGCGTCCACGAGCATCCGGCCCGGGCCGTCGTGTTCCGGCGGCCCGTCGAGCAGCACCTGGCCGAGGTCGAGCGGCACCATCGCCCAGCCGCCCCGCGCCTGCCGCACTTTGCACTCGACGGCGACCGGGCACGAGCCGGAGGCGGGCTCGAACCGCCGGGCGTCGATCGTCACGATCACGCTCTCGAGCACGGCGTCCGGGGGCAGTGCCGGGCCGCCGAGGCCTTCGCGGATCCGAAACAAATCGAGGAAGTCGGCGTAGCGAAACCCGGGCACCGGCACGAGCCGCCCAGATTCATCCTTCAGATAATAGAGCTCCGGCGTCCGCTCGCGGATCACGGGCGGCGGCTCGACGCCGGCCGGCGTCGGGGCCGGCGGCTCCTGACCGGACGCGGCCGAGGGCATCCCGGCCGCGGCGGCGAGCAGGAGCACGACCGGCAGGAGAAGGGCGCGCGGCTGGTGGAACAGGTCTGTCATCACGATGGCCGGGAGAAAGCCTCTCGCACTAGCCTACCCCGCAATCCTGCGCAGAAGCTTCACAGGCCCCAGATCGCCGAACCGGCACCACCCGCACGACCGGCACGCTCGGCTCAGCCCGCCAGCAGGCCCCGCATGCCGCGGAGCAGTTCCGGGCTGCCGGCGGCCACGAAGGCCGGGTCATCGAGGGGGATCGCATCGGCTCCGGCCGCGAATCCCCCCACCGCGCCGCCGGCCTCGCGGACGAGCAAAAAGCCGGCCGCCGCATCCCAGCAGGCGATCCGCCGCGCCCAGAACCCGTGCAGCCGGCCGGAGGCGAGCCAGGCGAGGTTGAGGGCCGTCGAGCCGGTGCGGCGGACGGAATGCACGTGGGGCAAAATCCGGAGAAAGTCGGCGACCGCCGGGGAGTCGGCCGGCACCTGCGGTGGAAAACTCAGCGCCACGACCGCCTCGGACGGATCCAGAACGGCCGCGGTCTGGATCGGCCGGCCGTCGAGGAAGGCCCCGCCGCCGGCCCGTGCCGTGAAGCATTCGCCCCGCAGCGGATCGAAGATCGTCGCGGCCAAAATCTCGTCGTCACACGCCAGCGCGATCGAGACGCACCAGGCCGGAAAGCCGTGCACGTAGTTCGTCGTGCCGTCCAGCGGATCGACGATCCAGCGGGTGCCCGAGCCCGAGTGCCCGGCCGCGCCCGGGGGCGGCTGGGCGACCCCGGCGTCGGCCTCCTCCCCGACGAATCCGTGCTCCGGAAACGCCGCGGCGATGATCCGGCGGATCTCGCGCTGGGAAGCGAAGTCGGCCTCGGTGACCAGGTCGCGTGGCCCCTTCGAGGTGGCCCGAAATCGTCCGACCCAATCGAGCAGCACCCCGCCGCCCGCCCGGGCCGCGGCTTCACAAACGGCCAGCGGATCGGGCGAACTGGAAGCGGGCATGCGAGGTTCCTGGAGAGGGGGCGGCGCGGTCGCGGTCATGACGGACCGCCTGGGTCGGGTATCGTATGCCAGTCCGCTCGCGACCGTGAACCGGGCGCATCGGCAGCCACTCGGATCAGGCCCATGACTTCCTCGCCGCCCGCGGTCACCGCCGCCTGGACGCTCGCCGGCCTCGCGGCCGGCGACGGTCGCGGTCGCCTCGACCTCGCCACCCCCGCCGCGGGCCTCGCCCTGGCCGGCGACGATCGCGTGCTCGGGCTCGACCTCCGCGTGCCACCGGCCGCGGAGCGGCTCGTCGATCACTGGGCCCGAGGCGACGATCTGGTCGCCGTGTACGAGCCCGCCGATCCGCGGCGACTGCGGGCCACTGCGATGTGGCGGTCGCTGGCCGCCCAGCGGGCCTGGGAACTGGTCGTGGCCGCGCAGACCGCGCTGGTCGAGAGCGACTCCTCGCTCGCCGTCACGTGCGACCTCGCCTGCGGACGCATCGCCTGGGGCCAGGGCACCGAGACCGGAGTGACTTGGAATCCCATCGGGGAGACGGGCCTGCCGATCGAGGCCAACTGCCTTCTCGTGCACCGTGGCGCCGATGCCGTGCTCGTGGCGGTTCACCCGGCCGACGTGCGGCGGATTCTCGTGGTAACCGAGGCCGGGCGCGTCCGCGTCACCTGCTGGCTTTTCACCGCGGCGATCGAGAAGGGCGTGTTGCTCAAGAGCCGTGTGCTCGCCGCCGTGGGGCCGGCCGCCGACACCGCCTGGGCCGACGCCCTCGTCGTCGACCTCGCCGCCTCGCCGCCCCCGCTTTCCGCGTGAGCGGCGGGCGTTTTTGCCGTGGCGGCGGCCGCGGGGGAGACGCTACAGTGTGCCCAGCTTCCCCGGGTTGCCGCGGGCGAGCTCACCACGGAGGGTGCCCACGTGGCCGACATCGTCTTTGCCTTCGACCCCGCGATCGACCGTCCCCTGGCCGTGCCGGAAGGGGCTCATCCTGCCGTGGCCGCCGCGGTCGGCAAGGCCGCGAACGATACCTTCGCCGAGGCGGTTGCCGTGGCCCGCCGAGCCGAGGCCTCCGTACTCGTGATCTGCGGCCGCTGGCTTGACCCCCGTCGGGCCAGTCCCGCGCAGGCCGCCGCCATCCGCGCCGCAGTGATCGACCTGGCCGCGATCGGCTGCCGCACCGTGCACCTGGCCGAAGACGCCTCCGCCTGCCACGAGATGGCCCGGATGCTGGGCGAGCCGCAGGGACTATTCTTCGCCACGCCGCACGCCCCGCTGGAACTCGACATTCACGGCATCGCCGTGGAGTTCGTCGCGGCCCCCGACGCCGGCCACGTGCCGTCGATCGTCGATGATGTGGCCCGCACCTCGGCCTGGCGCCGGATCATCGTGGGCTGGGACTCGACCACGCCCACCGCGGCGATCGCCGACACGGCCTGGCCGGGCGAGCATGACGCGGCCTCGGGTTTCGTGGCCGCGGCCGCGGCCTCGCCGGCCTGGACGCAGCCGGGCGGGTTTTGGATCTGGGCCTCCCGCCGTCGCCCCGCCCTGCCCGTCGGGATCCATCATCTGCCGCCGCTCCAGCCTCGCTCGCCGCTCGAGCGGGCCGAAGGCGCCTGCTGCACGCTCACGCTCCTTGACCGGCAGGCCATCGGCGACTCCGTCGAGTACGCCACCCAGGCCGACTGGCGGAGCAGCTGGCGGGACATCCCCACGCAGCGGGTCGGCTGGCGGACGGTCACGATCGAGTCGGTGGCCGGCGCCGACGAGGAGCTCGCCACCGCGCTCTGGTCGGCGATCGAGCAGGTGGCCCCGGGCGAGCAGGCGCCGCTCGAGCTGGTGCGGTGCGTGGTGCAGTGCGGCACGAGCGTGAGCCGCCGCGTCCGCGTGGCGGAGATCGCCGCCGAGACGCTCGCGCGGCTCCGCGAGTTGTTCGACCCCAAGGCCTTCCGGGCCTGGCCGGTGGAGCTCGTGGCCGACCCGGCGGAATCACTGGCCCCGCTGGGGCATGCCCGCTCTGGCGGCAAGCCGGGCACGACCACGTCGTTCACCTCGGCGCTGGCCGACATCGTCGAGGCGATCGAGCAGGCCCCAGGCGGGTCGCCATCGGGCCCATCGCTGCCCGTCGCCGCGGCCCGCCAGGCCGGCTGGGTCGCCCTGGAGCTGATCGAGTCCACCTGAATCCCGGTCCCTGTCCTGGTTGTCGCCGCGCGGAGGCTTTGCCGCATGTTCATCGAACGCATCGACGTGGAGAAGTTCGGGGCCCTCGACCGGGTCGTGGTCGACCGGCTCGGCCCCGGTGTGCAGGTGCTCCACGGCACCAACGAGACCGGCAAGACGACGCTCCTGGAGTTCGTGCGGGCGATCTTCTTCGGCTTCGAGGGGAACTTTCGCCGCGGCGTGCTCGACCCGCGGGTGGCCTGCGCCGGCCGGCTCTTCGTTCGCGTGCCGCCGGAGCGGACGCTCCTGGCGATCGAGCGGCGGCACGAGGGGCCGCACCTCGCCGGGCTCTCGCAGGAAGCCTATGCCGACGACGTGATCGGCCTCGGCGGCGACGAGGGCGACCTGATCGCGATCGACGACGTCGATCCCCGGCATGCCGACGCGGCCGGCCCGCGGCACCGCTACTACCTCCAGGACGTGGTCGGCGGGATCGACGAGACCACCTTCACCAATGTGATGGCCTTCGGGCTCGACGAGCTCCACGAACTGCGGACGCTCGAGCCCGAGGGCTGCGGCAGCCGTCTCTACGAACTGGCCAGCGGCCTCGACCGCTCGCACGTGGCCCGCGTGCTCACGCACCTGAAGACGGCGATCACCCGGCTCGACTCGACCGACCCAGACGTCTCGCCGCTGACGGCCCTCAAGGCCCGCCGCGCCGCGCTGCTGGAGCGGCTGGCCGGCTCGGCCGCGCCGGCGCTCGTGGCCGGCGGGCTGTGGAGCGAACTGGCCCACCTCGACGCCGAGATCGCCGGGCTGCTCGGCCGGATCGAGCGGGCCGAGAAGGCCGAGGGAGTGGTCCGGGGCGTGATCGCCATCGAGCCGCTCTACGTCGCCTGGAAGCGGACGGCGGAGCGGCTCGCCGTGCTCGAAAGCGTTCCGCTGGTGCACGCCGACCGCGATGCCTGGCGGCTCGCCGCCCGCAGGCTCCGCAAGGCCGAGCGGCTGGCGAAGGGCCGGAAGAAGTTTCGGGCGAAGTACGCCCGCCAGCTCCGCGACCTGCCGCCGGAGTCGGTGGTGTGGTCGAAGCGGGCGGCGATCGCCGCGCTCGCCGACGAAGAGCCGCGGCTCGAGCGGCTGGCCGCCGACGTGGCCCGGGCCGAGAGCCATGCCCGGCTGGCCGCCCGCCGGTTTGGCGAGCAGGTGGGCATCGCCGGACTGTCGCGGCTGGTGCCGGTGACGCTCTCGGCCGACGTCGATGTGGACACGCTGCCGGAAGTGCTCCTGCCCGAGGGCTTCGCCCTCTCCTTCAGCCCGCTCCGCAGCAGGGCCCGCGCCTGCAGCCGCGCCTCCCGCGACCTGGCCGCCGCCAAGAAGGAGCTCGCCGAGGCCAAGCGGTCGCTGGGCACCACCCGCGGCACCGTCTCCGGCGCCGAACGCGGCCTCGGAGGCGTCTCCGTGCAGGCTGCGATCGACCAGGCGGCCGAGAAGGTGGCGTTTCTGCGGAAACGGATGACGGCCGGCGACCAGCTCGCCGAACTCGACCGCACCATCGAACGGCTGGGCCGCGACCTCGCCGAGGGCCTCGACGCCCAGCTGATCCCGATCCCGCTGCTCGTGGCGCTCGGCGGGCTGTTCGTGATCGGCACCGGCATGCTGCTCTCTGGCTCGCTGTTGCCCCGGGAGGTGACCGGTTCGCTGGCCTACGCGATGGCGGCGCTCGGGGCGCTGGGCGCCGGCGTGGCCTCGGTGACCACCTGGTCGCTCGACCGCAACGCCTCGGCCCGCCTCGAGGCGGCCCGCCGACAGCACGAGATGGCCAAGCAGCAGCGGGATGAGCTCGCCGCCCAGTGCGGCCTGCTCGACGGCCGCGTCGGCGTCGAGGCCACACTCGGCATCGACCGCCGGCTGGCCGCGGCCCAGGCCGAACTCGACCGGCTGGAGGAGCTCGCCAGCCGCGAGGGCTCAGTGCACCTCCTGGCCGACCGCGTCGCCCTCGCCGAGCTCGCTGTCAAGCAGGCCGCCGAGGAGCGGGCCACAACCCGGGCCCGGTGGCGCAAGGCACTCGAGCATCGCGGCCTGCCCACCAACCTCTCACCCCGCGAGGTGCGGCAGATCGCCGCCCACCGCCACACGCTCTTGACGCTCGACGACGATCGCCGCCGGCTCTCCGAGGAGGCCCGCCACAAGCGGGAGGAGCTGGCTGCCTCGGGCCGCCGGATCGACGAGCTGCTCGTGGAGTGCGAGCTCGTGCCGGAGTCCACGCCGCTGGAGCACCTGCGGCTGCTCAAGGAGCGGCTCGATGCCGACCGGGCGATCATCCGCCGTCGGGCCTCGCTGACTCGCCGGCTGGAGAATGCCCGCCGCCGCCATCGCCAATCGCTGCGACAGGCGAAGGTGGCCGAGCGGGCCGTGCGGGAGTTCTACGCCCGCTGGAGCGTGGCCGACGAAGCGGCTTTTCTGGCCAAGGTCGACAGGCGGCCCGAATACGAGCAGCTGCGGCTCGACGCCGAGGCGGCCGATCGCGACTGGCACGACGCCCGCCGCCGCACGACGGAGCCGGCGGAGCTCGACCAGTGGCTCGCCGATGCCGGTGCGGTGCCGCTCGAGAGCCGGCTGGCCGAAGCCTGCGAGCGGACGGCTCGCCATCGCGGGGCGCTCGCCGAAGCCCGCGACCGCCGGGCGGCCGCCGCCAAGCGGCTCGACGCCGCCGCGGCTGATCGCGGCAACGAATCGCTCCAGGCCGAGCTCGCGGCAGTCGAGCAGCTCGTGGCCGAACAGCAGGAGCGGCGCCGGGTGCTGGAGCGGGCCCGGATCGTGCTCGAGGAGACGCGGGCGGCCGTGGCCCGCGACCACCAGCCGCCGGTCCTGCGGGAGGCCTCGCGGTGGCTGGCCCGGCTCACCGAGGGCCGCTACCACTCGATCACCACCGCCGTGGACGAGGCCCGGCTCGAGATCCACGAGCGCGATGGCCAGCTCTGGCGGCCCGAGCGGCTCAGCCGCGGCACGCGGGAGCAGGTCTTCCTGGCCCTGCGGCTGGCCCTTGTTCGCGATCTGGCCCGCCACGACGTGACGCTGCCGATCGTGATGGACGACGCGCTGGTCAACTTCGACGACACCCGGGCCACAGCCGCCGCCCGCACGATCGTAGAGTTCCTCGCCGAGCAGGGCTCAGACCGGCAGATGCTCGTGTTCACCTGCCACGCCCACGTGGCGACGATGTTCCATGAGGCCGGGGCGCATGTCCGCTCGCTGAGCGATCCCTCGATCACCTGGGGCCGCCGGCCGGAGCCCGCGCGGCTGCCCGAGCCCGAGCCCAAACCGAAGCCCGCCCCCCGGCCCAAGCCCGCTCCCAAACCGGAGCCGCTGCCAGTGGTCGAGTTGCCGCCGCCTCCGGCCGGCGATCTCTGGCCCGCCGAAGCCTTCTTCTTCGGGCCACACGCTGCCGCCAAGCCGGTAGCCGCCCGCCGCACGAACCTGCCGGCCGCGAAGCCTCCCCGCCGCCGGCTCTAGCCGCGGCCTCCGCTGGCCTGGCGTCAGGCCCGCACGAGCACCTGCTGCACGTCGCGGAGATACCGCTGCCGCATGTTGCCCAGCAGCATGCCGAGATAGGCGTTGGCACCGAGCGAGAGAAAGAGCGCGATCAGGCTGCCGATCAGCCAGCCCCACGGCCGCTCCACCTCCGGCACCGCAGCCATGGTTGGAGCGCCGAGGTCGGCCGGACGGGCCGAGGCGACCGCCACGGGGGTGACCCGGCGAGGCCGCTTGGCGGCCTCGATCACCGACCGCTCGACGGCGGGCGGCCAGGCGTCGGCCACGTAGATCCGCACGCGGCGAACGTCTCGCGAGTCGGCCGGCACGTCGCTCGTGAACTGGTAGGGGCTGCCGCCCGCGACCAGATCGGGCTCCACCCGCACCAGATAGTCGCCGCCGCCGTCGTCGGTCGGGACGTAGGCAGCCTCGATTCCCGTGGCCAGCAGGGCCGCGAGCGCCATCACGCAATCCAGGATCATCGTTCGTTCCCTTCAGGTATCGGCCGGGGCTCGGCGGCTCCGGCAGGCCAGATTTCAACCTCCCCGGGCATGGTCATGCAACTCCGGCCGGCGGCAATTCCCCGCCGGAAGCCTCGCGGCGGCCCTTCGCCCCGGCCGGCCGCGGCCGGCCGGCGGGCCGCTCGAGGCTGTCGAGCTCGGCCGCCAGCATCGTCAGGGCGGCCTGGAGGAAGGCCACGGCGATCGGCCCCACGAAGATCCCGATCGGCCCCAGGGCCGTCACCCCGCCCAGCACGCTCAGGAGGGCCAGGAGCGGATGGAGCTTCGACTGCCCCTGGAGCACGAGCGGCTTGACGAGGTTGTCGATCGTGGAGACCACGAGCGCCCCCCAGGCGGCCAGCCCCGCGGCCGTCCAGGTGTCGCGGACGAAGAACAGCAGATAGAGGCTCGCCGATCCCCAGACCGCCGCCGCCCCCACGATCGGCACCATCGCCATGAAGAAGGTGAGCAGGGTCAGCAGGAAGACGTTGTCGAGCCCCGCCACGGCGTAGCCGATGCCACCCAGGATCGCCTGCACGATCGCCGCCAGGAGCGTGGCACTGACCACGGCGCGGCTCACCTCCTCGAACTCCTGCAGCAGCTGCCACTGGTAGCGGACGTCGAGCGGCACCAGCCGCATCACGGCCGCCAGCATCCGCGGGCCGTCGGCCAAGAAGTAGAAGAAGCCCACGATCGTCACCACCAGGCCGAGCAGCAGCTTGCCGATCACGGCCGGCGCCCGGGCGGCGATCGGACCGATGCCCTCCTCGACCACGGTCCGCAGCGACGCGTTCACGCCGTCGGCGGTCAGATGCAGGCCGGTGGCGTCGTTGACGGTCTTCACGAGGCCGTCGAGCACGGCCGGGTCGAGCCTCACCCCTTCGGGTCGTCGGGCCATCGCCACGGCATCGGCTCCGGCCCGCGCCACGAGCAGCCCCACCGGCGCGAGCACGATCAGGAGCACGACGAGCGTGGTCAGCCCCGCCGCCGCCCACTCGGCCAGCCGGAACCGGTCCCGCAGCCAGCGATGGAGCGGCCCGAAGATCACCACCAGCATCGCCGCCAGCAACAGCGGCAACAGAAAACTCGCCATCACCCGCAGGCTGAGCAGGCCAAACAGCACCACGAGGCCGAGCAGCACCGCAAATGACACCATCCGGGTCATGCGGGGCGGCTGCCGGTCTTCGGGCGGAGGCATCATGGCTCCCAGTCTACGGTCGATGCGCGAGTCTGATGGTGTCCCCTGGGCATCCCCCGGGATCTCGCGGGATCATCCGTCTCAGGGCCGTGGCATGGCGGCCCCGCGGCGGCCCCGGGTATCCTTGGCCCCCGCTCGCGATCGCTTCCCGCCCCGCCGTGCCCCTCATGAACCAGCCCGATCTCTCGCTCGTGGTGCCGGTGCGGGACGAGGCAGGCAACATCGGGCCGCTCGTGGCCGAGATCCGCCAGCGGCTCGATGCGGCCGGGCTGACCTGGGAACTGGTGATCGTCGACGACGGCTCGAGCGACGGCTCCTGGGAGGAGATCGGGGCGACTGCCGGCGCGGATGCCCGCGTGACCGCGGTGCGACACGATACCGGGCAGGGCAAGTCGGCCGCCCTGATGACCGGCTTCGCCCGCACCCGGGGCCGGGCCGTGGCCATGCTTGACGGCGACGGTCAGGACGACCCCGCCGAGATCCCGCGGATGGCCGCGGCGCTCGGCGACGGGCCGGGGGGCGTTGCCCTCGTCAACGGCTGGAAGACGCCGCGGCTCGACCCCTGGCACAAGACGTTCCCCTCGCGGGTCTTCAATCTGCTGGTCGGCTGGGTGACCGGCCTCGCGTTGCACGACCACAACTGCGGCCTCAAGGTGTTTCGCGGTGACGTCGCCCGGCGGCTGGCCCTTGGTCGCGACATGCACCGGTTCATCCCCGTGCTGGTCGCCCGCGACGGCCACCGGGTGGTCGAGACCCCCGTGCGGCACCGCCCCCGAATTCGCGGCCAGTCGAAGTATGGCGCGGGTCGCTTCGTCCGCGGGCTCGCCGACCTCGCCCGCGTGGCGGCGATTCTCGGCGACGGGTCCGGTGCGGGCCCGGCGCTCCAGGAAGAGTCGCGGGGGCGGCTGCGGCGGAGCGTGTACGGGATCCTGGCCGCCGTCGCCCTGGGGGGCTTGCTGGGCCGGATCGGCAGCGTGGCCAGCATCGATCGGCTCGCGCTCGAGAAGCGGCTGGCCGACGAGCATGTCGCCGCCAAGCTCGCCGCCGATCCTGCGACCGACGCGGCCGCCGAGCGGGAGCGGTTCATCCGGGCCAAGCGACTGGTGCGGCCCTTCCTCTCGGGCAACGACCGCAGCCGCTGGGCCACCGTCCGCGCGCTCGTCGAACGCCGCAGCTTCGCGATCGAAGAGATCGTGACCGAACCGGGCTGGGACACGATCGACGCCGTCGTCCATTCGGACGCGGCAGGAACGCTCCATCTTTATTCCAGCAAGCCGCCGCTGCTGGCGGTGCTCCTGGCCGGTCCGTATTGGCTGCTCACGACGCTTACCGGCTGGACGCTTGGCGACCATCCCTTCGAGCTCGGTCGGGCGCTCTTGATGGTCGGCTCGCTGCTGCCGTTCGCGGTCTTCCTGGCTTTCACCCTCCGGCTGGTGGAGGCGATCGGCACGTCGGACCAGGGCCGGCTGTGGGCCGCGGCCCTGGTCACCTGCGGGACGCTGCTGACCACGTTCGGGATCGCGCTGACCAATCACCTGCCCGCGGCGGCCTGCACCGCCGCATCGGCCTGGTACCTCTATCGCGTCCGCTGCCAGGGGGCGCGGGGCTGGCGGCCGTTCGCCGCGGCCGGGCTGACAGCCGCCCTGGCCGTGGCGTTCGAACTGCCCGCTCTGGCCTGGCTGGGGGCGGTGCTCTTGATCCTGTTCCGCACCGACCCGCGGCGCACGCTCGCCTGGGCCGTGCCGCCGGCGGCGGGCGTCGCGGCCGTGGCGCTGGGCCTCAATGCGCTGGCTCATGGCACGCTCGCGCCGGCCTACGCGCACCGGTCCACTGCCTCCGCGGCCGAGGCGGTGATTCCGGCGCACGGCCAGCCGGGGCAGGTTGTCGGCGTCTGGAATCCCGCCAACTGGTACGACTATTCCGTCCGGCTGCCCAACGGCAAGCTGCTGACGAGCTACTGGCGTGACCCTCGGGGAGTCGACCGCGGAGAGCCTTCGCGGGCCGCCTACGCCTGGCACGTGCTCGCCGGCCATCACGGGATCTTCTCGCTGACACCGGCCTGGCTGCTGGTCGTTCCCGGGCTCGCGTTGCTGGCAGCCCGACGGCGTCATGCTGGCGGCGAGGCCGAACTGGCGGCGGCGATCGCGGTGGTTTCCGTGGTCGTGATCGGCTTCTACCTGGGCCGTCCGCAGCTCGACCGCAACTACGGCGGCATGACCAGCGGCTTCCGTTGGGCGTTCTGGCTGGCCCCGCTG
This sequence comes from Pirellulales bacterium, assembly GCA_044346905.1. Lineage (GTDB taxonomy): Bacteria > Planctomycetota > Planctomycetia > Pirellulales > UBA1268 > QWPN01. The sequence continues at coordinate 33,515 of JBIIYH010000003.1, forward strand.
TGGGCCGCGGCGACCGTGCCCGCGGCTGACGTCCTGGCCCGCAGCCGCGGCGGCCGCGGGCTGGGTCTGGTGCTCCTCGGGCTGTCGGTCGTGTCGGTGGCCTTCCCCGGATGGAACCCCTGGCAGTCTCCCTGGATCGAACGCTGGCTCGTGCACCTTCGCGGGGGCTGAACCGCCTGCCGATCGGAAGGCTCGTGGGCGAGCGGTTGACAGAGGCCCCCTCCTGGGGGCAGGCTACCCCGATCATGGCGGCCACCACCATCCTCATCGCCGACGACCACGAGGTGGTTCGCAAGGGGCTCCTGAGCCTGTTCGCCGATTCGCCCGCGCGGGTCCTTGGCGAGGCGGCGACCGCGGACGACGCGGTGCGGCAGGCCCGGAAGCTGAAGCCCGACGTCGTGCTGCTCGACGTGCGGTTCGGCGCCGCCGATGGCCTCGACGTCATCAAGCGGATCCGGGCGGCGGCCCCCGAAGCGAAGGTCGTGATCCTGTCCGCCTTCGACAACCCGACCTACGTGGCCCGCGCGGTGGCGGCCGGCGCCCACGACTACCTGCTCAAGACCGTCTCACGCAGCGAACTGATCGCCGCCGTGACGTCCGCGGCCTCGGGGGAGCACGCGACCCGCGCCGGCGAACTGCGGCGGGTGGCGGGCCAGATGTCCCGGCGGGATCAAACTGCCGTCGGGGGAGTGCCGCTGACGCCGCGGGAAAACCAGGTGCTCCGGCTGGTGGCGATGGGACTCTCCAACCAGGAGATCGCCGACTCGCTCGAAATCAGCATCGAAACCGTGAAAGAGCACGTGCAAAACCTGCTCCGCAAGCTCGCGCTCGGCGACCGGACGCAGGCGGCGGTCTGGGCGTTGCGACACGGTTTGGCGTGACCGGCTTCGGGATCGGCCTCGGCACCCTGCCCGGGTCTCGCACCGCATCCATAAGCTCTCGTTCTCGGTCATGGACGCCGACGCTCGCTCCGCCGAATCCGCAGCCGCCCGACCGGTAGCCGAGCCGGCCGGTCAGCAGCCCGCGAGCCGGGAGACGATGCCGACCGCCCCCCTCCTCTCCCGGCAGTCGACCGACTTCGGGCTCGGCGGCGATGTCGCCATGGACCCCGGCTCGATCCAGCCCGCCGGGCCCGACCCGCTCGCAGGCCGCGACCTCGGCGACGTGGTACTCGGGCGGCTGATCGCCCAGGGGGGCATGGGACGGGTGTACGAGGCGCAGCAGCGGTCTCCCGTCCGCACGGTAGCCGTCAAGTTGATGCGGCCGGGCCGCCGCTCGCCGGCCGCCGTCCAGCGGTTTCGTCGCGAGGCGGATCTGCTCGGCCGGCTCCGTCACCCCGGGATCGCACAGGTGTTCACGGCCGGCTCCTGTTTGGTGGACGGCGAAGAGACCCCCTACTTCGTGATGGAGTTCGTGGCCGGGGCCGAGACGCTGGTACGGGCCTGCGAGCGACGCGGGCTCGCCCCCCGAGAGCGGCTCGAGACCTTTCACCACGTCTGCCGGGCGGTCGCCCACGGCCACGCCGCGGGCATCGTGCACCGCGACCTCAAGCCCGGCAACATTCTGGTCGATGGTGACGGCCGGCCGAAGGTGATCGACTTCGGGATCGCTCGACTCGAGGAAGACGACGCCGGTGGCTTCACGGAGACCGGCGTCTTTCTCGGCACGCGACAGTACTCGAGCCCCGAGCAGTGCGAGGGGGCGACCGTCGACGCTCGCACCGACGTCTACGCGCTCGGGGTCATCCTTCACGAACTGCTCTCCGGGCGGCTTCCCTATACCGTGACGGGCACGTCCTTGGCGGAGACGACCCGGATCGTGCGGGACGCGCCCCCCGCGCGGCTGCGGTGCGCCGACCGCGCGTTGGAGCCCGGGGCCGACGCGATCGCCCTGAAGTGCCTGGCCAAGCGGCCCGGGGATCGCTATCCGTCGGCGGCGGAACTGGCCGCCGATCTCGACCGCCTGCTCGCCGGCAGGCCGATCTCCGCGCGTGCCCCCGGCTGGACGGATGCCTGCCGCGGCTGGTGCCGCCGCCACAAGACGGCGACGGCCAGCGGGATCGCGGCCGGCGTGTCGGCCGTGATCGTGGCACTGGCGGTTTGGTACACGCTCGGCCGACCGCCCGGGCCTCAGGAAGCGCCGGCCCGGGCCGTCTGGCGGATGCCGCCCGATCGCGAGATCGCCTTCAATCTGCTGGGCGAGGAGTGGAAGCGGCACGTCGTCTCGATGGAGGGGGTCGAGTTTGCCACCGAGCGAAACGCCGGCGCGACCTCGTTCATCAGGCCCACCAAGCGCGACCGCGAGGGCTCGATCGTGCTCCGCTTCGAGTCGCCCTTCGAGATCCGCGCGGCGACGCTTACCGCCGCAATCGCGGTCTGGACCACCGGCGATCCGTTTCCCTACGACCCGCGGGCCAAGGCCGCGCTCGACGTCTCTCCCGACGGGAAGACCTGGACAACGCTCGAGACCCGCGAAGCCAACCGGGGCGGGTTCGGCGGCGGCCCCTTCGACATCCGGGAGTTCGTCGCGGGGAGCCGCGCGGTCTGGGTCAGGGCACGGCTCACCGCGAGCAAGTCGTGGCCGGAGGACGGCCTGATCCATGCGCAGTTTCTGCGGTCCGATCCCGGGCGACCGGCAGAGAGACCCTTCAGGCTGACGCTCACCGGTCCCGATCCGGCCGCGAAGCCCCCGCCGGGCGACACACCCCCCGCCGACGGCTGAGCCTGCGAGCGGCCCGATATTGGCCCATCGGCCGTGACCGTGCTACTCTTCAGGAAGGTTTCCTCCCGCTGATCGACCGTTTTCGGTCCGCGATCCCGCCCGACCGTTTGGGCTCTGGGATCGGCGACGTGGGCATCCCCTCGCGAAGACGTTCCATGGGTTGCTTGCCGCGATCTTCGGCTTGGCTTCGCGTGCTGCACCTGCTGCTCGGCGGAGGGCTGCTGGCATCCGCCGCCTCGGCCGAGCCAACTGCTCCGCTGGATTTCAACCGGGACATCCGCCCGATCCTGTCCGAGAACTGCTTCTATTGCCACGGCCAGGACGGGCAGAAGCGGGAGGCCGACCTGCGGCTCGACGACCGGGCCGCGGCGATCGCGGCCGGGGCGATCGTGCCCGGCGACGCGGGGGCGAGCACGATGCTCGAGCGGATCCATTCGACCGATCCCGACGTCCTGATGCCGCCCCCCGACTCCAACCGGCGGCTCACCGCGGAGCAGAAGCAGCTGCTCGACCGTTGGATCCGCGCGGGGGCCGACTATGCGCCGCACTGGGCCTTCGTGCCGCCCAAGCGGCCGCAGCCCCCGGCGGTGCAGCGAGCCGACTGGGTGCGGAATGACATCGACCGCTTCGTGCTCGCCAAGCTCGAGGCCGCGGGGCTCGCGCCCGCGGCCGAGGCCGACCGGGCCACGCTGATCCGCCGGCTCCACGCCGACCTCGTGGGCCTGCCGCCGACGCCGGAAGAGGTCGATGCCTTCGTCGCCGACCCTGGTCCTGACGCCTACGAGTTATTGGTGGCCAGGCTGCTGGCCTCGCCGCACTACGGCGAGCGGATGGCCCTGCCCTGGCTCGACGCGGCCCGCTACGCCGACTCCAACGGCTTTCAGCAGGACGGCGACACCTGGCAGTGGATCTGGCGGGACTGGGTGGTCAAGGCGCTGAACGCCGACCTGCCCTTCGACCAGTTCTCGATCGA
>JBIIYH010000294.1:0-3640 GCA_044346905.1 Pirellulales bacterium
CGCCCCGTCGCGCCCGGTCCAGCAGTTCGCGAATGTCGGCGCGGGCGTCCATCAGTTTGCCGCAAGGCGACCGTCCCCGGGGCGCCAGAGCGGCCGCGGAGCGTGGCAGGATAGTGTATCCCAGGGGATCGTCCGCCGCTGACCACCGCGTCCCTGGCGAAAGCCCCGCGGCTCGGATTCCCGCAATCCCATGGCTTCCGATGCCACACGCATTTCTCATCCTGGCGAGCCTCGCGGTCGCCGGTCTCGCCACCGCGGTCGCCGCCTGCCCGTTTTGCGACGTCGTCGGGCGGCCGCTGGCCGAGCGGCGGGATGCGGCGGCGGTCGTGGCCGTGGGCGAGGCCGCCGGCCCGGCCCGCACCGAAGACGGGGTCGTCTGGCAGTCGTTCGTCGTGCGGAGCCTGATCCGCGGCGCGGCTGCCGCTGCCGATGAGCTCCTGACGGCCCGGGTCGCCGGGCCCGTGACCGGCACGGCCCTGCTCTTCGGCGACGAGGCTGGCCGCTTCGAGGCCCTCGCCGCCGACGAGACGCTGCTCGGCTACGTCGCCGCCGCGCCGCGGGCCGAAGCGGCGGCGGCCGGGCGGCTGGCCTGGTTCGCCCGCTGGCTCGAGCATCCGAATCGGGGGATCGCCGAAGACGCCTTCAGCGAGTTCGGGCTGGCGGAGTTCGCCACCGTCGTCGCGGCGGCCGGGTCGCTCGATGCGGCCCGGCTTCGGAGCTGGGTCGCGGAACCGGCGATCGACCAGCGGCGGCGAGGTTTTTATGGCCTGGCCTTGGGGATCGTGGCCCGGCGGGCCGTGGAGGCGGGCGACGATGCCGAGGCAGCGGCCTGCCTGGCCGCGCTCGAGCAAGCGCTCCTCGCCGAGGGCACCGACCTCCGGGCCGGCTACGACGGCCTGCTCGGCGGCCTGTTGGTCGCCCGCGGCGGCGATGCCCTCGGCTGGTTTCGCGGGCGTGGCCTCCTGGAGGCCGAGACGCGGGCCGGCGACGCCCGCCACACGCTCGCCGCGCTCCGCTTCGCCTGGGAATATCTGGCCGACGACGTTCCCAGGGGCGAGCTCGCGGCCGCGGCCGCGCGGCTCCTGGCCAACCCGGCCGTGGCCGCCGACGCGGCGGTGGATCTGGCCCGCTGGCAGCACTGGGCGAGCGTGGACGACGTGGCGGCGCTCTGGGAGCGGCTCGGAGCCGACGACCCGCTCGTGCGCCGGGCGGTGGCGGGCTATCTCACCGCCTGCCCGCTGGCCGCGGCCACACGACACGCCGCCGCGATCGCGGCGACCGACCCAGACCGGTGGGCGGCCGCCGTCGCGGCCGCGAGCCTGCCACCCCGGGCCACGCGGTAGGCAAGGCCGGTTGGCGGGCGAATTTTCTTGACCTGGGCTGGTTGGCGAGGCACAGTTGAATTTGATTTAAGCGAGAAGGTTGCTCCGGTGTACGGATCGGCTGGTCGGTGTTCGATCGCTCGGTTTGCGGGGTTGGACCATGCCTTCTTCAAGTCGTCGCTCGAGATCTCTGGCCGCGGTTCGCAAGCATCGTCGCGGTCAGCGCGCCCGCCAGCCCGAACTCGGCCTCGAGCGGCTCGACTCCCGGCTCGCGCTCTCGGCCAGTGCCCAGCTGTTCGGCCGGTGGCTGAGGCTGCAGCCGCCAGCGGCCATCGCGTCGGCCGCCGCGGCGGCTCCGCGGCTCGCCCCACCGACGATCGCGGCGGCGCGGATCGCGGCCACGGCCGCGGCGCCGACCGTCACTGCGGTGACCACGTCGAATGGCGGGCCCTACGGCTCGGACACGGGCGGCTACACCGTCACGGTGACCGGCAGCGGCTTCGTCAATGGTTCGGGGGCGAGCACGGTCACGGCCGTCACATTCTTCTCTGGCCCGACAACCAGCGTCGGTGGCTTGGGCGGCCCCTTCACGGTCAGCGGTACGTCGAAGAGCGGCACGCTCACCTTCACGATGCCTAACCTGGGCACGTTGTCACCGCTGCCGCTCATCACCGCGGTGGCCGTGGCGAACTCAGGCGGCCAGTCACCGACTACGGTGGCCGCAAACAATTCAAATAGGTTCACCTTCGCCCAGCAGGCGGCTGTCACGTCGATCTCGTACGCCGGCCGGTCCAATCAGGCGGCGGTCAATCCGTCTGATCTCGGTCTCCAGGCCCAGAACGGCCCGCTCACCGGCGGCGGCTCGCTCCTGATCAACGGCTCGGGGTTCGTGGCCGGCTCGACGGTGCAGTTCGTCGACTACGGCACACCGCAAAAGACCGTCACGGTGCCCGCCGCCAGCGTGAACTTCGTCTCGGCGTCGCAGTTGTCGCTGATCGTGCCGAACGTCAGCAAGACGTGGTCATCCGACACCACCGTGGCCGTCAACGTGGTGCCGCCGGGATCGCAGCCGATTCCGTCGGCGGGCGGGTCCAACGGTGCGGGCGGCTTCCAAAACCAGTTCACGTTCTACAAGTCGCCGTCGATGACGTTCGACATCAAGCTCCGACCGGAGGTGGTGACGGCGGGCCAGGCGGCCGGCGGCATCTATCTCGTCGCCTACAGTCAAGTGGGCGACCGCACGGGTACGAACATCGCCGGCAATGGCAACATGCAGCCCGTGATCATGCAGGTGTATCCGGGCGCGAAGGCGGGGCAGAACGTGGGCACGTGGGAACGGGGCACGAACATGCTCACGAGCAGCGACACCATCGACGCCGGCAAGTACGGCACGGGGCTCTCGTTCGCCACGACCCCGGACAAGGACGGCTATGTCACGGCCACGGTCGCCTACGAGAACCTGATCTATTCACAGGGCTACAGCAACGTCTCGGCCGGGGCCGTGCTTTCGATCGGCGGCTTCCCGCTGATGTCGGCCCCGCTTGGCAAGGCCGGATCGCCCACCGTCGGCACGAACCCGGGCCTCCTCTACGGCCTCACGGAACTGAACATCTCCGGCCTGGCGACCACCAACTACTCCGCCCCCAGCAGCGTCGTCGATGTATCGTTCGTCGATCAGTTCGGGATCCCGCTCACGGCCTCGATGGCGCCGGCGGCGCCCTTTCCGGTCAATCGGATCGGCCTGACCGTCAACACCACGCGGCAGGGGGCCGTGACCGGGTTTGCGAACGCCGTGAAGCAGTCGACGGTGCCCGGGGCGAGCGGGTTTGCGCCGCTTGTTTCCGCAAGCCCCGGCGGGGTGCTCAATCCGTCCGGGAGCGGCCAGCCATCGGCGGGCACGACCCAGATTCTCGCGCCCTTCACCTACCTGAGCGCCGTCGAGAAGTTTTCCGGCATCAAGCCGGCGACCGTGCCGCTCTCCGTCACGGGCGGAAGCCTCCAGGCCCCCGCGCCTCCGTCGCCCGGGGATTCCACCGGCTACTTCTACTGGGTGACGGCGGTCGGTGACGGCGGGGGCGAGACGATGGCCTTCGGCACGGGCCAGCCGGCGGCAGCTCCGAACACCGACCCGATCTTCAACACGACGTATCAGGCTCTCCCGGGGAGTAACAACGCGATTCTCGTGTCGTGGGCCGCGAGCAGCCTGCCGCAGGGACTCCTCGGCCCGGGGTCGATTCCGCTCAACCTGCAGGCCACGGCGACGGCATACAACGTCTACCGGGCGCCGGCCTACGTGACAACGGGCCCCGAGCCCATCT
>JBIIYH010000295.1:0-3638 GCA_044346905.1 Pirellulales bacterium
AATGCGGTCATGATCGCGACCGCGAGCCAGTGACAAGCCTTCATTCCGACGTTCCTTGGTTCTCGGGGTAGGGCGAGCGAAAAATCGGAGCGTGGGGAGCCCGCTCTCTGACGGGGCGTCAGTGTAAGCGGATCACGGCCGGGCCACGAGTCCCGGGCTCGAAACCCTGATCGCCACCCCGGATCCCGATTTTACCCGTGTTTTTGACCTAACCCCGTTTCCGCCAGCCTGCTATATACCCCGCACTGCGGCCCGGCCTGGTCGGCAGCGTCGATGTCGAACCGCCGCCACCCGGAGCCCAGCCCATGCACCCAGTCCTGACGCAGATCGCCTCCATCATCGGCTGGTTCGTGGTGATGGTGGTGGTGATGTCGATCGTGGAGCACCAGGTGCACTGCCGCCTGATGCACAAAACGCCGCGGCTCGCCTTCCTCAGGAACCTCCGGGCTCGGCAGCGGATCTTCACGAGCCACGCCGTCGAGCACCACACCCAATACCGCAAGGAGTTTCACGACGACCCGGTGCCGCACGGCGAGGACCGCGGCATCCGGCTCAACCTTCTCGAGGGGCTCGTCGAGTCGCTCCCGCTGACGCTCGTGCTGGCCCCGTTTTCGATCACGGGAGCGGTGATGTTTCCGACGGTGGTCTGCCTCCACCACACGATCTGGAACCTGATCCACATGGAGATGCACAAGCCGTCGGGGCGGTTCTTCTCCAACTGGGCGGCCTACAAGTGGGCCGCCCGGCACCATTTCCTGCACCACCGCTATCCCGACAAGAACTTCAACGTCGCGTTTCCGATCGGCGACTTCCTCTACGGCACGATCGCCAAGCCGACGGAGGCCGACTGGGAGGCGATGCGGGCCGAGGGCATCGCCGCCGGCCCGCCCCGCGGCGAGGCCCGCCGGGCGGCCTGAGCGGGCCCGTGGCTACCGGTAGAGCGGCAGCTCCGCGATCCGGCGGTCGATCTCGCCGAGCAGCCGCCTGGTCTCCGCACCGCTGAGGCCGCCATATTCCGCCTGGAGCTGGTCGCCGGTGATGCCCTCCGGCAACCCGCGGAGCGACGGCAACAGGTCGGCCACCTCCACGCCCCGGCGGATCCGGGTTTGCAGCGTGTGGGCCGAGCGCGAGGTGCGGGTGGCTGCCGCCGCCAGGCGGATGCCGGCGGAGTTGGCAGCCATGTCCACGAACGAGAAGCCCGAGCCCCCCGGCGTCGAGTCCATCGCCTCCTTCGAGAGCCCCACGGCGAGCGAGCGCGACTCGTCCGAGAGCGTGGCCAACGCCGCACTCACCCAGAAGTGCTGCGAGAGGTCGCCGCGGCCGCCGAGCTGGATCCGCCGCCGCAGGGCGAGCCGGGCTTCGGGCGGCCCGAGGTCGAGATCGCGGCCGCCGACCCGGGCCACGTTGTCGTCGCCGAGGATCTTTCCCAGGGCGAGGATCGCGGCCCGATTGGGAAGCACGGCGTCGGTGCCGTGGGAGTTGTCCTCGGCATACGCAAACGCGATCTCGAGCAGCCGCAGGAAACCCTCGTCGCCGGCGGGCACGTCGGCGGCCGCATCGAGCACGTGCCGGGCCGTGCCCTGCCAGGCCTCGTAGAGGTCGTCGCACACGCCGGTCGACGCGGCCCAGGCAGAGAGGCCGCCGGTGAGGATCGCCAGCGCCCCCAGGGCCGCCCAGTTGCGGCGCACCGCGAGGCCGGCGAGCCCGCCGAGGAACGCGACGAGCAGAATGAACACCAACTGCGGCCAGATGGGCAGGGCTCCGAAGTTGATCCACTTGGCGGCCAGTGCGAGCAAAGGCGCGCCGACCAGGACCGCCGGCACTGCGGCCCGCGACTTCCAGCCCGACAGTGCGATCGCCAGCAGCACGCCGATCAGGCCGACGCCCGCACCCCGGAGCACCGCCGTGGCCGCGAACCGGGCCCGCGGTTCGGCGATCCCGGCCAGGCGTTGGACCAGCGCCACCAGCCACTCCGGCGCGGCCAGGGGCCGCGGGTCGGGGAGCACGCAGAGCATCACCAGCCAGACCGCGAGTCCGAGGCTCGCGATTCGCACCGGCAACGGCTGCTTCAAAAAAGTCTGGCCGATTCCGGCGGTTGCCGACATGGTCACCTGCTCCTGGGATAGTCCTGCCCGAGATCATAACGCGATCTGATGCTGGGGCTGCGGCACGGCCCCCGGGCCGCCGCCGGGCCGCAGGGTTTGCCAGGCTTCGCCACTTCAACGCCGGCTCGGCGATCGCCGGGGATTCGCCGAATCCGGCCGCATGACCGCGCCGATGGTATCGATGAAACGGCCCCCGACGACAGTGGCGGCTCTCATGCGACCGAACTGTGGGGCTCGCGACGTGCACCGGCGGCAGCGGGCGACCGGCTGGCCGATGGGGCGGCTCTCCACCGGGCTGTGGTGCTGCCTGATCGGCCTGGCCGTGGCGGAAGACCCGCCGCAGCCCTATCTCGAAGAGCCGCGGTATGAGATGGCCCCGCATCTCCTGGGCTCGCAGGACGGCTTTCGCGCCCGGCTGGCCGATGCCGGCGTGACCATCCTCGCCGACAACACGGGCTTTTCCATCGGCAACGCCACCGGCGGCTTCGACCAGGCCTTCGACTACGCCGGGCACGGTGACTACTGCGTGATCGCCGACGGCGGCAAGCTGGGCGTGCACGACGGGCTCTATCTCAAGCTCCGCGCCGAGCATCGCTACGGCGAAACGATCGTCGGCAACGTGGGCTGCTTCATCTCGCCGACGCTGATCGCCGACCTGCCGGTCTACGACAGCGAGGAGGTGTATTTGACGAACGTCCTGCTCACGCAGGAACTGACCGAAGCGTTCTCCCTGTTCGCCGGCAAGATGGACACGCTCGACGGCGACATGAATGCCTTCGCGCACGGCCGGGGCAAGACCCAGTTCTCCAACATGGGATTCGTGTTCAACCCGATCGTGGGCGCGACCGTACCCTACTCCACGCTGGGCGCCGGCTTCGTGTTTCATCCCGACGACGGGCCGATGGCGATGGTGACCGTTCTCAACTCGACCGACACGACGGCCACGAGCGGCTTCGACACACTGTTTAGCGACGGCATGCTCCTGTCGGCGGCCGTGCGGGTTCCCACGAACCTGTTCGACCGTCCGGGCCATCAACTGCTGGGCGGCACCTGGAACAGCCGCACCTACACGTCGATCGCCGAGGCCTACATTCCCTACCCGGACGTCGCGATTCCGACGACCCGCGGCTCGTGGTGCCTGTATTGGAACTTCGATCAGGTCCTGGTCGTCGATCCGGCCGATGCGACGCGGGGCTGGGGCCCGTTCGGCCGCGCCGGCATCGCGGATCCAAACACGAGCCCGATCGACGCGTTCCTGAGCTTCGGCTTCGGGGGCAACGTGCCCGGCCGGATGCGGCGCGACGACACGTTTGGCGTGGGCTGGTATTGGGCGTCGGCGAGCCCCCAGATCGGCACGCTCATTACGTCGCAGTTCGGGCCGGTCGGCGACGGCCAGGGCATCGAGTGTTTCTACAACTACGCGCTCACGCCGGCCGTGCGCATCACGCCGGACCTGCAATACGTCGTGCCGACGCTCCGGCTGGCGGAGCCGGCGCTGATCGCCGGCGTGCGAGCGCTGGTGAGCTTCTGAGC
>JBIIYH010000238.1:0-4447 GCA_044346905.1 Pirellulales bacterium
GTGGACGAGGGCAAGCTGTACGTGATCGGCGGCTTCACCGAGGAGGAGGAGGCCAGTCGCCGGGTGGACATCTTCGATCCCGCCACGGGCACCTGGGCCCAGGGCCCCGACCTGCCCGGCGAATCGCTCAACGGCTTCGCACCGGCCGCCTGCACGGTCGGCGGCGTCGTGCACGTGAGCGTGGCTGACGGCAGCGTGCACAGGCTCGCCGAGGCGGGCTGCCACTGGGAGCCGGTCGCGAGCGTGGTGCCGCGGATCGTGCATCGGGCCGTGAGCGACGGCGACGACCACCTGGTGCTCGTGGGCGGCGCGGCCAACGCCGAAAACCTCGACCTCGTCGAGCGTGTGCCCGTGGGCAAGTGAGCTCGAGGCCGAGCGCCGCTATTAGGCCCCGCTCAAGCGCGAGCTCGAACAACTCCGTCGCGACCGCTGAGAGGATCCTCAGCCGAGCGCCAGCTCGAGCAGGCCGAAGTCGTCGTCGAGCCGGCCACCCGAGTGACGGAGAACCGCCGCGACGATCGCGTCGAGCCTGTCGTCCGCAGGCTGAGGCAAGCCAGTCGCCGGAGGCCGTGCCGCGGCGGCGACGAGTGACGCGAAGGCGTCGTAGCCGAGGATCGTGCCGGCGGCGTCGGCCGCCTCGAAGCCGCCGTCGCTGAAAAGGGAGAGGAGGCTGCCCGGCTCGACCGCGACGCGCTCCGCCTCGTAGGTGGCTTCGGGAAAGAAGCCGACGAGCGGGCCCGGCAGGCCGAGGCGGCGGGGCGGCCCGGTGGGTGGAACCAGCAGGGCGGGGTGATGGCCGGCCGCCGCGAAGGCGAGGGAGCGGTCGGCGGTGTCGTACACGCCATACCAGGCGGTGAAGAACTTCCCGTCGGTTCGCTCGAGAGGAAAGGCGGCGTTGAGGCCGGCGAGCACCTCGGCCGGGCGGGTGAAGTCCACGCCCGGTAGCGCGCGGCTGCGGAGCATGTTGCCGACTGCGACCGAGAGCAGCGACGCGCCCACCCCGTGGCCCGAGACGTCGAGGAGGTAGGCGGCCGTGAAGCGGCCGGCGGCGTCGAGCGGCAGGGCCCCGAGCATGTCGCCCCCGAGCTCGGAGCAGGTGAGCAGCCGGTGGGCGGAGGAAACAGCGGGCAGCGTGACCGGCTCGGGGACGACCGACCTCACGAATGCCGAGGCGTCGGCCAACTCCCGCCTCAACCGCCGCTGCGTGGCCGCCAGTTCCGCCCGTGCGTCGAGCAGCTCCCGCTGCATGCGGACCAGATCGAGAAGGCCGATCTCGTGCTCGGCCACCCGGGCGAGGCTGCGGAGCGCGTCGAGTTCACGCGAGGAAAGCGACCGCGGCCGGGAGTCGGCCAGGCAGAGGGTGCCCACGTTGGTGCCGGCGCGGCCGGCCAGCGGATGGCCGGCGTAAAACCGGATGAAGGGCTCGCCCACCACCAGCGGGTTGTCGGCGAACCGGGGATCCTGGTGCGTGTCGGAGACGACCAATGCGTCGCGCTGCAGGATCGTGTGGCCGCAGAACGAGACATCGCGGCCGGTCTGGTCGGCCGCCAGCCCGCACTTGGCCTTGAACCACTGCCGGTCGGCATCGATCAGGGCGATGTAGGCGATCGGGACGTCGAAGGCGGCCATCGCCAGGTGCACGAGTCGGTCGAACCGCTCCTCGGCCGGGGTGTCGAGCAGCTCGAGCGCGTGCAGGTCGGCCAGCCGTTCGGCCTCATCGGGGGGCAGCGGGGGAGCGAGCATGGCCGACCTCCAGTGGTCAGTACCGCATGGCGAAGCCGAAGTCGGAGTAGAAGTTGGCCGCGTCCGCGGTGAGCCCCCAGCCCACCCGCAGGCCGAGCTCGAACCCCGGAAACAGGACGTAGTGCCAGCCGGGACCGGCGAACGGCCGCACCTTCTCGTCCTCGAGGCCGTCGGTCCAGGTGCCGAACCACTCGGCGTGTACCTCGAACCGCTCGGTGAGGGGCATCCGCAGCACCGCCGAGGGCATCCACTTGTCGAAGGTGCCCTCTTCGCTCGCGGCGTAGACATAGCGGATGCCCGCATCGAAGCGATGGCCTTGGTCGAGCTCCCAGCCGAAGGCGTAGGTGGCGGACGGCTCGGTCGCCCAGACGTCGCCGGCCGTGGGCGTGTAGGCCTCGACGATCCCCACGCTCCGCGGGATCCACCCAGCCTGCTCGCTCACGACCGCCTTGAGGCCGTAGAGCAGCGAGGCTTCGGTGGCGAACTCGCCCCCCTCCTCGCCCTCGCCCGACTCCACGGCCGTGACCACGCTGCCCCCCGACCCCGCCTCGTAGTTGACCCCGAACCGCAGCTCCACCCGCTCGAGGATCCCGGCCCGCACGAGCAGCTCCGGCAGGCTGTGAGTGGCGGGGCCGGTGCGGTTTTCGATGTACGTATAGGCGGTCTCGGCAAGGGCACGGCCCCGTTCGACCGTGTGGGTCACGGGGGTGAACGCATCGCGGTCGGCGTCAAGTTCGCGGAACTCCTCGCCGGTCGCCTCTCCGTGCAGCAGCACGACCACGGCGAGCTGACAGATGGCGGCGGCGAAGGGTGTCGGGCGGGGCATGGGCCGTGAGTAGGGGGGTGAATCAGTAGACGCCCAGCGTCGCCCAGCCGTCTTGCTGCCGGTTGATGTTGAAGACCATCGCCGAGTGGGCGACCTTGACGCCCGGCAGGATGTCGGCAAGCGCGTGGCCGCCGCGGATCACCGACTGCCCGCAGACCCAGACTTCCACCCCGTTCGCCAAGAGTTTCTCGACCAGTTCGCGGTTCGGATTGGAGCCGCCTCCCGCCCGGTCATGCGCCGAGTCAATCAGGGCCGACGGGGTGGCGTTGAAGTGGAGAATCACGGCAATCTGGGGGCGTGAGGCGGCCATGCCCTCCTTGGCGTAGAGATTGACCAGCCGGGCGGCGCTCTCGAGGCCGCGGTTGGGCTTGCCGGCTGGAGCCGCCGCCGTGGTATCGAACACCACGCGGCCGCCGATCCGTGGGCGTTCGCCCGCCTCGGGCAGGGCCACGACCGAGCCGTAGCCCTCGATCTGGGGAAACTCCTGCGGCAGCGAGAGTCGGGGCGGAGCCGGATCGGCCGGCGGGGCCTGGTCGGCCGCCGACACGGTGGAACCGAGGGCGAGCGGACAGGCGACCAGAGCGGCGAGGCAGCGCAGGCGAAACATGGTGGGAACTCCGGGGCGGTGGGCAGGGGACGGGGCAAGATATCAGGTCGCGAGCAGCTCGCGGGCGATCACGAACGCGGCGACTACGACGATCGCGATCGCGAATATCCGCGCGAGCAGGGGGCCGGTAAGCCGCCGACCGATCGCAGAGCCGGCGAACAGCCCCGGGATGCTCCCCGCGACGAAACCGCCGGCGATGCCGAGCGGGATCTCACGGCCCGCAGCCACCTGCGCCATGACCGCCGACAGGCCGACGAGCGTCATCACAAGGAGCGACGTGCCCACCGCCCGCGGCACGCCCATCGCGGCGAAGGTCACGAGCGCCGGCACGATCAGGAAGCCACCCCCGACGCCGAACAGCCCCGAGAGCAGGCCGACGGCAAGACCAACGAGGGCGAGCACCGTGGCGCAGCGGCTCGTGATCCGGAGCTTGCCCTCGGGATCGCGCCGGCAGGCCGGGCCGCTACCCGCCGCAACGGCCGCCGGCGGCAGCCGCTCCTCGACGTTGCGGGCCTTCTGCCACATGCGGGCCGCGATCACGAGCATCAGCACGGCGAAAGCCACAAGCAGGGGTTGCTCCGGGATCCGGCTGCCGAGCCAGCTGCCGAGCGGCGCGGTGAGCATGCCGGCCGCGGCGAAGAGCAGGCCGGTGGGAATCTCCACCTGGCCGTACCGCCACCGCTCGACCGCTCCGACGGCGGCCGTGGCGGCCACGGTCACCAGCGAGATCGCCACCGCCGTCGGCGGGTCGACGCCGATCCAGTAGACGAGCAGCGGCACCGCGAAGATCGCCCCGCCGCCGCCGGTGAGCCCGAGCGAGAGCCCCACCACGACGCCGGCCGCCACCGCTGCGATCGGCGGCCCTGGGGGCGCGGCGAGATCGGTCGCGGCGAGCAGGAGGGACGTAGGCATGGTAGAGATCAAATCGTGGTCGTTGTTCTCGAAAGGAGGCTCGCCGGGGTCAACTCAGGCAGGCTCAGGGTTGCCCGTGCCATCTCGCCGGACGCTCCCTGCGGCCATCCTGGCCTTCGGTCGCTCCGTGCCAGCTCGCTTCGGCATCCTGCCTTCGCTCGCTGCCAAGGCCGGCTCGATTGGCACGGGCAACCCCGAGCAGTCCGTGGATGCGCTGGTGCAACGGTGGCTGCCGGAACGCGCACGAACACGGCCGCCCGGAGGTGCGGCCGGAGGGCCGCCAAGGCTGCAGGGGGCAGGGATGCCCCTGCAGCCGTATAGCCAGATGGCATGGGCAACCCTGAGCTTGCGTCACTGAA
>JBIIYH010000181.1:0-5691 GCA_044346905.1 Pirellulales bacterium
GCCTACGCCTTCGGCTGCGGGAAGCCGGTCATCTCGACGCCCTACTGGCACGCCGCCGAGCTGCTCGCCGACGGCCGGGGGGTGCTCGTGCCCTTCTCCGACGCCGCCGCCATCGCCCGCGAGACGATCGCGCTGCTCGGCGACGATGGCCGCCGCTCCGAGCTGGCCCGGCGGGCCTGGCAGGCGGGCCGCGACATGACGTGGGCTCGCGTGGCCGACCGGTATGTGGCCGCCCTGCGGCTGACACGGCAGGCGCCGGTGCGGCCGCGCCGGCGGGGCGAAGCCGCGGCGGCCGCGGGAGCGGGAGCGGGAGCGGACGACGATGCCCGGTTCCTGCCCCCCCTCAATCTCGACCACCTCCGGCGGCTCACCGACTCCACCGGCATCATCCAGCACGCCATCTACGACGTGCCCAACCTCGACGAGGGCTACTGCACCGACGACAACGCCCGGGCACTCACGCTCGCGGTCATGCTCGAGGACCTGGGCGTGATGAATGTCTGGCTCGACCGAGCCGTCGCCACGTATGCCGCCTTCGTCGGCCACGCCTTCGACCGCCGCAGCGGTCGGTTTCGCAACTTCCTCGGCTTCGACCATCGCTGGCGGGACGAGCGGGGCAGCGACGACTGCCTCGGGCGGGCGATCGTGGCGCTGGGCACCTGCGTGGGCCGCTCGCGGCGGGCCGGCCTGCGACGGTTTGCGGCGGAGTGCCTGCCGGCGGCGATCCGGGCCGTGGCGGAGACGACGAGCCCCCGGGCCTGGGCGCTGGCGGTGATCGGCATCGATCGGTACCTCGAGCGGTTCGGCGGCGACCGGTTCGCGACCGCGATCCGCGACGGCCTGGCCACCCGCCTGCTGACCCTGCAGCAGGCCGTCGCCGGCTTGGGCTGGCCGTGGCTGGAGGACATCGTCACCTACGAGAACGCCCGTTCCTGCGAGGCGCTGATCGTCTTCGGCAAGGCGGGTGGCGATGCCGAGGCCGGCCGCACCGGCTTGGCGATGCTCCGCTGGCTCGACGGCGTGCAGCGGGCGCCCTGTGGCCGTTTCCGGCCGATCGGCTGCCGTGGGTTCTATCCGCGCGGCGGCGAGCCGGCGGCTTTTGACCAGCAGCCGATCGAAGCCCAGGCGACGGTCTCGGCGGCGCTGGCCGCCTGGCGGTTCTCCGGCGAAGGGAGCTGGCTCGACGCCGCCTGGCGGGCGTATGCCTGGTTTCACGGCCACAACGAGCTCGGGCTGCGAATCTACGACGCCACCCGCGGCGGCTGCCGCGACGGGCTGCTGGAAGATCGCGTCAACGAAAACCAAGGGGCCGAGTCCACGTTGGCCCACCTCCAGGCCCTCGTCGAGATGATGCTGGCGGTGGGCCGTGCGCCCGGCAGGCGTGAGTCAACGCAAGCCGGAGCAGCCCGCGCGGCCCGGCTCCCGGCCTCATGACCGCCGCCGACCGGGTGAGGGTGGAGCGGACGGGCATCATCCTGCGGCCCAACAACGCCCGGGTGCTCTACCGGCCCTTCGAGCCGCCCAGCCGCGAGCGGGCCATGAAGATCGTGGCCCGGGTGATGGAACTCTGCGAGTCCGAGGTCGAGCGGCAGCTCGCCGCGGTGCTCTCGGAGTTTCACGGCCGCCACCAGCGGCTGCAGCAGTTCTTCCTCGATCGGTTCGAGGCGGTCCGCCACCATCTGCTCACCGACCGCCCGCTCGCCGAGAGCCAACGCCAGCTGATCGGCGCCTACTTCACGCAGGAGTACGCGCTCGAGAGCGCGGCGCTCTTCAATCCGTCGATCGTCTGGCATCCCGACCAGACCGGCGTGCCGGAGGGGTCGCGCCGCTTCATCCTCAGCCTCCGGGCGGTGGGAGAGGGGCACGTGTCGAGCGTCGGCTTCCGCTCGGGGCTCGTGAATGCCGACGGCCGGATCGGCATCGACCCGCCGACGGGCTTCGTCACGGCGCCCGCCGTGGTGGCGAGCGCCCAGTACGACAAGGAGTTGTTTCTGCGAAAGCTCACCGAGCTCGGCGTGGTGGATAACGTCGTGGCGGTGGTCTTCGGCGAGCTGGACGACCGGTTCACGCTCGGCGACCTGAACGCCGCCGTGGGCCGAGCCGCCCGCCGCCATCGCGGCCGGCGCGGCGACTGGGAGCCCTACGAGCGGGCGGTCATGGCGCTGGCCCGGGCCAACTATGAGATCGAGTGCGACCCCGCCTCCGACATCTCCGAGCGGGTGATCTTCCCCTACTCGCCCGCCGAGACCAACGGCATCGAGGACGCCCGCTTCGTGCAGTTCGTCGATGACGACGGGGCCGTGTCCTTCTTTGCCACCTTCACCGCCTTCGATGGCTCCGTGGTGCTCCCCCAGTTCGTCGAGACCGCCGACTTCGTGCGGTTTCGCGTGAGCACGCTCAACGGCCCGGAGATCGCCGGCAAGGGCATGGCGCTGTTTCCGCGGCGGATCAACGGTTCCTACGCGATGCTCTCCCGCCAGGATGGCGAGAACATCTTCTACATGGAGTCGGACATGCTCCACTTCTGGCACGCCAAGCGGCTGCTGATGAAGCCGACCGAGCCCTGGGAATACGTCCAAATCGGCAACTGCGGCTCGCCGCTCGAGACCGAGGCGGGTTGGCTGGTGCTGACCCACGGCGTGGGGCCGATGCGAAAATACTCGATCGGCGCGGTGCTGCTCGATCTCGAGGATCCTGCCCGCGTGATCGGCCGGCTCCGGGAGCCGCTGCTGTCGCCGACCGAGAACGAGCGGGCGGGCTACGTGCCCAACGTCGTCTATTCGTGCGGGGCGGCGATCCACGCCGGCCGGCTCGTGATCCCCTACTCGATGAGCGACTACGCGACCGCGTTCGCCACCGTGCGGCTCGATGAACTGCTGGCAGCGCTGGTCGCGGGAGGTTGACAGGCTGCCGGGATCACGAGGCGGTGTCCGTGCCCCCGATGCTCAGGAGCCGGGGGCGGTGTCTGCCACCCAGCGGATCGTCTTCTCCGCCAGCCGGTCGAGCGCCTCCACGGCCAGCGCGAGATGCTCCGGCCGCGTGTCCTCGATCTTGTTGTGGCTGATGCCATGGAGGCTCTGCACGAAGAGCATCGCCGTGGGCACGCCCGCCATCGCCATCTCGGCTGCGTCGTGCAGCGGCCCCGAGGGGAGCCGGTGCGAGGTTCCGCAGGTCTCCCGGATCGCCTCGTCGGCGCGGGTGATCAGGTCGGGGTGGAAGCCCGCCGGGGCGATCTGCCAGAGCCGCTCCCACGACACCCCTACGTCGCCCTCGGCCGCGAAGCGATCGGCCGCCTCCCGGGCCTCGGCATGCATCCGCGCCAGGGCGGCGGCGTCGAGGTGCCGGCAGTCGAGCGTGATCCGGCATTCGGCCACGACGCTCGTGACGATGCCCGGCTTCGTGGTGCAGGAGCCGATCGTGCACACGCCCCCGCCGCTCTTGGCGGCGATCGCGTAGATCTCCTGGGCCATCCGCCCGGCGGCGAGGAAGGCGTCGCGGCGGCGATGCATCGGGGTCGATCCCGAGTGGGCCGCCTGGCCGTGAAACGTGATCGCGTGCCGCTCCACGCCGAACGTGCCGAGCACGGCGCCGAGCGGCAGGTCGAGGTCGAGCAGCACCGGCCCCTGCTCGATATGGAGTTCCAGATAAGCCGCGGCCGTGGCCCGCTCGCGGCCGCTGTCCTTGACCCGCTCGAAATCGATGCCGACTTCCCGGAGCGCGTCGGGCAGGCGAATGCCCTGCTTGTCGACGAGCTGCCGGGCCTCGGCGAGATCCAGGCTGCCCGAGCAGGCGGCCGAGCCGAACAGGCTCTTGCCGAACCGGGCCCCTTCCTCGTCGGCCCAATCCACCACCCGGAGCGTCACCGGGGGGCGACCGGCGTACGCGGCGCAGACCCGCCGCAAGACTTCGACGCCCGCGAGCAGGCCGAGGCAGCCGTCGAGCCAGCCGCCGTCGGGCACCGAATCGATGTGGCTGCCGATCACCACCGCCCGGTCACTCGCTCCCGCGAGCGTGGTCCAGACGTTGCCGGCCGCGTCCTCGTGCACCTCCACGGGCAGGCCGGCAAGCCGCTCGCGAAACCAGGCCCGGGCCGCCACCCAGGTGGGCGTGAAGGCCACCCGCTGCGCCCCCGCCTCGTCGCCGGTGAGCGACCGGAGTTCCTGGAGTTCACGAAGGGTTCGCTGCGGGTCGATGGAGGCCATAACCGTATCGTGGCCGGATTCGGGTGGCGTCCGCAAGCGCCGCGGGCCTATTCTGCAGCCTCGAGTCCGGCCGAGCGGTCGGACGCCGGGGCCTTCGCGACGCCAAGTATGCCGATTCAGCCCCTCCTCGACGCCGCGACGCTCGCCACCAACCTGGCGGAGATCAAGCCCGCTCTGTCGCCGCAGGAAGCCCGGGTCGAGGCGACCCGGTGCCTGTTCTGCTACGACGCCCCGTGCATCAAGGCTTGTCCGACCGGCATCGACATCCCCACCTTCATCAAGAAGATCACGACCGACAACCTCACCGGCGCGGCGCGGACGATCCTCGAGGCCAACGTGCTCGGCGGCAGCTGCGCCCGCGTCTGCCCCACGCAGGTGCTCTGCGAGGGGGCTTGCGTGATGCTCGACCTGGAGAAGCGGCCGATCGAGATCGGCCGGCTCCAACGTCGCGCCACCGACCATGCGGCCGCCCTCGGCCTCGACCTCCTGCCTCCGCCCGCGGCGTCGAACGGCCGCCGCGTGGCCGTGCTTGGCGCGGGGCCCGCAGGCCTGGGCTGCGCCGCCGAACTCGCTCGGCTCGGCTATGCCGTGACCGTGTTCGATCGGCAACCGGCCGGCGGCGGCCTCAACACCTACGGCATCGCCGTCTACAAGATGCGGCCGGAGGTGAGCCTCGAGGAGGTGCGGGCGATCGAGCGACTGGGCGTGGCGTTCCGGTACGGCGTCGAGGTCGGCCGCGACGTGATGGTCGCCGACCTCGAGCGGGACTACGACGCCGTCTTCATCGGCATCGGCCTCGGGGGGGCGAACCGGCTCGGCATCCCCGGCGAGGATCTGCCCGAGGTGATCGACGCGCTCGAGTTCATCGAGTGGATCCACACGCGGCCGCTCGAGAAAGTGCCCGTGGGCCGGCGGGTGGTCGTGCTCGGCTGCGGCAACACGGCGATCGACGCGGTGACGCAGGCGAAGCGGCTCGGAGCCGAGGAGGCGACGATCGTCTATCGACGCGGCGAGGCCGAGATGTCGGCCTATGGATTCGAGTATCAGCTCGCCAA
This sequence comes from Pirellulales bacterium, assembly GCA_044346905.1. Taxonomy (GTDB): domain Bacteria; phylum Planctomycetota; class Planctomycetia; order Pirellulales; family UBA1268; genus QWPN01. Next base: position 5,258 of record JBIIYH010000181.1, read on the forward strand.
GGCCGACGGGGCTGCGTTCCTGTTCGAGACCGCGGCCGTGCAGGTCGTGGCCCACGATGGCCACGTGGCGGCGGTCACGCTCGCGCAGACCGTGGTCCGCGACGGCCGCGTGAGCGTGGTGCCCGGCAGCGAATGGACCCTGCCCTGCGACCTCGTGCTCAAGGCCGTGGGGCAGGAGAAGCAGGCCGGGTTGCTGGGCCGGCTGTTTCCCGGTCTCGCGGTCGACGCCCGGGGCCGCGTGCAGCACGACCCCGCCACGATGCAGACGAACCTGCCGCGGGTGTTCGTCGGCGGCGACGCCGCCAGCGGCGGCCGCGAGGTCGTCAACGCCGTCGCCGAAGGGAAGAAAGCCGCCCGCGGCATCCACGCCCGTGTCTCCGGCGATCAGGTCCGCGGGCCGGTGCAGCCCTCGCGTTACGGCATGCCCGACGGCG
>JBIIYH010000296.1:0-3629 GCA_044346905.1 Pirellulales bacterium
GCATCGCCTCCAGCGCCCGGACCCGCCCCTCGTTGCGGGTCCGACGGGCCTTGATGCCGGTGCGGATCCAGACCTCCTCCTGGGCGAGCTTCTTGTCGAAGAGCGCGTTCTGCTTCTCCTCGGCGGCCAGCGCCTCCTCCTTCCGCACCAGAAACGTGTCGTAGTCGCACGACCAGTCGAAGATCCGGCCGCGGTCGATCTCCAGGATCCGGTCGGCCATCCGGCGGAGGAAGGTGCGATCGTGGGTCACGAACATCAGCGTGCCCCGCCAGCGTCCCAAAAACCCTTCCAGCCACTCGACCGCCTCGATGTCGAGATGGTTGGTGGGCTCGTCGAGCAGGAGTAGGTCGGGCTGTCCGACCACCGCCCGCGCCAGGAGCACCCGCCGCTTCAGGCCCGCCGACAGCCGCTCGAAGGCCGCGGCGGCGTCGAGCTCCATCCGCGAGAGAATCTGCGCGACAGCCTGCTCGCCCTGCCAGGCGGCCTCGGCATCGCCAGCCGCCGGCAGGCCGGTGGCGACGATCTCCCGCACGCTCCCGGCCAAATCCTCGGGCACGTCCTGCTGCAGGAGCGCGACGGTCGCCCCCGGAGCAAAATCCACGCTCCCGCCGTCGGGCCGGATCGCGCCGGCGAGCAGCCGCATCAGCGACGTCTTGCCGGCGCCGTTGCGGCCGAGCAAGCCGACCCGCTGCCCCGCCTCGACGTGGCAGGTCACGTCGTCGAGCAGCGGCGGCCCGCGAAACCGCAGCGAGAGATTGCGAATGGTGACCAGGGGCATGGTGCGAGTCCAAATGATCGGCGCGATCCGTCAGCCGGGCAGCCTCGATGATAGAATCCGCACGCGTTCCTGTGGGCAGGTCGAATGCTACCGGCGGTCATGGCGGCTCCGGATTTTGCGAACCGACTCGCCGCCGCCTTCCGGGTTGATGCCGTGGCCGAATCAAACGCCCCCTCTTCTCCGCCCGCCTCGGCCGAAGGGCAGCGGCTGGCGGCCTCCCGCCACCCGCCCCGGCCCTGGAAGCTCTGGGGCCCGTATCTCGCGGAGCGGCAGTGGGGCACGGTCCGCGAAGACTACTCGGCCGACGGCGACGTCTGGCGGTCGTTCCCCCACGAGCAGGCCCGCAGCCGGGCCTACCGCTGGGGCGAAGACGGCCTGCTCGGGATCGCCGACCACCAGTGCCGGCTGGCCTTCGCGCTGGCGGTCTGGAACGGCCGCGATCCGATCCTCAAGGAGCGGCTCTTCGGCCTGGCAAACCCCGAGGGTAACCACGGCGAAGACGTCAAGGAGCTTTACTACTACCTCGACGCCACGCCGACGGCGAGCTATCTGGCGGCCCTCTACCGCTATCCGCAGCAGGCGTTCCCCTACGCCGACCTCGTCGCCGGCAACGCCGGTCGTGGCTACGCCGATCCCGAGTACGAACTGCTCGACACGGGTGTGCTGGAAGGTGATCGATACTTCGACATCCGGGTCGAATACGCCAAAGCCTCGCCCACCGACATCTGCATCCGGATCACGGCCACCAATGCCGGCCCCGAGCGGGCCACGCTCTGGCTGCTGCCCACGCTCTGGTTTCGCAACACCTGGGCCTGGGGCGCGGGCGAGGAGGAGGCCTGGGGCGAGCCGCGGATCTCCGCCGTCGCCGACGGCGTGGTGGCCGAGCACGCCACGCTCGGCCGCTACCGGCTCGATGCCCGGGACACGTCGGAGTGGATCTTCACCGACAACGAGACCAACGCGGCCAGGCTGTTCGGGGCGGCCAACCGCACGGCCCACGTGAAAGACGCCTTCCACGACTGGCTCGTCGGCGGCGATCGCGACGCCGTCAACCCGGCCCGCACCGGTACGAAGGCCGCGGCCGTGCACTCGCTCGACCTCGCCCCGGGCGGGCAGGCCGTCGTGGCCCTGCGGCTGCGGGCCGACGAGCCTGGCGAGCCGGCGGTCGGCCGGCCCTTCGGCAGCGGCTTCGACGCCGTCTTCGCCAGCCGGATCGCCGACGCCGACGCCTTCCACGCCGACGCGACGGGCCAACTCGCCGCGGAGGCCGGGGCCGTGGTGCGGCAAGCCGCCGCGGGGCTCGTCTGGAACCAGCAGTTCTATTTCTACGACGTGCCGCGGTGGGTGGCGGGCGACCCCGAGCAGCCGAAGCCTCCCGCCCATCGCGACCACCCCAACCACGACTGGCTCCATCTCCATGCCCGCGACGTGCTGGCCGTGCCCGACACCTGGGAGTTTCCCTGGTTCGCGGTCTGGGACACCGCCTTTCAGATGATCGCCCACGCGCTGGTCGATCCCGACTTCGCCAAGGACCAGCTCGTCCGCTTTCTCCGCGAGCGGTATCAGCATCCCAACGGCCAGCTGCCCGCCTACGAGTTCAACCTGGCCGACGTCAATCCGCCCGTGCACGCCGCCGCCTGCCGGCGGGTCTACGAGATGACCGGCCGCAGCGACCGGTTCTTTCTCGCGCGGGTGTTCCACAAGCTCGCGCTCAACTTCACCTGGTGGGTCAACCGCGCCGACCGGACCGGCCGCCATCTCTTCTCCGGCGGCTTCCTCGGGCTCGACAACATCGGTGTCTTCGACCGCTCGAAGCCGCTGCCGGTGGCCGGCCACCTCGAGCAGGCCGACGGCACCGCCTGGATGGCCCACTTCGCCGCCGAGATGCTGGCGATCGCGGTAGAGCTGGCGGCCCACGACCCTGTCTACGAGGACATGGCCCGCAAGTTCTTCGAGCACTACCTGGCGATCGTGACGGCGATCAACACGCTCGACGGCACCGGCCTCTGGGACGAGGCCGACGGCTTCTACTACGACCACCTCCACTTCGATGGCCGGATGGTGCCGCTCAAGTGCCGCTCGATCGTGGGCCTGGTGCCGCTCTTTGCAGTGGAGACCTTCGACCGAGCGTCGCTCGAGGGGCTGCCGGCCTTGCGCCGCCGCGTCGAGTGGTTCGCCCGCAACCGGCCCGAGCAGGCGGCCCAGCTCGACCTCCCCGCCGCCGGCACCCGCGACCGCTACCTGCTCTCGGCGGTGTCGCTGCCGCGGCTGGAGCGGATCCTGCGGCGGGTGCTCGACGAAAACGAGTTTCTCTCGCCCTTTGGCATCCGCTCGCTCTCGCGGGCCCACGCGGAGCAACCGTTCGTGTTTCAGGCCGGCGGCGTGGAGCACCGCGTGGCCTACGTGCCGGGAGAAGCCGACGGCGGCCTGTTCGGCGGCAACTCCAACTGGCGGGGGCCGATCTGGCTACCGATGAACTTCATGCTGATCGAGTCGCTGCGTCGCTACGCCGAGTATCACGGCGATTCGCTCCGCGTGGAGTGCCCGACCGGCTCGGGCCGATGGTGCACGCTGGCCGAGGTGGCCGACGAGCTCGCCCGCCGCGTGGCGAGCCTCTTCCTGCCCGACGCGACCGGCCGGCGGCCCTGCCATGGCGACGAGCCCCGCTACGCGACCGACCCGGCCTGGCGGGAGCTCGTGCTCTTCTATGAATACTTCGACGGTGACACCGGCCGCGGTTGCGGCGCGGCGCACCAGACCGGCTGGTCGGCCCTCGTGGCCAACCTGCTCGTCGAGGCACGCCCCTCGGTCCGGTGACCGCCGCCGGTCAGGCCTCGGTCTCGGCCTCACG
>JBIIYH010000297.1:0-3625 GCA_044346905.1 Pirellulales bacterium
GCACGGCGCCTCCTCAACGAATGTCGATCCCGCCCGCCGCCGGCGCGACGACCACGCCCGGGCCGAGGCCTGCGGTGACCGCAAGGCTCGGGAAGACGGCCCGCTGCCGGGGGTCGAGCAGCGCCGCAAGCGTCGCGTCGCCGCTCACGGCCGCGGCCAGCCGCGTCGCCACGAGGCCGACGGCCGGCTCGGGCTGCAGGGGACTGCCGCCTTCCAACTCGTCGGCTGCGGGGGGCGCGGCGAGCAGGGCGGCCGCTAGGGCGTCGTGCTGCCGCTGCGTGAAGCCGAGCGTCTCGTCGAGCCGGGCGAGGACCGTGGCGACGGCCGCCTGCCAGCGGCAATCCCGCCGCCCGTCCATCACGGCCTGGTACTTCGTCGCCTGCTCGTCGTCGAGCGTGTCGGGAACGACCTTGGCCAACAGCGACCCGGCCCCCGCGGCCTGGGCGATGAGCTCGCGGCACAGCGTGGCATCCTGCTGCAAGTCCTGGATCGCCAGCTGGACCTCGGGGCCGAAGCCGTTGCCTGGGTCCAGCTTCAGCGCCTTGCCGACGTACTTTGCCCGGGCCTCGGCCACGGTCGCGGCGAGCCGCCGCAGGTCTGACTGCGCGGCGATCTCGAGCTTCTGCCGCTGCTTCGCGTCGAGCCCCACGATCCGATCGACCATCTTGATCCGCGCCGCGAGCCGCCGCTTGACAGGCTCGAGCCGCTGCGCGACGACGGCGTCGTTGTCGGCGGGCGGCTGCTCCGCCACCTGCACCCGGCCGTTCACCACCACCATCGCCGCCCCGAATCCCTGACCATCGGCAAATGCAAATGCCTGGCTGTCGAACATCTGCCCGAGGTCGGCGTCACCTAGGCCGAAGACCCCCCCCTGGGCAACGCCGGCCTGCGCCTCGGCGGCGTCCTCGACGACGATATCGTCCGCCCGGCCGATCGAGACGGCGAGCGCGAAGAGACAGACGGCGATCCTCCCTGCAGTGTGATTCATTTCTCGTCCTCCGCGGGTGCGTTCTCGTCCACTTCGGCTGCCACTTCGTCCACCTCCACCGCGCCCGCCTGCACCTCGACCTGCACCTGCACGCCGCCTCCCCCGACCTGCACCTGCACCTGCGGTAGGATGATGCCACGCGCGGCCGGCAGGACGGGCGCGACCGGCTGCCACACCCTGATGCCACCGTTGCCGAACGCCATGACTCCCCCCTGCCCACCCGCCACGCCGGCGAGCGCGCGGGCCTCGTCGCGGGCCGCCACCCACGTGTCCTTCCGCTCCTTGCCGAGCGCCTTCTCCACGCACCGCTCGAGCCCCGGCAGGATGTTCTCGTCGGGCACGGCCCTGCCGCCGTGCATGGCATTTTGCTGGAGCGCTGTCAGCGAGAGCCGCCAGCGTTCGCGATAGGATTCGGTCAGCACCTTTGCGAGGGCCTCCCGTTCGGCGGCGTCGAGATAGGCCTCGCGGTCCACCTCCGCCACGAGCGTCGCGACCACGGCGGCCTTGCGCCGCTCCATCCGCAGCCCCTGCTCGGCCTCGTAGGCCGCCGACTCCGCAGCCTGCCCGTTGGCCTGCACTGCGGCCGTGAGGACGTCGCGGATCGCCGCTTCCAGGTCGGTCCGCTTCGCCGGCCGCCGCCGGCCGCCGGCCGCCCGGGTCTGCTCGTCCACGGCGCGGTCGATCGCCCCCCGCCCGGCCTCGAGCACGATCGCTCGCTGCGGCTTTTCGAGCGACGGGCAGGTCTGCCGCACGAGCGACAACTCCCGTCGCAGGATCGCGAGGCCCTGCTGGCGGACGCTCTGGACGAGCATCTCCACCTGGGCCCGCAGCTGCGCCTGCAGCATCGCCTGGGCGTCGGCCGGCTCATCGGCCTCCGCGTCCTCGGCCTCAGCCTCCAGGGCCTGCTCGGCCGCCGGCGGCTTTGCCTCGGCCTCGTCCCACCACGGGTCGCCGATCGCGTCCCCCGCGCCGTCGGCCGGGGCAACGGCCTGGCCGAAAGCCTGTGGGCCAAGTGCTGGAGCAAACACTGCGGCGGGGCCGGCGGGCACTGCAATCCGCTGCGCGACGGCCGCAGGCGCGGCCACGATGAAACCCGCCGCGGCCAGACACGCCGCAAGGCCGGCCCGGAGGGCCGATGCCAGTCGCCGCTCGTTGATCATCGCCGCTCCTTCTCAAACTGGTGGGCGAGTGCTGCCAGAGGGCCTCACTGTCAGCAAGCATGCTCGGTCAATGCCACCTCGGCAACACCATTTTCCTGTCGATGAGCGACTCGTGAGCCCCGAGGGAAGCCCACCAGCACGCGGCTGCCGCTCGACGAAGCCCTGGCGGCAGCCGCCGCGGCCGGCTTTCGCTCAGCCGGCCGAAACCCTGCCGCGAAACTCCTTGATGAGCGCCGTCTCGCCCAGTTCGAAGCGGCGGGCCAGCACCGAGTCAACGACCGCCGTGGTGAGGCCCGGCAGGCCGAGGCTCGAGTCGAGCGGCCGGTAGCCGCCGGGCCCGGGCCGGATCACGTGAACAGATTAACAGGTTCTCGGCCCGCGGCAAGCGGGCTCGGCCGGCAGCGGCTCAGCCCGAGGCTTCGTCCCCCGCCACCCGGGATGCCAAGACCGCGAATGCCTCCCGCTCCCGCGCGCCGCCGGTCTTCTCCACGAGCACAGCCAACGCGGCGAACTGCAGCCGCACCTCGGCCGGCTCGACGAGGTGCAGCCGCGTCACCAGGATCGCCGCCTCGACCACCGCATGGGCCGCGCGGTGGAAGCCGAGAAACGGCCGGCCCGCGTGCTCGGCCACCACCCGGGCCCCGAGCACGAGCCGCGGCCCCTTGTCATCCACCGAGTCGATCTCGAACTCCCAGGCCCGGCAGGCGTCCTCGAGCACGAACCCCGCCACGGCCGTGGCCGGTCGGGCCGCGGGCGGCGCGGGGAGCGCTCCGGCCACGACCTGCGCGAGCAGCAGCACGTCGTCGGTGACCTGAAACACCCCGGCCCGGGTCCGCAGGAGGTTGCCGGCCGTCTGGCTCGTGGGGAAGGGCCGGAGCACGAGCCGCGTGATCAGGCCGGCCCGCCGCTCGGCCTCGTCGAGCGTGGGCCCCATCGCCGCCACATGGAGGCGGCCGGCGGGGTCGGTCGTGGTGACGAGGCCTTCAAAGATCATCGGGAATCATCGGGGATCATCGGGCCGGGCATGATATCGTGCCAGGCATCGTGCCGGGCATGATAAATTGACCGTTTCGCTCCCGCGACTGCCCGCGATGAACGCCGCCCCGTCCCGCATCCACTTCGTCACCGGCCGGCTCGCCGAGCACTCGCTGCGGCAGGTGCTCGAACGGCTCGCGCCGCGGGTTGGCTGCGAGGCCACCGTGCAGGTGATGCCGATCACGGTCGCGGCGCTCATGCCCACCCCTTGGATCGCCCGCCGGCTCGAGGTGCCCCCCGGCACCGACCGCGTGATCATCCCCGGCGCCTGCCGCGGACCGCTCGAGGCCTTCGCCGAGGTCACGGCCGTGCCGGTGGAGCGGGGCCCGGAAGACCTCCGCGGCCTCGACGACTTCTTCGGGCAGAAGTCGCGAGATCTCCTTGACTACGGCCGTCACGACATCGAGATCATCGCCGAGATCAACCATGCCCCGCGGCTCTC
>JBIIYH010000394.1:0-3607 GCA_044346905.1 Pirellulales bacterium
CGCAGCGAGTCCAGCCACTCGCGGGTCTCGGTCGGGTCGGCATCGACCGACGACACCCCGTCGGTCAGTTCCGGCTGGCCCGAGGCCCCGTCGCTCATCTGCCCGATCGCCATCGGCGCGTGGGCGCCGCGGGGAAGCGAGACCCCGTCGGCGTCACCGGCCGGGCTGGCGGTGCGAGCGGCCTGGTCGATGTCGGGACTGGACATGGCGGGCTCCGGAAAAGGTGGGAGACTTTGCAGATTATTCCGGTTGCACACGAGCCGTCTAGGGCGGTTCGCCGACCGGCCGGGCAACGGCGGGCCGCTGGCTCCGTGGCCGCCCCGGGCTCGGGCCGCTCATCGCGAGACCGATTCCGCCCGCGGGCGGTAAATCTCGGTCGCCAAGCCGAAATAGTTCTCGGCCGAAAACGCCACCGTCTCGCCGAGCGTCGGATGGGCGTGAATCGTGTCCACGAGATCTCGGGCCGAGCAGCCCATCTCGATCGCCAGCGTCCCCTCGGCGATCAACTCGCCGGCGCCCGGGCCGACGATGCCGACGCCGAGGACCGTGTCGGTCTCGGGATCGACGAGGATCTTCGTCAGGCCGTCGGTGCGGCCGAGCGCATGGGCCCGGCCGCTGGCGGCCCAGGGATACCGGCTGATCTCGACGGCCCGGCCGGCCGCGGTCGCCTCCTGCTCGGTGAGGCCTGCCCAGGCGATCTCGGGGTCGGTGAACACGACCGCGGGAATCGCCCGCGGGGCGAAGACCGCCGGCTCGCCATGCAGCGCCTCGACAGCCACCTTCCCCTGATGGCTGGCCCGATGAGCCAGCATCGGTTCGCCGCAGACATCGCCGATCGCGAGGATCTGCGGATCGGCCGTCCGCTGCCGGTCATCGACCTCCACGAAGCCCTTGGAGTTGACGACGACCCCCGTGTGCTCGAGCCCCAGTCCGTCGGAGTTGGGGCGGCGACCGACCGCCACCAACACCCGCGAGAACTCCCGCGTGACGGGCCCCTCCGGCCCCTCGAAGTGAACCCGCACCGCCCCGCCGGTGTCCTCGAGCTTCACGACCTTGGTCCGCAGGTGGATCGCCGCAAACAGCTTGTCGAGCCGCTGCTGGAGCGGCTTGACGAGGTCGCGATCGGCACCCGGCAGGAGCGTGTCGGTGAGTTCCACCACCGAAACCTTGGAGCCGAGTTCGGCGTACACCGTGCCCATCTCCAAGCCGATGTAGCCGCCTCCTACCACCAGCAGCGACTCGGGGATGTCGCGGAGTTCGAGCGCGCCGGTCGAATCCATGACCCGCTCGCTGCCGATGTCGAAGGCCGGGATTCGCGCGGGCCGCGAGCCACTGGCGAGAATGCAGTGGTCGAAGCTGAGCGTCTTCGTGCCCCCCCCGGGCTCCGTAATCTCGAGCGTAGTCGAACCCGTGAACCGGGCATCGCCCCGAACGAGCGTGACGTTCCGCCGCCGCGCGAGCGTGGCCAGGCCGCCGGTCAGCGTGCCGATCACCTTCTCCTTCCGGGCCCGGAGCGCCGCCAGGTCGAGCGTGGGCTTCTGGAAGTGGATGCCCCACTCCTCCATCTCCCGCGACTCCGCCAACACCCGCCCGACGTGGAGGAGCGCCTTCGACGGGATGCAGCCGCGGAGCAGGCAGGTGCCACCGAGCCGCTCGTCCCGCTCGACGATCGCCACCTCGAGGCCGAGGTCGGCCGCCAGAAACGCCGCGGCATAGCCGCCGGGACCGCCACCCAAGACCACCAGGGGAACGTGCATCGATTCGCTCACGGGTTGCGGGGGCCGGCACGGCCGGCGGACCGGCTCCGGGCGAACTGGGATCGCTGACCGGGCCGGCGATGTTGTAGTTTCGGGAGGGCGGTCGTTCAAGGAACGCCGCAACCGGCCGCCGAGACGAAGTGAAGTTCGGCGGCCCAAAACCCGGACGGTGAGTTCCCGAGCCAGCTCCGCGATGCCGGATCAGCATCCAGCCCGACGTGTCGGCGGCTGCCTGAGCCGATGGGCGGCGGCGACCTGCACGCTCGACGCCCGCAGCCTGGCAATCTATCGGATCGGGCTGGGGCTGATCCTCGTGGCCGACTGCCTCCTCCGCACCCGCGACTTCCGCCTGATGTTCGCCGCGGACGGGATGTTTCCCTTGGAGACGCTCACTCGCTACCACGCCGACCCGACGCTCTGGTCGGCGGCCTTGCTCGTCGATGCCGACTGGTGGAACGGCGTCGTGCTCGCGACCGAGGGCCTCGCCGGCGTGGTCCTCGCGGCCGGCTGCCACACGCGGATCGCGACCCTGGTCGGATGGATCGCCCTGGTGAGCGTGATCCGGCGAACCTCGCCCGCCGTGAATGCCGGCGACATCTGGCTGGCCTGCCAGCTGTTCTGGGCGATGTTCCTCCCGCTCGGGGCGCGCTGGTCGGTCGACGCCTGGCGGTCGCAGAGCCGTGATCCGGCCGGGCAGCCGATCGTCGCCGTCCGGTCGGTCGCCTCGGCCGCTCTCGTGCTGCAGCTCGTCGCCGTCTACCTCGGGGCAGGACTCTCCAAGTGCAACGCCAGCTGGTTCGCCGGCGACGCCCTCGCCCACGCGCTCTCCGTTCACGACCATGGCACACCGCTGGGCATGGCGTTGGGGTTGCTGCCCTGGCTGACGCGGCCGCTCCAGTGGGGCGTGTTCGTGGTCGAGATCGGCCTGCCGCTGATCCTTCTGGCCCTGCCCTCGGCGGCGGTTCGGGGCTCGATCGTCGCGGTGTTCATCGCTTTCCACGCCGCGATCTGGCTGGCGATGACCGTGGGCCTGTTCGCGGCGATCGGGATCGTGGCCTGGCTCCCGCTGATCCCCACCGCGGCCTGGACTCGCGGCCGGGCCGAGGCAGCCCCCGCGCCGGTCGGGCTCGGCCGGACGGCCTCATGGGCCTGCGGCCTGGCCGGACTGGTCGCGGGAGCCTCGTTCATCCACCAGGTGACGCCGCTCGGCCGGCGGCCTCTCCCCCGGCCGGTGGTCGCCGCCATCAACCTCTGCTGCCTGCCGCAGGAGTGGGCGATGTTCGGCGGCGTGCCCGCCCAGGAGCAGTGGGTCTATGGCCGGGGGCTCCTGGCCGACGGCTCGCTCGTCGATCTCCTCCGGGGCGGGCGACCGCTGGAAGACGAGCGGCCCGCCGGGGGCTTCACAACGCTGCCGCACCACCGCTGGCACAAGTTTCTCTGGGTGCTGCCGCAGCCCCGCGTCAGGATCTTCGCCCTTCCCACGGCCGCCGCGCTCGCCCGCGACTGGAACGCGCGGCACGAGGGCGGCCGCCAGGTGGTCGCCCTCGAGATTCGGTTCGGCATCCAGACGGTTCGCGGCGGAGACGGCACCATCCGCGATGCCATCCTCGCCGCTTGGCCGGCGCGATCCGCCAACGGAGCCGGCAACCTCGAGCGGTTTCTCGACGCCGAACGCGTCCGCCGGACGCCCGCCCGCACCGAGTAGCATCCTTCCGGCGCATTCCCGGGGGGGATGACGCGAGCCACCCGTTACAATCGTCGCCGGAGCGGGCGAGAGTGGCGAAACTGGCAGACGCGCTGGATTTAGGTTCCAGTGCCGCAAGGCGTGCGGGTTCGACTCCCGCCTCTCG
>JBIIYH010000298.1:0-3599 GCA_044346905.1 Pirellulales bacterium
CGGCGGCCTGTTCGCGGTCAACGCGCTGGCGGAGTCGCAGCGCAGCCTGCTGGCCCGGTTCGGCAAGCCTCCAGCCGAGGGCGAGGATCTGTTCGCAGGGCTCGCGGTCGAACGCACGCCGGCGGGCGTGGCCGTGCTCGCCGAGGCGGCCGGTTGGATGGAGTGCCGGCCGGTGGGTGAGACGACGGCGGCCGGCGCGGACCATGTGGTGGTGCTCGGCCGGATCGAGGCGGCCGGCGGCCGGCCCGACACCGCGCCCTTGGTGCACCTCCGCCGCAGCGGCCTGCGGTATTGAATCTCCGCTCACAGGTAGCGGGCCACGATCGCCCGACCACGGGCCTCGTCGCGGGTGCCGTCCACGATGGCTCGGCCGTCGGCGAACACCGAGAGCCGGATGCCCGGCTCGACCTCGGCCCGCATCAGCCATTCGTTCACCGTCACGTCGGCCACGCCGGCGAGCCTCGCGGCCAGCGCGGGCAGATCGACGAGGCCGCCGGCCGAAGCCGGCACCTGCACCGCCTCACGCCCGCAGACCGGCACCGCGGCCCCGCCCAGCCGGCCCTCGAGCCAGGGATAGTCGCCCCCGCGGCAGGTCGGGCAGCCGGCCACGGCCAGAGGCGTGAGATCCACCACCCGCCACTGAAACGTCCACAGGTCGCAGGCCAACATCCGCCCAGCCGACTCTCCGGCAGCACCCACGAGCAGTTTCATCGCCTCGGCCGCCTGCACCGCGGCCACCACCAGCGCCGCCGGACCGATGATGCCGGCCGTGTCGCAGGTGGGGAGCGTGCCGGGCGACGGCGGCTCGGGCACGAGACACCTGAGGCAGGCCGTCTGGCCCGGGATCACACCGAGCACGCGGCCCTCGGCCCCGAGCGCCCCGCCATGCACCCACGGCACCCCTGAACGACAGGCCACCTCGTTCACGAGATAGCGGGCCTCGAGGTTGTCGGTACCGTCCACGATCACGTCCACGCCGGCGAGCAACGCCACGGCATTGGCCGCCGTGAGATCTGCCACGACCGGCTCGAGCGTGATGGCGGAGTTGATCCGGGAGAGCTGCCTCGCTGCCGCCGCCGCCTTGGGGAGTCCGGCGGTCACGTCGGCCTCGTCGAAGAGCACCTGGCGGGGCAGGTTCGAGAGTTCGGGCACGTCTCGGTCGATCAGCCGGAGGTGGCCGACCCCTGCCCGGGCCAGGGCCATTGCCGCCGCGCTCCCGAGCGCCCCGCAGCCCACCATGGCGACGCGGGCCGCGGCGAGCCTGGTCTGCCCCTCGGGCCCGAGCGACGCAAAGCGAATCTGCCTGGAGTAGCGGTCGGGATCGACATCGGCCATGCTCGTTATCCTACCACTCGCCCCGGGCGATCGCCCGCGGTCCGTAGGCCTCCGGAGCAGCCCTCATGCGTGTCAGTCGAGCCGTCGCCCTGGGTGTCCTGTCGAGCCTCGCCTGGAGCCTCGCTGTCTGCCCAGCGGCGCCGCCCGCCGCCGAGGTCCTGCCGCTGGTCTTCGAAGACGACTTCTCGCGGGGGGCCGATCGCTGGGAGCCCACCGACCCGGCCGCCTGGAAGCTCGGCCAGGACGGCGATCGCGCCGTCTGGGGACTCAACAAGCGGACGAGCGACTACCAGCCCAAGGTTCGCAGTCCCCACAACGTGGCCCTCGTCAAGGATCTGGAGTTGACCGACACGGCCATCAGCTTCGAGGTCAAGAGCACCCGGGACACGGGCCATCACCGCGACTGCTGCGTGTTTTTCAACTGGCAGGATTCCGAGCACTTCTACTACGTCCACCTCGGGGCCAAGCCCGATCCGCACAGCGGCCAGATCTTCATCGTCGACGGTGCCCCGCGCCGGTCGCTCTCGACCAACGACAAGCCGGTGCCGTGGGATGACCAGTGGCACACCGTGAAGCTCATCCGCGACGTGGCCACGGGCCGGATCGCGGTCTACTTCGACGATCTCGACAAGCCCTTCATCGAGACGCACGACAAGACCTTCACCAGCGGCCGCGTCGGGATCGGCTCGTTCGACGACATGAACGATTTCACTGCCGTGAAGATCCGCGGCCGCCGGGCCGAGCCAAGACCCTGACGTGGCCCGGGCAGGGCGCCGCTCAGCCGACGAGATAGCCCGCCCAGTCCCACGGCGGGCCGGGCCGGCCGCCGCCCCAGGCCGCCAGCGCCGCCTGCAGGCTGTCGCAGCCGCGGCGCGAGGGCTCGGAGCCCACGGCCACGTGGCCGGTTCGCCGGGCGATGAGCGGCGCGGCCGGCGGAGCGGCCTGCCAGGCGTCGTGCGGCGGGCCGTCTGGCTGCAGCGCGACCACGAGCAGATCGATGTCGGCGGGAATGGCCGGCGGCGGGAGCGTGCCGTCGGCCTCCCAGGCGATGAGCAACGTGCCCCTGCGGCCGCGGGTCGCGGTCGCGATCTCCCCGGCCTGCTCGGCCGCCACGTCTCGCGGCAACACCGCCCCAAACACGGCCGGATGCCAGGCCCAACGCAGGATCGCCGCGGTCGCGGCTTCCGCGTCGAGCGGAGTTCCGGCGTCGTCAGTCAGCAGGCCGAACACGGCCATGCCCTCGGCGTCGCAGCGGTCGAGCAACGCCTCGGACGGGTCTGGCAGGACCGCGGCGAGCGACGCGGCGCGGTAGGCGGCGACATCGATCGCCTCCACCGCGGCGGCCAGCCCGCGGGGCACGTAGCGGCGGCCGTCGAGCCAGAGCGACCGGCCGCGAACCCCCAGCCGCCGCAGGCCCACCCGGCGTTGCCACACGGCCTGCTCCCGCCCCGCCACGTCGAGCCGGGCATCCAGCCGGTAGAGGTTCGGCAGCTCCGGTGTCCAGAAGGCGGGCTCAGTGAAGATAGCCCGGGCCACGACCGTGCCCGTGGCCGCCGGAACCAGACCGGCCGGTGAGCCGGGCACGGCCGCCAGCTTCGCCGTCACCGGCAGCGTGAGCGCGTGCTTGCACTCCGGGCCGGCAAGCGTGCCCGTGAGCGTGGTCGCGGCAGCCTCCACACCCGGCGGGAGCATGGCCCGAAAAAACACCTCCGCCCGCAGCGAGTCGCTCCGGCCGAGCAGGCAATCGAGTTCGACCGCCGCGTCGTCGCGGGCCGCGGTCACGTCGTCGCCTCGCCGAACCGCTCGCGGGCCATTTCACCGAGCCGGCGGAGATCGAGCTTGCCCGAGCCGAGCACCGGCATCTCCTCGATCACGGCGAAGGCGTCGGCCCCGGGGATCCAGAGGTTGGGCAGGCCACGCTCTCGCAGGGCCGCCACCACGCCGCCGATCTCCCGCTCCGTCGGCAGATGGAACACGACGAGCCGCTCCCCCTTGGCCCGGTCGGGCACGGCCGTCACCACGGCCAGAAGTTCGCCGTCGGACGCCCCAAGCGCCTCGTTGACCGCCTCCTCGACCGAGAGGTGGGGCACCATCTCTCCGCCGATCTTGGAGAACCGGCTCTCCCGGCCGGTGATCGTGATGAAGCCCTCGCGGTCGAGCCGGGCGATGTCGCCCGTGCAATACCAGCCGTTGTGCACCACCTGGGCGGTGAGATCGGGACGGTCGAGATAGCCCTGCATCACGTTCGGGCCCGCGATCCAGAG
>JBIIYH010000067.1:0-12224 GCA_044346905.1 Pirellulales bacterium
ACCCCGAGCCTCGCAGGAGGTTGCCTCGAGAGCACCGACGGGGACAGTCTGCGCATGGCAGCCCCGGCGGTCAGGCCTGCGTGAGCGTGCCCTTGGTGCTCGGGATGCCCGGCTGGCGCGGGTCGGGCTCGACCGCCATCCGGAGCGAGCGGGCCAGGCCCTTATAGACCGCCTCGGCGATGTGGTGGCCGTTGCGGCCGTGGTGCAGCACGGCGTGGACGTTGGCGCCCGCCGTCGAAGCAAAACTCTCCCAGAACACCTCGACGAGTTGGGCGTCGAAGGTGCCGATCGTGGGTACGGGAAAATCCACGGCCAGGACGCAGGCCGCCCGACCGCCGAGATCGACCGCGGCGGTCACGAGCGACTCGTCCATCGGCAGCACGCAGTGACCGTAGCGGCGGATGCCCCGCCGGTCACCGAGCGCCTCGGCCACGGCGAAGCCCAGCGCGCGGCCCACGTCCTCCACCGTGTGGTGGCCGTCCACGTGCGTGTCGCCCGTGCAGGCGATCTTCAGGTCGAAGAGCGAGTGCCCGGCCAGGAGCGTGAGCATGTGATCGAAGAAGCCGATGCCGGTGGCGATCTCGGCCCGGCCCGTGCCGTCGAGATCGAGCGACAGTCGGATGTCGGTTTCCTTGGTCGTGCGAGTGACGGTGGCGGTGCGGGGCATGCGTGCGGCGGGGTTCGTGGGAGTGGAACTCAAAGAGTCTTCATGATGGCGAGGAAGGCGTCGATCTCGTCGTCGGTGCCGACGGTGATCCGCAGGCCGTCGCCCCAGCCGGGATACTGCATGAAGCGGATCAGCACCCGCTGGGCCTTGAGGGCCTCGTAGACCGGCTTGTGGGGCCGGTCGGGGTGGGTGCACCAGACGAAGTTGGCCTGGCTCTCGACGGCGTCGTAGCCGAGGGCCCGCATCGCGTCGGTGAGCCGGCGGCGGGTGGCGACGATCTTCGCCCGGTTGTCGGCCAGCCAGGCACGGTCGTCGATCGCGGCGGTGGCGGCGGCGATCGAGAGGGCGTCGCAGTTGTAAGAGTCCTTCACCTTGCGGAGTTCGGCCACGATCTCGGGCCGGGCCACGGCGAAGCCGAACCGCAGGCCGGCCAGGGCATACGACTTCGAGAACGACCGGGTCACGATCACCCGCTCACACCGCTTCACGAGGTCGAGGCAGTCGGCGTCGGCGAAGTCGCCGTAGGCCTCGTCCACCACCAGCGGGCAGGGCAGCCGGTTGGCAAGCGAGGCAACGCGATCCGGGGAGACGAGCGTGCCCGACGGGCTGTTGGGATTCGCGAGGAAGGCCAGCTTGAGGCCCGGCCGCGGGGCGGCGAAAGCGTCGGAGAGCGACCAGTCCCGCTCATACATCAGCTCCTCGCACCGGGCTCCCTGCAGGCCGGCCAGCGTGCGGTAGAGGATGTAGCTCGGGTAGGCGATCCGCAGCCACTCCCCTTCCCCGACGAAGCTGCGGACGAGGATCGTGAGCAGGTCGTCGGAACCGTTGCCGCAGATGATCCAGTCGGGGTCCACGCCGAGAATCTCGGCCGCCCGCAGCCGGAAGACGGTGGCCAGCGGATCGGGATACTTGGCGAGCGTGCGGCCCTCGGCCGTGGACGCGACCGCCCGGGCGACGGCCGGGGACGGGGCGTAGGGATTCTCGTTGGTGTTGAGCTTGATCCACTTGCCCGACTGCGGCTGCTCGCCCGGCACATAGCCGGCGAGCTCCGCGATCGCGGGACGGACGAGGCTGGCGGTGGTGGCCGCGGGAGTGGTCATGGAGGCGCCTGGTGGTTGACGATCGAAGTCTACCTCACCCGCGGCGAGACTCCGTCGAACCGCTGCAACTGTGACGACCGTCACGACCCGCGCAAGCGGCTCTCCACGCTGCGGCGATGGGCCGTGAGGCCCTCGGTGTCGGCCAGGAGGCGGATGTCGTCGGCCATCTCGGCGAGATCGGCCTGCGAGAGCGTGATCACGCTGCCCGCCCGGAGAAAGTCGTTGGCTGAGAGGCCGGCCGCGAACCGGGCCGTGCCGCCGGTGGGCAGGACGTGCGACGGGCCGGCCGCGTAGTCGCCCGCGGCCACGGGGCTCCAGGGGCCGAGGAACGCCGCGCCCACGTGGCGGATCCGCGCGAGCGCGGCTTCGGGATCGCGGGTGTCGATCGAGAGGTGCTCCGGAGCGAGTTCGTGGGCGAGCGCCGCCGACTCCTCGTCGCTGCGGGTGACCACGATGCCGGCGAACCGCTGAAGGCTGTCCCGCGTGAGCTCGGCCCGCTCGAGCACGGCCAGTTGCTCGGTGACCGCCGCTGCCACCCGGTCGGCGAGCGCGGCGCTCGCGGTCAGCAGGATCGCTGAGCCGGGCGAGTGCTCGGCCTGGGCCAGCATGTCGGCCGCGATGAACTCCGGTCGGGCGGCCTCGTCGGCCACGATCACGATCTCGCTCGGGCCGGCGATCGAGTCGATCGCCACGTCGCCGTACACATATTCCTTGGCGAGCGCCACGAACAGGTTGCCCGGGCCCACGATCTTGTCGACGCGGGGCAGCCCCTCGACGCCGTAGGCGAGCGCCGCCACGGCCTGGGCCCCGCCGGCCCGCACCACCGTCGTGACGCCGAGCTCGTGACAGGTGGCCAGCACATGCGGGTTGTCGGCGCCAAAGGGGGTCGGGGGCGCGACCACCACGATCTCCGGCACCCCTGCGACCTGGGCCGGCACGACCGTCATCAGGAGCGTGGAGGGATAGGCCGCCGCACCGCCGGGCACGCACACGCCGATCCGGCCGAGCGGCACGTATCGCTGCCGCAGCGAGCCGCCCCCGGCGAGCGGCACCGTCACGTCGCGGGCGAGCACCGCCTCTTGAAACCGTTTGACGCGATCGCGAATCCGCCGCACCGCCGCCAGGAACGCGGGAGGCGCGGCGGCATGGGCGGCGGCGAGCGCCTCCGCGCGGACAAACAGCGTCTCAGCCGCGACGTCGGCCCGGTCGATCCGCCGCGTGTAGTCGAGCAGGGCCTCCCGGCCCTTGGCCCGCACGTCTTCGCAGATCCGCGCGACCACCTGCCGCGGCGAGAGCGGCTCGCCGAAGACGTCGATCGTCCGCTGGCGGCTCGCCGGGCTGACCACGTCTCCTTGCGAGACGAGCTTTCCACGGAGGGCGTCGAGCCGCTCGCGACCGTCGGCCGCGGCAAGATCGATGCGTTCACAGAGGTTCGGGGCGACCGTCATCACGACCAAGGATACACGGCACCGCTCCGCCGGCTATCGGCTGCCTGAAACCGCCGCCAGTCGCGCGAGCGGCCCCGCGGCCCGCGCGGCCCAGGCCGCGGCGAGCCTCGCGATCGGCTCCTCGGCCTCAGGATCGGCGGCCGCGATCTCACGGAGGATGGTCGCCCCCCGGGCCGCGAGCGGCGCCGGCGCGCCTGGATCGCGGTTGCCCGGCTCCGGGCCGAGCCGGCCGTCGAGCGCCACGGCCCGCTGCGCAGCGGCGTTGGCGTCGGCCGGGCGGCCGGCGGCTTCCAAGGCGATCGCGTGGCGGATGTGGATGTCGGGATCATCGGTGGCGGCAGCAGCCGCACGGCGATAGGCTTCGGCCGCTGCCCTCAGTCGCCGGGCGTCGCCGCCCGCTTCGCGGAGCTGCCGATCGCCGGTCGCCACGAGGGCGGCCGCGCGACGACGCGACGCTGGATGGGCCGCCCGCAGCCTGGCCGAAGGACTTGTCTGGGCGATCGCCACGGGATCTCTCGCCGCGGTCGCGCGGGCGGCGGGCACGTTGACGGCCCGAGCCAGCGCGGTCGTCTGGCCGGCTGACACGGGTGCGTTTGCACCGCCGAACCAGGTCCACGGCGCGACATAGGGCACCGCGTAGGGAACGGCATACGGCACCGGATAGGGCACGATCCCCCCGGAGAAGAAGCTGGCTCCGCCCCCGAAGGGCGCCGCCAGATAGACAGACTGGGCTCCGTAGTAGCTGGAGTAGCCGCCCCAGCCGCCGAAGCCACAGCCCGGCCAGCCGAACGAATACGTGGGAACTCCGCAGAAGGGGCGATAGGGACGCCAGCAAGGCCGCCAGCATGAGACTCTCGGCAGGCAGCCATAGCCGCCCCAGCCCCAGCCGCGGCCCACGGCGATGCTGTAGCCCGCCCCGTAGCCAATGTTGCCGTAGCCAAACCCGCGACAGAATCGCTGAGCCTGGGCCTCAGATGGGCTCGCGACCGCACCAGCGATCACCAACACCGCAAGGATTCGCACGAGTGAAGGCCGACGCATGCCTGCTCCCTCCATGGGTTCGGGCTCGAGAATCGAGTGACCTCTGGCCACGCTTTGATTCTACGCACTGAGCTCCGGTTTTGGCACGAACTCGGTGCCCCAAGCCGTCAGCCGTTGGATTTCCCACGGATCCGGCCGATTCCACTAGGATTTCGAGGCCGTTCCACCGCTGCTGTCCGTTCTGTTCGGAAGCCAGCCAGGAGGCTTCGCATGACGCTCACGATCGCAGCCGAGATCACCCTGGGCCTACCGCCTGCCATCGAGGGCCGGCTGGCCAAGCTTCGGACACCCGAACGGATCCAGAGCTTCGTCAACCGGATCCCCTGGAACACCGAGCCGGACGGCCACACAGCCCGCTCGGTGGCGGGGGTGCTCGAGCACAACACCGCCCACTGCATCGAGGGTGCCTTCGTGGCGGCTGCGGCCCTGGCCCTCGCCGGCCACCCTCCTCTGCTGATGGACATGGGGGCCGCTCGCGGCGACGTAGACCACGTGGTCGCCCTGTTTCGCCGCCGCGGCCTCTGGGGGGCGATCTCCAAGAGCAACAGCCCCCTGCTCCGCTACCGCGACCCGATCTATCGCTCGCTGCGAGAGCTTTCCCTGTCGTTCTTTCCCCAATACGTGAAGGGCCGCCGCAAGACGCTCCGCACCTATTCGGTGTCGGTCGACCTGCAGAAGCACGACCCGGCCCTGTGGGTGACGCACGAGGGTCCGGTGTGCGAGGAGATGGTGGACATCCTCACGGTCGCCCGCCACTTTCCGATCTTGCCGCCCGAGGCCACGGGCGACCTCCGGCCGATCGACGAGATCGAGCGCGAGGGCGCCCTGCTCAATGAGCATTCGTGACACTAGTTCGCGGATTGGCCGAGCACTTTCCGCAGGGCCGTGATCGCGATCTCGCCGAACTGCCGCGGGGGCACGCCCCAGAGCTGCGGGTTCATGAGCTCGACACTCACGGCCCCCGCGTAGCCGATCTCGCCGAGCCGGCGAACGAGGTCGTCCACCGGAGATGATCCCTCCCCGGGCAGGATCCGGTCGGCGTCGGAGGCCATCTCGCGGGGCACGTCGGCGATGTCGGAGAGCTGCACGTGGGCCAGGTTCTCCCGCGACAGAAGCCACAGGTCGAGCGGCTTGCTCGGGCCGACCGTCCACTGAAACCAGTCGAGACACACGCCCAGGCTCGGGCTGCCCACGTCTTCGACCACGGCCACGGCCGACTGGAGATTGTTGGGGAAGCTCGCCCGGGCGTCGAACTCGAGCGCCAGCCTGACTCCCGCATCCGCCGCCCGCTTGGCCGCCTCGGCGAGGCTCAGCGACAGCCGACCGAGGTCCTGCGGCCCGAGCGGCCCGAAGGCGTCGCCGGCGACCACGAGCACAGGCACCTCGAGCTCGCGACAGAGGGCGAGCCGCCCCTCGAACGTCTTCCAGTGCTCAGCGCGGGCCTCGCCCTGGCTGGTCAAGAGACCGCCCTGAAAGCTCGCCGCCAAGGCCGCGATCCCGTGGCCGGCGACCGCCTCGCGGAGCGCCGCAACCGACCGCTCCTTGAGATACGCGTCGGCCTGGCCGAGCCAGAGATCGATCGCATCGACGTGGCCGGCCGCGTAGTCCTCGAGCACGGTCTCGAGCGAGGATTGGAGGCTGCAAACCGTGGCAATGGAGGGTCTCATGCCAGCCGGTCCCGCAGCCGGTCCACCACGTCGTCGAGCGGCACCCGCTCCTGCACCAGCGAGTCGCGGTCGCGGAGCGTGACCGTCTGGTCGGTGAGCGTCTGGCCGTCGATCGTCAGGCACCAAGGCGTGCCCGCCTCGTCCTGCCGGGCGTAGCGGCGGCCCACGGAGCCCTTCTCGTCGTACTGGCAGGCCATGTGCCGTTTGAGTCGGCGATAGAGATCGATCGCCACCTCCGGCATCCCGTCCTTCTTCACCAGGGGCAGGATCGCCGCCTTCACCGGGGCGAGCCTCGGATGGAGCTTCATCACGGTGCGGCTCCGCGGCTTGCCGTCCTCGTCGGGCACCTCGTCCTCGTGATAGGCGTCGCAGAGAAAGGCCAGCACGGCCCGGTCGGCGCCCGCCGAGGGCTCGATCACGTGGGGCACATACCGCTCCCGCGTGACGTCGTCGAAGTAGGAGAGGTCCTTGCCGCTGCCGCGGTGGCGGGGCTTGCCGTCGTCGCCCTTCTCCACCACGAGCTCGCCGTCCTGGCGGACGAGCTTGCCCTCCATGTGGCTGCGGAGGTCGAAGTCGCCGCGATGGGCGATGCCCTCGAGCTCGCCGAACTCCCCCTCGGCCAGGAACGGAAAGGCGTATTCGATGTCGGCCGTGCCCACGGAGTAGTGCGAGAGCTCGTCGGCGTGGTGCTCCCGCAGCTGGAGCTTGCCCTCGGTGAGGCCGAGGTTCAGGTACCACTTCCAGCGGCGGTCACGCCAGTAGCGATACCAGTCGGCCGACTCGGCCGGCCGGCAGAAGAACTCGATCTCCATCTGCTCGAACTCGCGGGACCGGAAGGTGAAGTTCCGGGGCGTGATCTCGTTGCGGAAGCTCTTGCCGATCTGGGCGATCCCGAAGGGCACCCGCACCCGCGAGGTGTCGCAGACGTTCTTGAAGTTGACGAAGATCCCCTGGGCCGTCTCCGGTCGGAGGAAGGCCCGGTCGTCGGCGTCGCCGCTCGCCAGGGCGCCGATCCGGGTCTCGAACATCAGGTTGAACTCGCGGGGCTCGGTGAGCGTGCCGGGGGCGGCGGCGTCGGGGCCGAGCGTGTCGGCCAGGCTCGCCCGGCCGGCGGCGATCGCGGCGGCGAGCGGCTCGGCGTCGCCGGTCCACTCGATCTCCTCCACCTGCTTGGCCCGCAACCCGAAACCCTTCTGGGCCCGGGCGGTGAGCTCCACGGGCACGTCGTCACCCGAGGCGTCGGTGGTGACGAACAGCTTCTTGCCGCGGTGGGCGGCCCAGCGGCCGGCCAGGTGGTCGTAACGATACCGCTTCTTCGTCTCCCGGCAGTCGATCATCCAGTCGTGAAACAGGTCGAAGTGGCCGGAGCACTTCCAGACCTGCGGATGCATGATGATCGTGCAGTCGAGGCCGGCCATCTCGTAGGGGCTCGGGGCCCCCGCCACCGTGGCCAGCTCGTCGTGGCCGGCGACCATGTCGTGCCACCAGGCGTCCTTGAGGTTTCGCTTCAGGGCCACGCCGAGGGGCCCATAGTCCCAGAAGCCGTTCAGGCCGCCATAAATCTCGCTCGACTGGAAGATGAATCCGCGCCGCTTGGCGAGCGACACGATCTTGTCCATCCGGGACTGGTCGTTTTGGTTTTGCATGACGGCTCGGGGGAAAATCGCTTTCGGAGGGAGCGAGGAGTGTACCCCGACGGGCAGCGGCCCGGCAGGGCCGGGTCACGACGCTGCGACGAGTGCCTCGGCCTCGCGGTCGAGCCGGGGCACGACCGCGAGCGAGTCGATGGCGGCGGCCGTGGCGAGGTCGGCCTCCATGCCGAGCGCGATCAGGTTCTCGCCGCCACGGCAGGTGCGGAAGGCGGTGGCGATCCGCTCTTCCAGCCCCACGCGGCCGGCAGCGACGAGGCCTCGAAAGCGGTCGCGGGCCGCGCGGGCTTCATCGTCAAGCTCTTCGTCGCGGCCCGCGGCGTCGAGGATCGCGCCGGCCGCGAGCAGGTCTTCCTCGGTCACGTGGCCGTCGGTGCCGGCGCAGACCAGATGGATCGCGTCAGAGCCCCGCGCTGCGGCCAACGCCCGGGCCGTCGCCGCCACGGCTGCGCGGTTCACAATCGCGCCCACGAGCACCTCGGCGGCGTCGCCACAGGCGGCGAGCGCGGCGGTGCCGTTGGTGGTGGTGATCACGACCGGCTTTCCGGCCACGCGGTCAGCCGTGTACTCGGCCGGCGAGTTGCCCAGATCAAAGCCGGCGATCTTCACGCCCCCCCGCTCGCCCCCGAGCACAGCCCCGACCCGAGCCGCCGTGGTGGCCCGGGCCTCGTCGATCGAGCGGCGGGGCAAAACGACCGCCGCCCCGTGGGCCAGGGCCGTGACGATCGTGGTCGAGGCCCTCAGGACGTCGATCACGACGGCGATCCCTCCCGCCGTGGCCCCCGGCGGCATACGATGAAAGAGTTCGTGGCACTGCCAACGCATGTCGCGAATCCGAGCCAGCCTCCCGCGGCCGGCATCCACCACGAGAGCAGTGCCCGTGATCGCCGACCGAGCCGCCACGATAGGAGATCCGCCCCAAGCCGACCATGGCGGGCCTGCCGACAACGCGGGAGTGGACAAGAGCGGCGAGCGGGTGCGGGGAATGTTCGCCGAGATCGCCCCGCGATACGACCTGGTCAACCGGCTACTCTCCGGCGGAATCGACGTGCTCTGGCGGCGACTGACCGTCCGCCGGGCGCCGCCGCCAGAGTCCGGCGCGATCCTCGACGTCTGCTGCGGCACCGGCGACCTCGCGCTCGCCTACGCCGCCAAGGCTGGGCCCGCCGTGCGGATCGTGGCCAGCGATTTCTGCCGGCCGATGCTCGACCGGGGGGAAGTCAAGGCGGCCAAGGCGGGCCGCGGGATCGAGTGGGTCGAGGCCGACGCGATGCGGCTGCCCTTCGCCACCGCCGACTTCGATCTGGTCACGGTCGCCTTCGGCCTCAGGAACATCGCCGACACGTCGCGGGGCCTGGCCGAGATGGCCCGGGTCACGAAGCCAGGCGGGAAGCTCGCGATCCTCGAGTTTTCGCTGCCCAAGTCGGCGGCGATCCGCACGGGCTATCTCTGGTACTTCCGCAACGTCTTGCCGCGGCTCGGCAACGTCGTGGCCCGCAACGGCTCCGATGCCTACACCTACCTGAACCAGAGCGTCGAGGAGTTTCCCTCGGGCGAGCGGCTGGCGGCACTCGTGCGGGCGGCCGGCTTCGAAGCGGTCGAAATGGTGCCGCTCACGTTCGGGATCGCCACGCTCACGATCGCCACGCGGAGTGCCGCCGCGACTACGGGAGCGGCCCATGGCTGACCCGTTGCCTCTCGTCGTCGCGATCACCGGAGCCTCGGGCGCTCCGTATGGCGTCCGCCTGCTCGAGGTGGTGCTGGCCGCAGGGCACGAGGTGCACTTGTCGGTGAGCCCGTCGGGCCAGGCGGTGATCCAAGAGGAACTCAGCCGCCGCGTCGATCTCGAGCGGTTCGACGTGGCCGCTCTGCTGGGCCGGCCCGCCCCCACGGCAGGCCGGCTGCACTATCACCATTACAAGAATCTGATGGCCCCGATCGCCAGCGGGTCGTTTCTGACCGCCGGAATGGTGATCTGCCCCTGCAGCGGCAGCACGCTGGCCGCGGTGGCCCACGCGATGGGCGAGAACCTGATCCACCGGGCGGCGGAGGTCCATCTCAAGGAGCGGCGAAAGCTCGTGGTCGTGCCCCGGGAGACGCCCCTCTCGCTGCCGCAGCTGAAGAACATGCAGGCCATCCACGAGGCGGGAGCGGTGGTGCTGCCGGCCTCGCCCGGCTTCTACGCCCGGGCCGAGACGGTGAGCGACCTGGTGGACTTCGTCGTGGCGCGGATCTGCGACCAGTTGGGCGTGGCCAACGCGCTCGTCCGCCGCTGGGGATCGGACGCATGACGGCCACGACGACAGCGGTGTCGGCCCCGGATCGCTCGCCTGCTGAGGCCGCGCCGGCTCCCGCCGGCTCGCGGCTGCGGACCTACCTCGAACTCGTCCGCTTCAGCCACACGATCTTCGCCCTGCCATTCGCCGTGATGGCGGCGCTGATTGCCATCCGCTTCGGCGGCGACGGCCGCTGGTCGCTGGCCGAGCCCTGGTCGCTCGCGAAGCCGGTGCTCGGAATCCTGGCCTGCATGGTGGCGGCCCGCACGGCGGCGATGGCCTTCAACCGGCTCGTAGACCGGGCGATCGACGCCGAAAACCCGCGAACGGCATCCCGGCACCTGCCGCGGGGCGCCGTGGGCACGGGCGAGGTTCTCGGGCTCGTGATGGCATCCGCGGCGGTGTTCATCGCGGCCACACTGCTGTTCCTGCCCAACTGGCTGCCCTTGGCGCTCTCGCTGCCGGTGCTCGCCTGGCTGCTCGGCTATTCCTTCGCCAAGCGGTTCACGTCGCTGGCCCATCTCTGGCTCGGGGCCGCGCTCGGGCTGGCTCCGGTGGCCGCCTGGATCGCGCTGCGGGGCGAGACGCTCTTGCGCGACCCGGTGGATCTCCTGCCCGCCGCGATCCTGGGCCTGGCCGTCACCACCTGGGTGGCCGGCTTCGACATCATCTACGCCTGCCAGGATGCCGCCTTCGACGCGGCCCACGGGCTCTACAGCGTGCCGGCCCGGCTGGGTGTGCCGCGGGCCCTCGCGCGGGCCAAGTGGCTGCACCTGGTCACGCTCCTGTTCCTCGCCCTGCTCCCGGCCGTCGTCCCGCAGCTGGGATGGATCTATTGGGCGGCGCTGGCCGCCATCGCGGCCCTGCTCGCCTGGGAGCACGCCCTCGTGCGGCCCGACGATCTCTCCAAGGTCAACCAGGCCTTCTTCACGGCCAACGCCGCGATCGGCCTGGTGCTCCTGGCCGCGATCGCCGCCGACCTCTGGCTGTGAGACTCCTGCGGCCGGCCGGCTCAGGCGACGTCGGAGTGCTGTTGCTTTTTCGGCAAAAAGCCGATCCCGAAGCAGGCGGCCATCGCGGCCCAAAACGCCAGGCACTCAGGCCGCCTGAGGTCGTGGAAGTCGAGCAGGTGCGGCACGTGGGGAATCCCGCTGGCGGTGTGGCCCCCATCGGAATGGCCGTCGTGGGCTGGCTTCATTCCGCCGGCCGTCAGCGGCCAGTTCACGTCGAGCCAGCCGTCATACCGCTCGACCGTCTGCCGCCGCCCGCCCTCGAAGCCCGGGAGCTCCTGCGACCAGTCGCTGTTGAGGCCCCAGTCAGCCACGAGCTTGAGCCCGATCACGATCACGAGCAGATAAGCCGATTCCTCGAACCGCGGAAACCGGTCGAGCAGCTTCACGAACACGGCGGCAGCGAACCGCATCAGGATCACGCCCAGAATCCCACCCGTGATCACCACCCAGAGCTTCTCCTGGCGGCTGCCGGCCAGCGCCATTGCCGCCAGAATCGAGTCGACCGCAAAGGCCACGTCGGTCAGCTCGATGACGGCCACCGTGCTCCAGAACGACGGCCCGCGCCGCCTCGTGACCGACCCGCCAGGCCTGCCGCCGGCCGCCGGCACGGCGGAGACCTGATCGCCCGTGACGAGTGACGAGCCCACCGGCACGCGTTCCTTGATCTCGAGATCCTCCTGGGCGGTCGTCAGTTGGCCTCCCGTCTCCACGTCGACGAGCACGGGCTGGCCCGAGGCGTCGAGCACGAGCTTTTCACCGTCTTCTTCCTGGGCCTCGAAGAACAAGTGCTTGACCGCGATGAAGATCAGGTAGCCGCCGCCGAGCAGCTTCACGAAAGTCCATTTGAGCAGAAAGCTGGCCGTGGCGATCGCCAAAACGCGAAACACGAAGGCCCCGATCAGCCCGTAGGAGAGCGCCCTGGGCCGCAGGTGCGGTGGCAGCCGCTTGGCCAAGAGGCCGAGCACCAGCGCGTTGTCGATCGAGAGCACGCCCTCGAGCAGCACGAGCAGCCCCACGATCACCATGTCGCCCCATTCGAACGACTGGCCCATGAAGGCAAGCGGCAGGGAAACGGGCGGCAGCGACAGGAGGGCAGGCATCGAGAACTCGCGGCGCGGGAGGGGGGGATGCGAAATGGCTGCGGCAACTTAATCGATTTCGGCCCGCGAGGGGTTGCCCGGCCCCCATTTCGAGGGCTGTTTCGCACGGCGGTTGCAGAAATCACCGGCCTGCGGTTCTGGTAGTGCGGTCGCACGAAGGCCGCCCCCATTCCCAAGTCCAGAGACACCCATGATCCGAGCCATCACCCCGTCGCTCGAGCCGATCCGCGAAAAAGTGGAGGCCGGCGAGCGGCTCACGGCCG
>JBIIYH010000299.1:0-3577 GCA_044346905.1 Pirellulales bacterium
CGGGACGCTCGTGGGGAGGAACCGCTCCACCCGCACGCCTTTGCCGGCGAGCACGCCCACGATCGAGGGGATGGTGTAGCTCGACCCGATCCCGTCGATGAGTACCCGCACCTGCACGCCCCGGGCCGCCGCCGCTGCCAGGGCATCGGCGAACTGCCGCCCGGTGGGGTCGTTGTCGAAGATGTAGGTCGCCAGGGCCACGCTGCGGCGGGCCGAGTGAATCGCCTCCAGCATGGCCGGATAGGCCTCGTCGCCCCCCGCGAGCGGCTCGATCAGGTTGCCGTCGAGCAACGGCCGGCCCGTGGTTCTTCCCACGAGCGTCGCCAGCGACCGGAGCGGGGCCCGGTCGGGACCGATCGCCGCAGCCAGCCGGTCGGCTCCGGGCACCGCCGCCCGGGTCTCGAGGGCGGCCCGGGTGACTCCCGCCCGAAGCTGGGTGGCCCGCGAGCGGATCCGGTTCACTCCGAGCAGGAAATAGGCGACCGCCCCGAACACCGGCGACAGCCAGATCAGCCCGACCCAGCCGATGGTCGAGCGGGTGTCCCGCTTGACGAGGATGGCGTGGGCCGAAGCGACCACGGAGACCGCGATCACACCCCACGCCAAGAGGTGGGGCCAGAGAAACCGCCACCAGTTCCAGACTTCCCCGAGCGCGATGTCCATGGATTCGGAGGCTAGCACGGACTCAGGTTGAGCAGGGCGTCGATCCCACGAGCGGCCTGATTCCCGGCCGTGCCGCCCTCCAGAACCCCCCGAGGGTGGTGGGGCGAATCGCCCCACTCCGCCGTCGAAGTGGAGCGATTCGCTCCACCCTGTCTGCTTGGGCTGGTGCGATCCGCCTCAGCCGCTCGGCCGCAGGCCGCCGCTATCGACGGGTGTAGCAAGGACGGAAAGCCTTTAATCGAAAGGGTTTACGACCTGCAGGTCGTAAAAAAGACGGTCGTTCGAGGGGTGTGGCACGCCGGTTGCACTGTCAGAACTCAGCGGAGGAGTTCCCCGAAGTCCACCGCTGACCTCGAGAACCGGACACCATGAACCAGACTTGCAAGGCTGCCATTCAAGCGATTTCCGTGGCCATTCTCGCTGCCGCACCGCTGGTCGGCGCGGCCGCCGAGGTCACGCTTGTTCCTAAGGGCACTGGCTGGGAGACGTTTGCGGCCCCTGGGGCTTTCGCTTCGTTCGCCTGGGCCGGTGAGGACGAGGGTTTCTCGGCTCGAGGCGGAATGCTCGGCCTGCCACGGTCAGGGGTGGAGTTTGATGAGTCCGAGGTCGATGCCGAACTGCTGACCGGGCTTCCTGCACCCGAACCGCCGGCCCTCGTGCTGGCTGGATTGGCCTTGGGCGGGGTGTTCTGTGGCCGGTCACTCGTGGTCCGCCGGCGAAAAGCCGCCAGCGGCACCGACCCTGAGATCGAGACACCGCGGGCCTGACAGGGCATCGCTCAGAGGAGTTCGAATCATGCACGCTCACATGCACGCGCGAAGCAACGGGCAGGTGCTTTCTGCGGCTGCGATCAGCCGGTCGCTGACCGTCACCGATGTCTGCCTGTGCCTCGTCCCCATCAGCTTGTTTCTGTCGATCATGTCGCTGGTCTGATCGGTCGCTCTTGCGAGTCGCTTCCTTTCCCCCGTTCAACCTTCAGTTTCCGAGTATCCGTCAGGAGGTCAGTCATGGTGATCAAGTCCACGTGGAACGACGAAGCGGTCGAGCGGACGATGCCCAGCGTCGTCGTGGTCGATCCTCAGTTCGACGCGTATAAGGACCTGGCGGCCAGCGCCCGCTCGGGTCGGATTGGCCTCCATCTCCGCTCCAGTGGCTCCCAGGCCCTGAAGTTGGCCCGCAACCTCGAGATCGACGCCTGGATCGTGGCGGCCGAACTCGACGACATGTCAGGGCATGACTTCGTCGAACTGCTCGGCAGTCTGCGGGGCGATTCGAAGGTGGCGATGATCGGCTCGGGCTTTGCGGCCGGCCGGGCCGCCGCTGAGGCAGGGGCCGACCTGGTGATGACCCAGCCGATCACGGTCGGGGATCTGGAGGAGTTGCTCGGGCTGCCCGTCGAGGAGCGGAACCGCCGCTTGGCGGCCCGCGGCTTCGTGGGTTCTTGGGCCGCTCTGCCGGTGAGCGTGGGGGCGGCCGTCGTGGCCCTCGCCGTGCTGATGATCGGCTGAGCAGGGCTCGCCCGGCCGGTTACCAGACGTTGGGCACGAACGCTCCGCCGCGGCAGCGCCGCAGGTGATTGAGGGCCGCCACCTGGCCGGTGGTCTCGAGCGCGTCGCGATAGACGGGGTCGTGAAAGCCCTCGATGTCGATGCTCCCACGCCAGCCGGCCTGACGGAGGATGCCGATCAGGGCCCTCCAGTCGGTGTCGCCGAAGCCGGGGAGGCGATGGTGCACATAGGGAACGCCGCCGCGGAGACCGTGTTCGCGGATCACGTCCCAGCGGATGTTCGCATCCTTGCCGTGCACGTGCCAGATCCGCCGGGCATACCGTCGGAGTTGCGGCAGCGGGTCGACGAGGCTCACAAGTTGGTGGCAGGGCTCCCACTCGAGGCCGAGCACCGAGCTCTCGACCGCGGCAAACATTGCATCCCAGGCCTGCGGCGCATGGGCGATGTTCCAGTCGCCGCTCTCCCAGGTGCCCCGCTTCTCGCAGTTCTCGAACGCCAGCCGCACCCCCCGGTCTTCGGCCCGCCGGGCGAGCGGCCCGAAGACCCGGACAAAATCGGGCAGCGACTCGGGCACCGGCCTTCCCGGGATTCGACCCGCGAATCCCGACACGATGTCGCAGCCGAACACTGCCGCGGCGTCGATCAGCCGTTCCCAGTCGGTCACCGTCTCCGGGCTCGTCAGCGGGTTGCCATACACCCCGATGCTGCTCACCCGGGGCGGCACGCCGTCGGCCGGTTCGTGGCCGCCGAGCACGGCCCGAACGGCGGCGGCGAGCCGGCCGAGGTCGAAGTCGCCCACCGAGCGGCCGAAACTCAGCTGGAAGGTCTCGAACCCGAGCGGCAGGAGCCGGCCGAGCACCTCGGCGGTGTGTTCGTGGGCCGGCACGACGGTGCCGATCCGAATGTCGTCGTGAGCATTCATGACCGGGATTGTAGCGGCGTACAATCGACCTGCCCGACGGCAGGGCGATGGGCAGAACGAGCGGCGGCATGCGGCTGTTGACCTGGAACATCCACAAAGGCATCGGCGGGCGGGATCGCCGCTACTCGCTGGCCCGGATCATCGACTGCATCGAGGCCGAGAACCCCGACCTGATCTGCCTCCAGGAGGTGGACCGTCTCGTCCATCGCAGCCATCACGACGACCAGCCGCGGCTGCTGGCCCGCTACTTTCGCTGCCACTCGGTGTTTCAGCCGACCGTCCGGGTCGGCGGCGGCGGCTACGGGAATCTCGTGCTCTCCCGCTGGCCGGTGGCCAGCCGCCACCGGATCTCGCTGCGGCAGGGAGCCCGCAAGCCCCGCGGGGCGCAGCTGCTCCTGGTGGACTCGCCCGAGGGCGCGCTCCATCTGGTCCACACCCATCTGGGGCTCGCCGCGCAGGAACGCCGCTGGCAGGCGGAGCGGCT
>JBIIYH010000086.1:0-10897 GCA_044346905.1 Pirellulales bacterium
GGGCCGCCGACCACGTCGGCAGCAGCAGCCGGAGCCTCCATCCGAGTGGCGAAGGCGGCGGCCGCGGCGTCGGTCGTGCCGCGGACGGCCGCCGAGACCGGGGCCAGGAACATCCCCGGCGTGAGGCCGATCCAGACCACGAACACGGCCAGGGGCGCGAGGGCTGCGAACTCGTGCCAGCGGATGTCGAGCCGGTCGCCGGCATCGGCGTGGCCGTGGCTGGCACCATGACCGTGGCCATGTGCGTGCGTGCTGCCATGGCCATGGCCGTCGTGTCGCGGCGGCTCACGCGAGGCTCCGAAGAACACCCGCTGCACCGCCTGGAGCATGTACCAGGCGCCGAGCACCACGCCCACCACGGCGACGACCGCGAGGGTGAGATACCAGGCCTGCCAGGCGGGCGAGACGCCGCTCCAGGCCCGCTGGAACGAGCCGGCCAGGATCAGGAACTCCCCTACGAATCCGTTGAGGCCGGGCAGGCCGATGCTCGAGAACGTGAACAGCATGAAGAACACCGTCAGCCACGGGGCTTTGGCGGCGATCCCGCCCAGGTTCGCGATGCTGCGGGTGTGGAACCGCTCGTAGAGCATGCCCACGATCGCGAACAGGCCGGCCGAGGCGAGGCCGTGGTTCACGAGCTGGAGGTTGGCCCCCTCGATCGCCACCGGCGTGAGGGCGAAGAGGCCCATCACGATGTAGCCCATGTGGCTCACCGACGAGTAGGCGACCAGCCGCTTGAGGTCGGTCTGCACGAGCGCCACGAGCGCGCCGTAGATGATGCCCACGACGCCGAGGGCGAAGAGCCAGGGCGCCGCCGCGGCCGTGGCCGCGGGGAGCATCGGCATCGAGAACCGCAAGAACCCGTAGATCCCGATCTTCAGCAGCACGCCGGCCAGATCCACCGAGCCGCCCGTGGGGGCCTCGACGTGGGCCAGGGGCAGCCAGGTGTGCAGCGGCACGATCGGCACCTTGACGGCGAAGCCCGCCAGAAGCGCGAGGAACACGATCATCTGCAGCCAGCCCCCCTCGGCCGTCATCGGCAGCGGGTGGAGCATGGTGGCGTCGGTGAGCGACTCGATGTCAAAGGTCACGGTGCCCGTATGGAACGTGTTCCAGAGCACGATCGTGAGCAGGCCGAGGAAGGTCAGGAGGCTGCCGGCCAGCGTATAGACGAAGAACTTGACGGCCGCCTTCCGCCGCTCCTCGTGGCCCCAGATGCCGATCAGGAAGAAGAGCGGCACGAGCGTGAACTCGAAGAACACGTAGAAGAGCAAGACGTCGCGGGCCGCGAACACGCCGAGCATCGCCGCCTCGAGCACGAGTAGGAGCGCGTAGAAGCCGACCGGCCGCTCCTTGATGGCGTCCCAGCTGACAAACACCGCCGTCACCGAGAGCAGGGCCGAGAGCGCGAACATCCAGAGCGAGAGGCCGTCGAGCCCGAGCGACAGCCGAACGTCGAAGACGCCGCCGGTCAGCCAGGGAACGTCGAGCCGGGCGAAGGGAATCCCCAGTGAGGCGGTCGGGTCGGCGAGGAAGCGAAGCACGAGCCAGCCGGCCAGGCCGAGCGTGGCCACGGCCGAGACCGCGGCGCTCTGCCGGACGGCCGAGAGACCCCGACCCCCGAGCGCCCAGGCCACGACCGCACCGACGAGCGGCGTCAGGATCGTGAGCAGCAGATGGGCCTGGGGGCTGAAGCCGTTCATGGGAGCAGTCTTGAGGGAGGCGGGTTCGAAGGGGGAGGCGATCAGGTCCGCAGTTGCCAGGCGAGGGCGAGCACGATCAGGAGCGTGCCAATGGCTCCGGCCACGGCGTATCGCTGAACGAGGCCCGACTGGAGATGGCGCAGGATCGCGCCCAGACCCAGGGGCAGGCGGCCCACGCCGTCAACCAGGCCGTCCACGACGAACCGGTCGAACCACGCGGCGACCAGCGCCACGAACTCGAGCGGCCTCACGACGAGCGCCGCGTAGAGTTCGTCGAGGAAGAACTTGTGGCCGAAGAGCGTCTCGAGCGGGCCCAGGAACCGCTCCATCTGCGGGCCGTCGCTGCGGCGGCCGAGGTGGCCGACCGCGGCCAAGACGATCCCCGCCACGGCCGCGAACGAGCCCTGGAGGGCGAGGTCGAGGTGGAAGGCGTGGGGCGTGGCGGTGGCGGCCACGCTCTTGGCGGCGAGCGACGGCGTGGCGGCGAGGAAGTCGGCCAGGGCATGGGTGGAGAACAGCCACCAGCCGCTGATGGTGGCGGCCACGGCGAGGATCACAAGCGGGATCGTCATCACCGGCGGCGATTCATGGGCATGGTGGCCGGCCTCATCGGGCACGCGGGTCGGCCCGGTGAAGGTCATAAAGACCGCCCGGAACGTGTAAAAGGCGGTCAGGAAGGCGGTGAACAGGCTCATCCCGTAGAGGATCCGGAACGTGCCGGAAGAGTCGGTGGCGCCGGCCGAACTGGACTGCGCATCGGCAGCCCGCAGGCTCACCAACTGCACGGGCATCTCGGTCGGCGCGGGCAGGATCGCGTGGCTCTCGTGCGGGGCGTCGTGGTGCTCGGCGTGGGCGTCGGGCCAGCCGCGGGAATGGAGGGCCGCGAGGATCTCGTCCTTGCTGAAGAACCCTGCAAACGGGGCCACGCCGGCGAGCGCCAGCGAGCCGATCAGGAAGGTGGCCGCCGTGATCGGCATCACCCGCCGCAGCCCGCCGAACCGCCGCATGTCGATCACGCCCCCCATCGAGTGCATCACCGAGCCGGCACCCAGGAAGAGCAGCGCCTTGAAGAAGGCATGGGTCACGAGGTGGAAGATCGCGGCGGTGAAGCCGAGCAGGGTGCCGGTGCCGAGGCTCGCGAACATGTAGCCGAGCTGGCTGATCGTGGAGTAGGCGAGCACCCGCTTCAAGTCGTTCTGCACCGTGCCGATCAGGGCCGCGACGAGCGCGGTCGTGGCCCCCACGATCGACACCACCGTGAGCGCACCCGGGCAGGCCACGTAGAGCGGCGCGCAGCGGGCCACGAGGTACACGCCGGCCGTGACCATCGTCGCGGCGTGGATCAGGGCGCTGGCCGGGGTGGGGCCCTCCATCGCGTCGGGAAGCCAGACATGCAGCGGCATCTGGGCGCTCTTGCCGCAGGCGGCCAGCAGCAAGAGCAGGCAGATCGCCGTGCCGACCGCCCCGGCCACGTAGCCGGAGGGGTCGCCCAGCCGCTCCATCCCCAGGATGCCCGGCAGCGGAGAGCCGTCGGGGAGCGTGGTGTCGTGGAAGTTGAGCGTGCCGTAGGTCATCCAGAGGAGAAACACGGCCACGGCCAGACCGAAGTCGCCCACGCGGTTGACGAGAAAGGCCTTCTTGGCCGCGGCGGCGGCGGCCGGTTTGCGGAACCAGAACCCGATCAGCAGATAGGAGCAGGCCCCGACCGCCTCCCAAAACACGTAAACGAGCAGGAAGTTGCTCGCCGCCACGAGCATCGCCATCGAGAACACGAAGGCCGCGACGAGGGCGAAGAACCGGGGGTAGCCCGGGTCGTCGTGCATGTAGCCGATCGAGTAGATCGCCACGAGCAGGCCCACGCAGGTGATCACGGCGAGCATCACGGCCGTGAGCGGGTCGAGCCTGAGATCGATCCCGATCGAGAAGGGCAGCGTCGCGGGGCGGCCGGCGGCCTTGGCGGCGAGATCGTCGCCCACGTCGAGGGCGGCCGAGCCGGCCCGAGGTGTGTAGGCGTCGGGAATGCTCGCCCACTGCCAGAGCGTTTGCACCATCTCGACCGGATGGGCGGCACCATCGGCGTGGCCGGAGCCGACGCCGGCCTCGCGGCCGAGGCCCACGAGCAGCGTCACGGCGGCAACGGCCGCGGCCGCGATCGAGAGAATCGCCGGCCAGTGGGCCCGGGGGCCGAGCACGCGACCGAGGGCCACCGTCAAAAGGGCGCCCAGGAGTGGCAGGGCCGGCACGAGGACGAGCAGCGTCTTGGAGTCGAGGTCGGGCATGAATCAGTGGCTTTCGGGTGGCCGGGAGGGGTTGCCCGTGCCAATCGAGACGGCGGAGGAAACCGAGCGAAGCCGGGACGGCGAAAGCGAGGTTTCCTCCGAGCGAGCGAAGGGCAGGATGCCCAGAGCGAGCGTCCGTCGAGATGGCACGGGCAACCCCGACCTCCTCGGCGTGACAGCGGTAACTTGCTGATGATCCATCGATCAGGACTGCGTGAAGGTGACGGGCCGCTTAGACGTGCTCTCGCTCGAGAGCGGCGTCGGGGTCGTGCTCAGGCTCGACGCCCGCCGGGGTGAGCCGCGGGAACTCCATGACGGCCGCATCGCTGGCGGGCAGCTCGCGATCGACCACTCGGGGCAGGATCGACTCGCGGAGCGACTGCCAGGCGGCCGCGTCGAGCCGGCCGGTGCGGGCGAAAGCCTGGAGCACGAACACAAGCGCGATCGCCGCCTCACAGGCTGCCACCGTGAGCACGAAGATCACGAGCACGTGCCCGCCCCAGTCGCCGTGATGCCGACTCCAGGAGACGAGGGAGACGGAGACGCCCTGCAGCATCAGCTCCGCCGAGAGGAACATCACGATCAGGTTGCGGCGGGCGAGGATCCCGACCAGGCCGAGCGCGAACAGCATCGCGCCGACGACCAGGCCGTTGAGGACCAGCGGGGAGGGTGTCATGCGCCGGCTCTCCAGGCGGCCGCGTCGGCCCGCTCGTCGGGCGGCGTCCGTGACACGATCGCGATCGAGCCGATCAGGGCGACCAAGAGCAGCACGCCCGCCGCCTCGACCGCCAGCAGGTGCCGGCCGAAGAGTTCGCCGCCCAGCCGGGCCACGTGGTTCTCGGCGAGCGGATCGACGCCGGCCGAGTCGGCGGGCGGCTCGGGGGCGACCGGGGCCGGAGGCTTGCCGCTGCCGGCCAGGGCCGCGGCCTTGCTCGGCACGGCACAGCACTCGCCCGGCCCGGCCGAGAGCCGGCCGATGAACAGCGTGAGCAGGCCCAAGAGCACCGCCCCGGCCACCGCCGAGAGCAAGGGCTCGTTCGAGACCCGGTCGTAGGAGGCCATGCCGGTCGGCTGGGCCAGCATCAGCACGAACAGGAACATCACGAGGATCGCCCCGGCGTAGACCACGATCGTGGCCACCCCGAGAAACTGGGCGCCGAGCACGAGCAGGACACCCGCCACGCCCGCCAGCGCCAGCGCGAACCAGATCGCCGAATAGACCGGTGAACGGGTCACGACCGTCGCCGCCCCGCCGATCACGGCCACGAGCGCCACGATCAGGAACACCGCTTCCTCCCCCACGCCGCCGAGCCGTCGGCCCGTGGCCACGAAGAGCGCGAGTGCCACGGCGCCCAGGAGCATCCCGAACCGCCGGGCCGCCCGCTCGCGGAGGCCGCTCTCGCCCCGCGGCAGAAGCAGCCACAGGCTCGCCGCGGCGCAGCCCACGGCCACGGCCAGGAGGGAACCGGTGCTGGACAGGCCACCGTCCGGGGTCACAGCGTGCCTCCCAGGGCGGCAGACTTCATCGGCTCCGAGTCCTTCGTCATGTCGTAGACGCTCAAGAGCTTCTCCTTGTCGAAGATCATCTCCTCGCGGCTCTTGCCGGTGAGGTCGAGGAGGCTCGTGAGCTCGATGGCGTCCACCGGGCAGGCCTCCTCGCACATCCCGCAGAAGATGCACCGCAGTTCGTCGATCTGGAAGGCCTCGGGGTATTTCTCGCGATCGGGCCAGGGGCTCTCGGTGGCCACGATGTCGATGCAGTGGGCCGGGCAGGCGGTGGCGCAGAGGAAGCAGGCCACGCACTTGACGCGGCCCTCCTCGTCGCGGTTGAGCCGGTGGACGCCGCGGTAGATCAGCGGGTTGCCCACCGTCGGCCGCTGCTCCGGATAGCTCACCGTCACCTTCGGGCTGACCAAGTGCCGGGCCGTGGTGGCGAGCCCCTGGAGGAAAAGCGGCAGGTAGAGCCGCTCGGCCAGCCCCAGCGGCTTGTCCTCGAGCCAGGTGATCGACGGGTCATTCGGCTTCATCGTGGGTCAGACCTCCACCAGTTCGTGCTCGACGTCAAGCGGGCCGTGGGTGCGGATCGGCGTGTTGTCGGTGCCCGAAGGCGTGAGCAGTCCGGCGGCGATCCAGCCGGCGAAGAACACGCCCCAGGGGATGAGCAGGGCCACCCAGCCGGCTGCCCCGGCCCCGAGGGCCGCGACGAGCTGCGGCCGAAACTCCTCCACCGTGGCCACCGTCACGAGGTTGGCCAGGCCCAGGGGCAGCATCACCTTCCAGGCCAGGTTCATCAGCTGGTCGAACCGGAACCGCGGCCAGCTCCAGCGGACGAGCATGAAGAACAGGATCACGCCCAGGATCTTGGCCGAGAGCACGGCGAACCGGAGGAAGGCGCCGAGCCAGGTGACCTCTTGCCCCGAGCCGGTCACGCCCCAGAGGTGCCAGCCGCCGAGGAACATGATCACGATTAAAAACGCGGCCGTGACCATGTGGAGGAACTCGGACACGAGGAACAAGAGCAGCTTGATCCCCGAGTATTCGGTGTGATAGCCCCCCACGAGCTCCTGCTCCGCCTCGGGCAGATCGAAGGGCAGCCGGGCCGCCTCGGCGAAGGCCGCCACCAGAAACACGATGAAGCCCAGCGGCTGGGCGAAGGCGTACCAGATGCCGGTCTCGGCCTGGGCGTTGATGATCGAGTCGAGCTTGAGCGAGCCGGCCGCGAGCACGACGCCCAGCAGCCCGAGGCCGAGCGGAATCTCGTAGGCCACGAGCTGGGCGCTGCTCCGCAGGCCGCCCAGGAAGCCATACTTGTTGTTGCTGGCCCAGCCGCCGAGCAAGACACCGTAGACCGCGATGCTCGAGAGGGCGAAGACCCAGAGCACGCCCACGTCGAGGGCCGGCGCCACGAGGAACGGGACCGGATCGGGCAGGCCCGGGATGCCCAAGGGCGGCAGCACGCTGCCGAAGGGGATCGCGGCGAAGATCGCCAGCGACGCGGCCAAGAGCAGCAGCGGCGCGGCTGCATAGAGCACCTTGTCCACGTGCTTGGGTGTGAAGTCTTCCTTGAGGATGATCTTGAGCCCGTCGGCCAGCGGCTGGCCCAGACCGAAGAGGCTGATCTTCGTCAGCGGGATGCCGACGCGGTTGGGGCCCTTGCGGTCCTGCACCCAGGCGGCCATCCACCGCTCCACGAGCACGAGGTAGGCCGCGGCCGTCATCAGGCCGCCGATCAACAGGCCGATCTTGGCCAGGGCTGCGATCGTCGTGGGGGAAGGGAGCAAAGAACTCATGAATCGTTACCGGCTAGCGACAAGGGGATCGAAAAAAGGGGACATCCCCCGTTTCCAGATTTCAACTGGGGCGGCTTTACAACGCAGTGGAAACGGGGGATGTCCCCTTTTTTTTGTGTCATGCCAGCTGCCTCACGCGGAGGTCGACGCCGGTCGGCGGGAGATCCTCGCCCAGCGCGGCGAAGGCGGCCGACTGCCCGGCGACTTCGCGGCGGATCGCGGCGGCGTCATAAAGCCCGCGGCGGCCGAGCATGTTCCAGAACAGCCGGCCCTCGGGCCAGACGCCCGCCGGCGGCCGGATCGCCTGGCGGAAGCTCTGGGCATGGTGGGCCACGTTGACCCAGGTGCCTGCCCGCTCGGCGAAGCCGGTGGCCGGCAGCCGCCAGGTGGCGTGGGCCGTGAGCGGCGAGTCGAAGAGATCCTGCACCACGAGGCAGGGCAGGCCGGCGAAAGCCTTGACCTGTTCATCGTCGATCCAGGCCGCCGGATAGCCGGCCGTGATCCAGGCCGCGTCGGCATGGCCGGCGGCGACGTGGGCCAGGAGATCGTGCCAGGTTTTGCCGCCGGATCCGAAGGCGGCCAGCACCTCCTCGACGCCCTTGCGGTTGGGGCATTTCTCACCGCGGATCGTGAACCCGCCCGGGAAGGTCTCGTCGTCACCGGCGACCGGCACGTTGCCGAGGGCCAGGAAGGCGGTCGAGTCGATCGACCGCGCGACCTCGCAGAGCATCCAGGCTTCTTCGACCGTGAGCATCGGCGAGATGGCCACGGCCAGCCGGCCGGCCGCGGCGAGGTCGGCCCGCAATCCGGTCACCACGTCGGCCCACTCGACGGGCTGGAAGGGGAGAGACGCGTGCCCGTTGCCTCCGAGCGTGCCGGCCACGCGGCGGCCGGCCTCGAGGATCCGGGCGGAGTCGTGAAGGTGGTGCCAGCCGTAGCGGCCCTCGTCGCAGATCCACCAGGTGTTGACCTGGGGATTCTCGCGGGGCTTGAGCCGGTAGACGGTGTCCTGGTTGTGCTCGGTGAAGATCGAGCAGCCCGCCGAGCAGCCGCCGCAGACGTTGGCCTCCCGCTTCAGGAACCAGACCCGCTGCTGATAGAGAAAATCCTTGTCACCGAGGGCCCCCACCGGGCAGAGATCGACCACGTTGCCGGCCAGCTTGTTGTCGAGCGGGAAGCCGGGGAAGACGTCGATCTCCTCCTTGGCGCCACGGCTGGTCACCATCAGCTCGCCGGTGCCGGAGACCTCGCGGGTGAACCGCACGCACCGGGTGCACATGATGCAGCGATCGACGAACAGGCTGATCGTGGGGCCGACGTCCCGCTTGCGGCTGGTGAAGGCATGGATGTCGGCCCGTCGCTCGGGCTGGCCGTGCTCGAAGTGGTAGTCCTGCAGCAGGCACTCGCCCGCCTTGTCGCAGATCGGGCAGTCGATCGGATGGTCGATCAGCAGCGCCTCCTCGACCCGGGCCCGGCTCTCCTTGACCTTCTCGCTTTCGGTCACGATCACCGTGCCGTCCTTGACGGGCGTCTGGCAGCCCGGCACGAGCTTGGGCACCATCGTGACCTTGCCCGTGGCCGCGTCTCGCTGGCCGGTCTCGATCAGGCACATCCGGCAGCTGGCCACGACCGAGAGGCCGGGGTGCCAGCAGTAGTGCGGGATCTCCTTGCCGGCCCGGCGGGCGGCCTCGATGCAGTTGAGCCGCTCGTCGGCCCCGATCTCGACTTCCTGTCCGTCGACGATGACGACCGCCATCAGTGGGCTCCCACGATCTGAAGGGCGGGCACGGGGTCGGTGACCATCCAGCCCCCGGGGTTGGTCCGCTTGATGGTGTCCTCGAACTCGCCGCGGAACTTGTTGATCGCGTTCTTGATCGGCCAGGCGGCGCCGTCGGCCAGGCCGCAGATCGTGGACCCGGGCATCATCCCCATGGTGTTGCCGAGCTCGAGCAGGAGATCGAGATCCTTGAGCCGTCCCTTGCCGGCCCGGATCCGCTCGAGCATTCGCAGGCTCCAGCTCGTGCCCTCGCGGCAGGGGGTGCACTGGCCGCACGACTCGTGGGCGAAGAACCGGCAGGAGTTGTGGAGGAAGTCCACGATGCTCGTCTGGTCGTCGATCACCACCACGGCCGCCGTGCCCAGGCCCAGGCAGCCGACCTTTCCCGGGCCGGCAAAGTCGAGCGGCGTGTCGAACTCGGCCTCGGTCATGAGGCCCATCGAGATCCCGCCGGGGATCGCGGCCTTGGCCCTGCGGCCCTTCCAGACGCCGCCGCCGAAGTGGTCCACGAGCTCGCGGAGCGTGATCCCCAGTGGCGCCTCGTAGCAGCCCGGCTTCTCGACATGGCCCGAAAGGCAATACAGCTTGGGGCCGTAGGAGCCTGGGTCGCGGGGGTTGTTCGGATCGGCCGGCACGCCGATCGACTTGAACCACTCCACGCCGCGGCGGGCGATCTGGGCCACGCAGGCCATCGTCTCGATGTTGTTGACCACCGTCGGCTTCTTGAACACGCCCTCGATCGCCGGAAAGGGCGGCTTGATCCGCGGCCAGGCCCGCTTGCCCTCGAGGCTCTCGATCAGGCCCGTCTCCTCACCGCAGATGTAGGCCGCGGCGCCGCGGTGGAGGTATACGTCGAGCGAGAAGCCGCTGCCGAGGATGTTCTTGCCGAGCAGGCCCGCCGCGTAGCACTCGTCGATCGCCCCCTGCAGCCGGTGCCAGGAGTGGGGGTATTCGTAGCGGAGATAGATGTAGGCGGTGGAGGCCCGCGTGGCGAACGAGGAGAGGATGATTCCCTCGATCACTTGGTGCGGGTCGTCTTCCATCAGGATCCGGTTGTTGAACGTGCCCGGCTCGCTCTCGTCGGCGTTGACGCAGAGATAGATCGGCCCGGGATGGTCCTTCGGCAGAAAGGTCCACTTGAGCCCGGTCGAGAAGCCGGCCCCGCCGCGGCCGCGCAGCCCCGACGACTTCACCATCTCGACCACTTCGGCCGGTTGCTGTTGCTTGAGGATCTTCTCGAGCGGCGCATAGCCGCCGCGGGCGCGGTAGCTCGCCAGCGTGTGCCCGTCGGGCACGCCCACGGCTTCGAGCAAGACTGGCTTGAACGGCGTCATCTCAGGTGGCCCTCGCGCGTGGCTTCTTGAGCTCGGCCTCGGCGGCCTCGGGCGTCATGTTCTTGAGCAAATCGTCGTTGGCGAGGATGCAGGGGGCGAAGTCGCACGCCCCGAGGCACTCGGCCGGCTCGATCGTGAGGTCGCCGTCGGGCGTTGTGCCATACGGATGGATCCCGTTGGCGTGGCACAGCTTCTCGAGCAACTCGTCGCCCCCCCGCAGGGCGCAGGAGATCGAGCGGCAGACGAAGGCCCGCACCTTGCCGTGGGGCTTCTCCTGGTGGAAGAACTGATAGAAGGTGAGCGTGTCCTGAACCTCGGCCGGCGGCAGGCCGAGCACGGCGGCGATGTCGACCACCGCGTCGAGCGGCACGTGCAACAGCTCCCGGTTGACGATGTGCAGTGCCGGCAGCACGAGCGCCCGACGATTCGGGTACCGGGGCGCGAGCGCCTCGATCTCGGCCACCATCGCCTCGGTGATCACGCGGCGTCCCTGGGCGATCATCGGGGGGCCTCC
>JBIIYH010000300.1:0-3569 GCA_044346905.1 Pirellulales bacterium
TCGCCGCGGGGGGAGTCTGCAGCGGGACGCCCAACGATCCCAGGGCCGCGAAGGCGTTGAGTCGTCCGGTCGCCACCTTGCCGGCCAGTGCCGCCAGCGGCGTCGCCGTGCCCAGGATCGCGCCGCGGATCTCGGCCACCGTGATCCCGGGCTTCGCCGCGGCCAGGAGCGCCGCCAGGCCCGTGACGTGGGGCGCCGCCATCGACGTGCCCGAGAGCGTCGCGTAGGTGCCGTTTTTATAGGTGGACTGGATGACCGTGCCCGGGGCGGCCACATCCACGCTCAAGGCCCCGTAGTTCGACGATGCCGCCAGCCCCCCCTGCGGCGTGAGCGAGGCGACGGTGATCACGTTAGAGAGGTCATAACTGCCGGGATATTGCGGCGTGACGTCCATGTTGGTCGCGTTGTTGCCGGCCGCGGCCACGAACGTGATGCCCGCCTCGCCATGCTCGCGGATCGCCTGCTCGACCACGCCCGAGTAGCCGGCCGGCGCGTCCCAGCTGTTGTTGCTGGCCACGATCATGATGCCGTGGTCCCGCCGCATCATGGTGGCGTAGCGGAGGGCCGCGAGCATGGCGCTGGTGCTGCCCGCGCCGCGGTCGTCCTGGATCCGCAGGGCCATGATCGAGACCTGCCAGTTGACACCCGTCACGCCGACCCCGTTGTTGCCCGCGGCGCCGATGATCCCGGCCACGTGCGTGCCGTGGCCGAAGCCGTCCTGCGGCAACGCGTCGTTGTCCACGAAGTCCCAGCCGTGGACGTCGTCGACGAAGCCGTTGGAATCGTTGTCGATCCCGTCGCCGGCGATCTCGCCGGGATTCACCCAGAGATTGGCCACGAGGTCGGGATGCGTCAGGTCGATCCCGGAGTCGATCACCGCCACCACCACGCTTCGCGAGCCGGTCGTGAACTCCCAGGCCTGGGGTGCGCCGATGTCGTTGCCCGGCGTGCCGGCGTACTGGCCGGTGTTTTGCAGCCCCCATTCCAAGGCGAACGACGGGTCGTTCGGGATGGCGGCGGGGAGGATTTCGGCGGCGGCCGCCGAAAGGCCAGTGTCCGACGGGGCCGGGAGTGCCACGACGTCGCCCGCCAGGAGTTGCCGCGGCTCGAGCGGCTCCGGGCCAGGGAACGACCGCGCGGCCCGGGAGCGGGCGGGGGGACGAGCACGAAGCGAGGACGGTCGGGTCGGGAACGGGCCACGCCAGTCCATGGCGGGTGCCTCCCTGCAGTGAGCGGCCGCGGTTCCTGCGGCCGCTTATGGACTCAAAGTTTTTTCCTTCTGTAGGGGAACCTTGTCGGCATCTTTTTTCTCAGACAGCCCCACCGGCCAGTCGCTCGACCCTCGGATCCGTGATTGCCGCAATTTCGGCGGCTGCAGCGACGGCAACCCGACCGGACACCTCGCTGAACTGCCTGAATCCGAAAACCTCTCATGCTCCCGGCCCGCCCGTGCCGAACACTTCTTCCAGACAACACCCCTCTCGCGAGGGGTTTGTCGCTCGCGTTCCGGCGAGTTCGGCGCCGGCGGCAGTGGGGCAAACGCCGCCGGCGCCGGCTTGTCGTGGACCGCGCCATTGAACGGCGGCCCTTCCCGCCAGGAGCCTCTCCATGCGGGCCATCAAGTCACAGGGCGAGATCGAGGCGGCCGTCTGCGACGCCGTGTCGCGGTTTCAGCAGGAGTTCATGGGCCGTGGGCCCCGCACGATCCACGCGCATCTCGTCGAAAATCGCCTCTTCGTCCACCTCGAAGGCGTGCTGACCGCCGCGGAGCAACGGCTGATCGACGGCCACGGGGCAGGCAATGGCAAGGGAGCTGAACTGCTCAAGCAGCTCCGCAGCCACCTCGTGCTGGCCGGCCGCCAGCTGCTCGAGCGGCTCGTGCAGGAGGCGGCCGGGGCGGCGCCAGTCACGCTCCACCACGACATTTCGCCCGTCACCGGCGAGGAGGTGATCGTGATCACACTCGCCACCCCGCCCCCCTGCCGCGACCGTCGGCGCCGGTAACGGGCCGGCCGCTTGCACGAAACTCCGCCGCCGCGTCGAATCGTGACGATCGGCCGCGGAGGTTGCGGCCGATTCCCGCGGGAGGCACCACGACATGGCGAAGACGGAGACCGGCAGACAAGGCATCCGGCAGCGGGCCGAGGCCGACCTGGCC
Source organism: Pirellulales bacterium (assembly GCA_044346905.1). Classification (GTDB taxonomy): domain Bacteria; phylum Planctomycetota; class Planctomycetia; order Pirellulales; family UBA1268; genus QWPN01. The sequence continues at coordinate 2,159 of JBIIYH010000300.1, forward strand.
GGCGCGATCGAGGGGCTCGGTGTCTTCTACCTCGGCACCACGTGCGACGATGCCGGCCGCTCCACGGCCGCGCCCCTGCTCGTCGATTCCCGGCGGTTCACCACCCACGCCATCTGCGTCGGCATGACCGGCAGCGGCAAGACCGGCCTGCTCGTGGGCCTGATCGAGGAGGCCGCCCTGGACGGCATCCCCACGCTCGTGATCGACCCCAAGGGCGACCTTGCCAACGTGCTGCTCTCCTTCCCCGACCTCGCACCGGCCGACTTCCTCCCCTGGGTCGATCCCGAGGCAGCCCGGCGGGAAGCCGTCTCGCTCGAAGACCTCGCCGCCCGGACGGCCGAAAAATGGTCGGCCGGTCTCGCCGCCTCCGGGCAGTCGGGCGACCGCATCCGCCGGCTCCACGCGGCGGCGGAGTTCGCCGTCTATACGCCGGGCAGCAAGAGCGGCCGGCCGCTGGCGATGCTCGGCAGCCTCGACGCGCCTCCGGACGAGATCCTCGCCGATCCCGAGGCCCGCCGCGAGCGGATCGAGTCGCTCGTCTCGGGCATCCTGGCGCTCGTGGGCATCGACGCCGAGCCGGGAACGAGCCGCGACCACGTGCTCCTCTCCACGATCGTCGAGAGCCTGTGGAAGAGCGGCCAGAAGGTGGACTTCGGCACGCTCGTGCGCACGATCCCCACGCCGCCGATCGACCGCGTCGGGTTCCTCGACCTCGAAAACTTCTACCCCGCCGGTGACCGGTTCCAGCTCGCCACGCGGCTCAACACCGTGGCCGCCGCCCCCGGATTCGAGGCCTGGCTGGAAGGGGAGCCGCTCGACGTGGGCCGTCTGCTCTGGTCACCGGCCGGCAAGCCGCGGGTGGCCGTGGTCTCGATCGCGCACTTGGCCGAGGCCCAACGAATGGCCTTCGTCACGCTCTTGGCCGGCCAGACCGTTTCCTGGATGCGGTCCCAGGGGGGCACCTCCTCGCTCAAGGCGCTGTTCCTGATGGACGAGGTCTTCGGCTACGTGCCGCCGGTCGCCAATCCACCGAGCAAGACGCCGATCCTCACGCTCATGAAGCAGGCCCGCGCGTATGGCCTGGGCGTGGTGCTCGCCACGCAGAACCCCGTGGACCTCGACTACAAGGGGCTGTCCAACGCCGGCCTCTGGTTCCTGGGCCGGCTTCAGACCGCCCGCGACAAGGCCCGTGTCTTGGACGGCCTCGAGGGCGCGGCCGCCACGGCTGGCGGCTCATTCGACCGCTCGCGGCTCGACCGGCTGCTCTCGGGCCTCGAGCAGCGCCGGTTCCTGATGCACTCGGTGCATGGCGACGAGGAGACGCTCTTCCAGACGCGGTGGACGATGTCGTATCTCCGCGGCCCGCTCTTGAAGGAGGAGATCCGCCGGCTCTCCGCCGGCGACCCGGCCG
>JBIIYH010000301.1:0-3564 GCA_044346905.1 Pirellulales bacterium
GCAGTAAATCCTGGCGCCGCTCACGAGGTACAGGAGCCCATCGGCCGCGATCGGCGAGGCGGTCACCTCGTCCTCCTCGTCGAGCCGCATCCGGTGGGCGAACTTGAAGCCGTCGGGCGTCGGCTCGATCACGTGGAAGCCGCTCGTCGAGCAGACGTAGAGCTTGCCGTCGGCCACCAGCGGGCTGCCGCGGACGATCGTGCCCAGCAGCTTCTGCGGCCGGCCGGCCGGTGCGCCCGTCGCCTTGTCGAAGGCGTGCACCTTGGCGCCGTCCTCGACGAAGTAGACCCGCTCGCCGAGCACGACCGGCATCGAGCGGCCGTCCATCACGCCTTTCTTCTGCCAGAGGGCGGTCGTCGGGGGAATCGCCCCTGTCCCAGTGCCCTTGAAGGCCGTGGCCGAGCCCATCGAGGTGTTGTCGAGGTTCTCCTCCGACTGCGAGATGTAGACCGTGTCGCCGGCCACCAGCGGCGGCGTGTTGATGCCGCGGCGGGAGAGGCTGAAGTTCCAGACGGCCTTGCCCGTCCGCGGCTGGAAGTTCCAGACGGCGCCGTCGCTCGAGCCGAAGACGAGCGCCGCCTGGCCGTCGAGCACCGCCAGCGACGGCGTGCTGTAGGTGGTGTCTTCGGGCAGTTCCTTGGTGCCGTTCATCCACCGGACCTCGCCCGTGGCCTTGTCCATCCCCAGGAACCGATGGGCCGGGCGGGCGGTGTCGCCCCAGCCGGTGACGACGGCGCTGGCGATCACCAGATCCTCGAACACGAGCGGCACGTTCGTGCGGCCGCCATACGTCGAGAGAAATCCAAACTCCTCGTGCAGACTCCGCTGCCACTTGGTCTTGCCGGTCGCGGCGTCGATCGCCGTAAACACGCCGCATACGCCGTGGGCGAAAACGGTTTCGCTCTCCGGGTCGGCCACCACGGCCGACCAGCCGACCCGCTCGGCCGGCACGTCGGAGAGGTAGACGTTGAACACGTTCTCCCAGAGCTTCTTGCCCGTCAGGGCGTCGAGGCAGATCACCTTCTCTGCCTCCGCGGCCGTGTCGGGCTTGTGCCGCACGAGCGTGTACAGCCGGCCCCCCATGATCACGGGCGTCGAGATGCCCCCCTCGTCGTGCGTCCAGCGGACGTTTTCGCCCGACTCCGGGTCGAACGACGTGACCAGCGGCGGCCCCTGGTAGTGCCGGTCCTGCATCGGCCCCCGCCAATCCGGCCAATCGGCCGCGCGGGCATCACCACACACGACGAGGCCAAGAACAACGCCACACAACCCCATCAACGCGCGGGCCGCGAGGGGTTGCCCATGCCAATCGAGACGGCGTTGGCGGCAAGCGGAGGCAGGATGCCGGGAGCGCAGCCGCCATCGAGCGAGCGGAAGGCAGGATGCCTGAAGCGAGCGTCCGGCGAGATGGCATGGGCAACCCCGAGTTCGCAGGAGGTGGCCTCGGGTGCATGAACAGGGGATGGCCCCCGGGGCGTGACCCTCGAAGATCGCGTTCACTCCGTGATCCCTTCTTCCTTGAGGTCCGCCGGGAGTTGGGGATCCACGATGCCGCGGGCGCCGCGGCCCTCCTCCAGCCGGCTGGCCACGTCGTTCCTGATGCTCTCGACGTCGGCCTCCCACCATTTCCGCCTTTCGGCGAGGTCGGCCGGGGGTGTGAAGGGCCGCACGATCCGCATGCCCACGCCCAGCGCCGGCTCTTCGGTGTACCACCAGGGACTCTTGGGGAAGTTGGGATCCACGTCTTTCCAGTCGGGATCCTCGGGCGTGCCGCCGGCATCCCGCGAACCCTTGCGGGCGGCACTGCGGCACTCGTTCGCCTCGTCGTAATAGGCACCCCCACGCAGGACGCGGGGATAAAGACGCTCGGGCCACTGGATCGCCGCCGCCGCGGCCACCGGCTGGGGCAGAGCGGCCGGCTTGGCGTAGCCTCCGGCGACAAGCTCGTCCACGACCCACTCCGCCGCGTTGCCGTGCATGTCGTACAGGCCAAAAGCGTTGGGCTTCTTCGTGCCGACGGGATGGGTGGTGTCGTCGGCGTTGTCGGCGAACCAGGCGGCCTCCTCCAGAGCGTCGACAGCACCGCACGTGAACGGGGTGGAGGTGCCGGCCCGGCAGGCGTATTCCCACTCGCTCTCGGCCGGGAGGCGGTAGAACCGGCCGGTGAGGCCACTGAGCCACTTCGTGTATTGCCGGGCGGCGAACTGGGTCATCGAGACGGCGGGCAGGTCGGGATCCTCGCCGTTGGTGAAGGTGGTGGTGGGGTCGTAGAGGTTGGAGGGGGCCGTGACGGCGTCCGCCAGATTGGCCTCGTCGATGGGCCTGATCTTCGCCGAGTGCATGGCGATGAAGATGTCGCAGGTGGCCATGTAGCGCTTGTATTCAGCCCAGGTGACCTCGTGCTGGCCCATCCAGAAGGGCTCCACGCGCACCTCGAAGGCTGGACCCTCGTCGGCGGTGCGGCCCTGCTCGCCCTCGGCGCTGCCCAGCCTGAAGCTGCCGCCGGGAACGGGGATCATCCGGAACGCGACGTCGGTGCCGGGAATCGTCTCCTCGTAGGGCGTCATCCAGCCGCCGGACACCTGCACGAAGGGGCCGTCGCCTTCGGGCTTGGCATCACCGGCGACGAACCCGGGAATGGCGGCCGCGGTCGCCGCCTCGGCGGTCGGCGCGGCGGTCGCGGCCGGGGCCGCGAGGCCCAGGAGTCCGGTCAGGAGCAGGAGGGGCGGTCGGCAGGCGGGAAAGAGCATGGCGTCCATGGGCCTCGAGGCGGGGAGGGCAGGCAGGGTCTCGATACGTGAGCCCGGAAAACCCGTAGATTGTACCGTGACCGGAGTTCCCCGCCCACGTTCGGGCCGTGTCTGGCAATCCCCATGTCAACGAAGAAGAAGCCGCCGCAGCCCACCACGTCCGCGCCGGCCAAGTCCGGCTCCAAATCAGGCAAGGACGCAAAGTCGGAGCGGCCGGCCGAGCGGGTCGTGGCCGAGAACCGCAAAGCCAGACACGACTTCGAAATCCTCGACACGGTCGAGTGCGGGATCGCCCTGGTGGGCAGCGAGGTCAAGAGCCTGCGAGGGGGGCGGATGAGCCTCGACGAGGCCTACGGGCGGGTCGAGCGGGGCGAGGTCTGGCTCTACGGCTGCGACATCCCGGAATACGAGAAGGCCAACCAGCTCAATCACAAGCCCAAGCGGCCCCGCAAGCTGCTGCTCCACCGCCGGGAGATCCGCACCTTCGCGGCCCAGGCGTTCGAGAAGGGGCTCACGCTCGTGCCCCTGAAGATGTATTTCAAGCACGGCCGGGTGAAACTGCTCCTCGGGGTCGGCCGGGGGCGAAAGGCCCACGACAAGCGGGAGAAGCTCAAGGCGGCGACCGCCCGCCGCGATATCGAAATCGCCCTCCGCGGGCGATCCCGCGGAGGGCGATGAGAGGGCGTCAGGCTGTGGCGGCGCGGGGCGTTGCCGCGGCGGTTCACTCCGCGGCGACGAGTTCGCCAACGGGGGTGTCGGTGGAATCCTCAGGATGCCAGAGGGGCATGCCCCGTTGGATCCGTTCGGCGAGGAT
>JBIIYH010000302.1:0-3554 GCA_044346905.1 Pirellulales bacterium
GCCGGTTCCCACCCGCCGCACAGCCGTTTGGCCTGTTCCACGAGCGCGGGAAAATCGACCGCGCCGCTGGCCGCCAGCACGATCCGGTCTGATGCGTAGCACCGCCGATGGTAGCGGCGCATCGCCTCGGCCTCGAGCCCGCCGACCGACTCGACCGTGCCCAGCACGCTCGCGGCCAGCGGATGCGAACCGAAGAAGGCGGCCCGGCAGCGATCGTCGGCCCCGAACGGGGGCTGATCGTCATACATCCGGATCTCTTCCAGGATCACCTGCTTCTCGGTGGCGAAGTCGTCGGCCCGCAGTTCGGGCCGCAGCAGGCCGGCGAGCAGCTCCACCGCGTCGTGCTGATACTTCGGCAGCACGGCCGCGTGGTAGACGGTGTCTTCCTCGCTCGTGAAGGCGTTGACGGCTGCCCCGAGCCGGTCGAAGCGGCGGTTGATCTCCTCGGCCGACAGGCCCGGCGGCCCCTTGAAGGCCATGTGCTCGAGAAAGTGGCTCACCCCCTCGATGCCCGGCCCCTCGTCGCGGGCCCCGGTGGCCACGAAGAAGCCGACGCTCGTCGAGACGGCCGCCTCGCTCGTCTCGGCCACCACGTCGAGCCCGTTGGGCAGTCGCTCATGCAGAAACGGCACCGGGAATCTCCAGGGGCTCAGGGCCGAGCGAGACCACCGACAGGTCACGGGGCGGGCGGGAGGCCAGCCAGTCTTCGAGCATCGGCACGTCGAGCCGGTCGTAGCGGGCGAGATCCTCCTCGAGCGATCGCACCCGGCCGAGGTGATACCACTGGCTGGCGAGCGCTCCGGCCCGCGCAGTGGAAGACTCCTGCTGCATCACGAGTCCGCTGGCCACCTTCGCCTTGACCCGCTCGAGTTCGTCGGCCTCGATCGACCCGGGCAGGCGGTCGATCTCGGCGAGCATCACGTCGAGCGTCTCCTGGGCCCGGGCCGCGGTGGTGCCGGCATGGCAGACGGCGGTGGCGAACTCCCGCTGGCTGGTGTAGCCGGCAGAGACGCCGTAACAGAGGCCCCGCTTCTCGCGGACCTCCGTGAACAGCCGCGAGCTCGTGCCGCCCCCGAGGATCGTGAGCACGGCCCGGCAGATCGCCGACTCGTCGTCAGAGACCGGCGGCACCGACCAGCCGAGGGCGACGTGGGTCTGCTGCGAGTCGTGGGGCACATGGCCCACGTGCGGTCCGCGGGGGCCGGGGATCACCGCCGCCGCGGGCGCGCCCCGCCAGTCGCCGAACAGCGTGGTGAGCTGGCCGACGACGTCGTCCCAGTCGAGCCGGCCGGCGACCGCCACGATCATCCCCGCCGGCTGCATCCGCGCGGCCACGAAGGCCTCGACGTCGGCCGGCGTGATCGCCTCCACCTCGGCCGAGATGCCCTCGGTGGGCATGCCCCACGGGCTCGGCAGGTGCAGCCGCCGCAGCGCGGCCATGGTGCGATGGGCCGGGTCGTCCTCCAGGCCGGCGAGGTTTTGCAGCACCATGTCGCGGGCCGCCTCGAACTCCGCCGCCGGCAGCCGCGGCCGCCGGATGATGTCGGCGTAGACCGGGAGCACCGCGGGCAGCTGCCGGGCCACCATCCCGCCGAAGGTGCTCGTGTGCGTGGTGGAGACGGTGTGCCCCCAGGTCACGCCGGCCCCCTCGAGGGCCTCGACCACCTCCCGGCTCGTGCGGTTGCCCGCGCCGCGGAGGCAGAGCTCGCCGGCGAGCGTGGCCAGCCCGCAGCGGCCCGCCGAATCGTGGATGCTCCCGGCAGGCACGTGAAACGCCACGGCCACCGACTCCACGCCCGGCATCGACTCGCCCAGGAGCGTGATGCCGTTGTCGAGCGTCGCCGAGTGGAGCTGCTGCTTCAAGGTGCTGCCTGTGGGGGGGCCGGGTGCTGCCTGTGGGGACCGGATGCCGCCCGCGGGGTCCGGGTGCTGCCCGTGGTCTTCGTCGCCGTCTTTGGTCACGACGAACAACTGCTACAGCATCGCCCCGACGGCCTCGAGGGCCGGCTCGGCCGTGGCTGAATCAACCACTTTGTACACGGTCCGCGTCCGCCGGAAACCCAGCTGCTGGTAGAGCCGCATCGCCCGGCCGTTGTCCACGGTGACCTCGAGGGCCGCCCGGCCCAGGCCGTGCATCCGGAAGCCGGCCGCGGCCCGCTCCACCAGGCAGCGGCCCAGGCCCAGGCCGCGGTGGCCGGGCACCACGCCCACGTTCTGGATCATGCCCACGCCCCCCCGCTCGGCCACGCCCTGGATCGTGCCGCACCACTGGAGCGACTCGGGGGTCTGGCCCCGGGCGATCAGCCAGGTGGCGGCCGGCAGAAAGCCCGACTTGCCCCGGATCTCCCGCATTAGCCGGCGGCAGCCGTCGAGGCTGCCCAGACAGGGAAACACGATCGCGTCGAGCTCGTCGCGAAAGGCCCGAAACTTCGTCCGGGCGTGGACGTCGATCACGGCCTCGTTCCAGGAGACGAAGCGATAGCCCGGGGGCAGGGCCGGCACCGACCGGGGGAGGTCGAGGTCGGACTCCATCCGAAATCGCTTGAAGTAGGTGCTCGACACGGGCAACTCCGCGATCTCAATGACGCTCCTGCCGCCGCTGTGACCTTAAGGATGCCCTCCAGAATGGTCAACGCGCCGGCAGACGGGATCCCGCCCGGCTGGTGCGGCCGATGGCCGGTTCTGGTTGTGCGGCGTGCGAGGGATGGGGTATTCTCAGGCTTTTGATGGCCCAAAAAATGGTTTTTGATTCTCCAAAAGCTTGCCTCCTGTGCCGTGGCGGGCTCTTCCCGGGCCTGCTCGGGCTGGCTGGTTTGGTCGCGGCGGCCGGCTGCCGGGAGCCCGTCGCCCGCGACAACTCGCCCCCCGACGCTCGGCCACGGGTGGTGGCCACTACGACGGTGGTGGCCGACCTGGTGCGGCAGGTGGCCGGCGAGCGGGTCGCCGTCGAGTGCTTGATGCAGCCGGGGATCGATCCCCATGCCTACAAGGCCACGCCCCGCGATGCCGACCGGCTGCTGCGGGCGGATCTGGTGGTGGCGTCGGGCCTCCACCTCGAAGGGCGGCTCGCGGCGCTGCTCGAACGGCTCGCCGACCGGGTGCCGGTCGTGGCCGTCGCCGACCTGTTGCCGGCGGATCAGCTGCTCGAGGCCGATGCGGGCCTGCCCGATCCCCACGTCTGGTTCGACGCGGCGCTCTGGAGCCAGGCGGCCCCGGTCGTGGCCGCGGCGCTCGAGCGGATCGATCCCGGCGGGGCCGATCACTACCGGGCCGGCGCCGAATCCTATGCGGCGCGGCTCCGCGGGCTCGACGCGCGGCTCAAGGAGCGGATCGCCACGATCCCGGCCGACCGCCGCATCCTGCTCACGGCCCACGACGCGTTTCGCTACTTCGGCCGGGCCTACGGGATCGAGGTGGTGGGCGTGCAGGGCACCAACACCACGAGCGAAGCGGGCCTGGGCGACATCAACCGCCTGGTGGAGCTCGTGGTGAGCCGGCGGATCCCGGCCGTGTTCGTCGAGACGAGCGTGGCCGATCGCAACGTGGCCGCGCTC
>JBIIYH010000303.1:0-3551 GCA_044346905.1 Pirellulales bacterium
GAGCCGTTGACGTCGAACCGGAACTCGGCGTCGGAGCCGAGCGGCGTGGAGAGCGGCCCGAGCAGCCTGTTGCGGATGCCGCTGAGATCCGACGTGCTGATCACGCCCTCGCCCGTCGCGTCGCCCGGCAGCACGTGGAAGGCAAACTCGAAATCACCGCCCGCCGTGCCGTCGCCCGATCCCGCCGCGAACGTGCTGGCCGACGTCGTCCACTCGCCGTCGAGGGTCGTCGTGCCGGCTGCATTGGTGATCCCGCCGGCCGCCATGGCGAGCACGTAGCGGCCCCGCCCCAGCACGGGGAACGTCGAAGGGAGCATCCAGCGGGCCACCGTGCCCCCCGCCAGCAGCGTCGGCGCCGCCGTCGGCAGGATCTGCTGGCTACCCGCCCCGGTCGTCAGCACGAGCCGGATGGCAGCGGCCGCCGGCAGGGCGATCGGCTGGTCGAACCGAACGGAGATCGTGTCCACGTTGGTCCAACTCGCGGCCGAACCGTCGGCAACCTGCGCGGCACCGTCGGGCAGCTGCCAGCCCAGCGGCGTGCCTGCGACCGCGGTGAAAGGGGAGCGGGCCAGATACCCGGCGTCCCAGCCGCTGCCCATCAGATACACCCCCGCAACCCGCACGGGATCTGCCGGCGGCGCGAGCGACCGGCTCCCGAAGTCCACGCCCGTGGCGTCGAGACCGCCGGCCAGCGTCACCACCCGCGTGCCAGGTGGCGGGCCCGCCACCTGGCCCGTGCCGTAGACGTTCAGGCTCCAGGAGTTGAAGCTGCCCGTCGTTCCGGAACGGCGATCGGCCACCCGCAGGGTCCAGGCCCCGGCGGCCTCTTCACCCCAGTGGCGGGCCGAGGTGAACCGCCAGTTCGAGTAGTTGTCGCCGGCGTCGCTCCGCGTCTCGGCCAAGACCGACTGGGTGCCGGACGGCGAGACGAGGATCACCTCCAGGTCGCCGCGGTAGGTATGAGAGGCGGAGAGCACGACCTCGACCCACTCCACCGAGATGTCGCCGCCGACGGTGAACGACGACGTGATCCCGGCGGCGTTGTTGTCGGGGATCGAGCGGCCCACAGAAATCGTGCCCGATCCCACGGCCAGTTCCTCGCCCACCGGCGCCCAGGTCTCGGCCACGCTCACGGCCGCCGCCGCATCGACCACGCCGAAGCCATACTTGTGATTCACCCACTTGCCGGCCCCGTTGAGCGACCAGCCGGCGTCGGTGGGATGGTTCTTGCGGGCCGACTCCACCAGCACGTGCTGGACGTCCCGCCAGGAGAGATCGGGGTTGGCCTCGAGCATCAACGCCACCACCCCCGAGACCACGGGCGCGGCGGCCGAGGTGCCGCCGAAGTCGGTGGCGTAGTCGCCGGCGGAGTAGCCGGCCGAGCCGGTGCGGTCGGTCGTCGTGATGTCAGCCGTGAGCCCGCCCCCGGGGGCCGCCACCAGGATCGGCGCTCCCGGCTCGGCGTAATAGGCCTGCCGTCCGTCGTCGTCCACCGCGGTCACGGCGATCGTGTACCGCGAGTTGGCGTAGCCGTCGTAGTTGACGTTGTCCTTGGCCTGCAGCCCGTTCCCCGCCGACCAGACGTAGATCGAGCCGAGCCCGCCGCGGCCGTTCTCGACGCCGTTCTTCAGAGCCGCCAGGGTGAACGGTCCGGGGGCCTCGAGATTGTCACCCGTATCCTCGGGCCCCCAGCTGTTGTTGTAGATGTCGATGTCCTGCATCCGGTGGTTGAGGGCCTCGGCCTCCTCAGCGTCGGTGGTCGCGGCGGCCACCAGCCGCAGCCCGGCCAGAGATGCCGCCGGGGCGACGCCCGAGACACCGATCCCGTTGTTGCCGGTGGCCGCTGCGATGCCGGCCACGGCCGTGCCGTGGTCGTCGCCCGTGCCCGGGGCGGGATTACTATCGTTGCCGTTGAAGTCGTAGCTCAGCGACGAGACGTAGCGACCCGAGAGATCGGGGTGGGTGGACTGCAGCCCGTCGTCCACGATTCCGATCACCACGCCTGAGCCACGGACGCGATCCCAGGCGGCGGCCGCCCGAATATCCTCGCCGGACGTGCCGCCGCTCTGGCCGGTGTTGCGGAGGTGCCACTGCTGGGAGAAGAGCGGGTCGTTCGGGATCAGCCTGGTCACGTGCCGGCGCACCGACAGGGGGCCGACGAAGTCGGCCGCCGCGGGAATCGGGGCGATCCCGGTGAGGCTCCGCGACAGCCGCCCGCCGGCCCCTGCCTCAGCGACCGGTGGGGCGGTCTGCTCCCAGCCTTCGGGCACGATCTGGGCCACCGTATAGGTGCCCGCCGACAAGTCGGCGAAGGCATAGGAGCCGTCGGTCGCGGTCGTCGCGGTCGGCTCCCCGGCGCCGAGCACGCCGTCGTTGTCGAGATCGAGGTAGATCGTCCGGTCGGCCAGCCCCGGCTCCCCGGCCCGCAGGCCGTCGCCATCGGCGTCGTCCCAGGCCAGGCCACGAATCGCGTGCACCAGCGGCGGCCCGCTCTCGACCGTAACGAGGATGTCGTCGAGAAAGGCCCGCTTGGCCGTGGTGGCGAAGGAGATCGTCGCGGCGGCCTGTCCTGCCGAGAAGGTCAGCGACTTGGTCTCGAAGCTGCTCGACATCGTCGCGACATAACTCACCGTCTGCGCGGGCTGCCCGCTGACGGTGACGACCAGACTCCCCTCGACCGTCGTCCAGCCCTTGACGCCGAAGGAGACGGTGACAGGGCCCCCGGAGAGATCGACCGGCCGGCTGGTGATCGAGCCGGTGACCGAGCTCGTGCCGAGACGGACCGCCCCGCCGGCCTGAAACGCCTTGTTCACGCTCGGCCAGTCGGCCGACCCGCTCCAGGCAGTAGACGAGCCAGTGGTGGAGGTGCTGCTGCCGGTGGTGATCGCCGCGAACGTCTCGTCGAGCACGGTCAGCGTCGCCAACAGTCGGCGGGCCTCGAGCTGCTCGACCCGCAAGCCGCCGCGGCCGGCGCGGCTCGACCTGGGTCGTCCGCGTCGATTGCTCGCGTGCCAGATCATCATGTCTTCTTCGAGTTCTCGCCCTCGACGCTCAGGGCATACCAAGCCCAGGCCTCGTCCGAGAGCGTGTCTTGGCTGATCGTCCCGCTCTCCTCCGCGAGGCTGGCAAACCCGCGGGTCGAGCGAACCGATTGCTCCACCGGGGCGGTCACCGACGGCAGCGAGGCCAGGGTCCGGCCCAGCGCCGTAGGCATCTCCGTGCGGAGTTGACTCAGGTCGGTCGAGTTCAGGTTGTTCGAGCCGTTGAGATCGAGCCGGTAGTCGGCATCCGACTCGAGCAGGGTGTTCAACGCCGACTTCAACTTGTTGCGGATCGCGCTGATGTCCGAGGTGTTGGTCGTGCCGTTGCCGCCGACGTCACCCACCAGGGCATTGAAGAAGAAGTTGAACGTGCCCCCGGCCGTGCCGTTGCCCGAGCCGGTCGCGAACGTGCTCGTGGACGAGGTCCACTCGCCGTCGAGCGCCGCCGTCCCGGCCGCGTTCGTGATCCCCGCCGAGGCGATCGAGATCACGTACCGGCCGCTGACCAGC
>JBIIYH010000304.1:0-3550 GCA_044346905.1 Pirellulales bacterium
GAGGGCTACCGCAAGGCCTGGGCCGAGATCCACACCCACGCCATCGGCGGCCTGTCGGAGAACGACTTCATCCTCGCCGCCAAGATCGACGCGATCGCGCCTCCGGCGTGAGGCTGCGGCTGGGCGGGGAGCCCGCACGGGTTATTCACCGTCGCAGCCAGCCGCGGAGCGGATCCGCGACCCGGACCGCGAACACGATCTCCGCCGCCGGCGGGCCGGCCGCAGGATCCCGGCCGCCAGCCTCGAGGCCGTAGACCCGGCCGCCCACGTCGAGCGTGAGCCGGTCGGTGACGGCGTAGGCGACGCCGCCCCCCGCCTGCCACCCGAAGGCCGTCACCTGGCTCGCCGTCGCGGGCCCCGTAGCGTCGGCGTCGTGCGCATAGCCCCCGATGCCGAGGCCGCCGCCGGCGTATGCCGTCAGGTGGTCGGCCAGCTCCACGTCGCGCCACACGTTGGCCATCGTCGTCCACTCGCCGCCGATCGTCGCGGCGGCGGGTCGCCCGTCCGAGCCTGCGGTCGCCGCCGGCCGGGTGCCGGAGAGCGCCGCCCGCTGTCGGCCCTCGAGTTCCAGCCGCACGGCACCGTGCGGCCGCGGCACCGACACGCCCACGGCGCCCTGGCCGGCGAGCAGCGTGCCGCCGAGGGCCGGCTTGTCTGCGGCCGCGACCGAGGAGCCGATCATGCCGGCGACGTAGGGCGTGCGGGCATCGGCCGCAGCCAGCTGCTGCTCGGGCCTGTCTTTGGCCCCGAGCTCGCCGTCGGCCGGCTGGAACCAGGCCGCGAGGGTGTGGCCGGCACCGGCCGCGACCGGGCCGCCGGCGACCAGCGTGGCGAAGAGGCACGCGATCCTGAGGCGAATGCCCATCGAGCGACCCTCCGTGGCGGGGCTCACCGGGCTCCGCCCGGCGGGTCGCGGTTCCCACGACCGCCCCATGCTAGGCGGCGTGACCAAGCGGCCGGGCCGTCCTCGACATCAAACCCGGAAAAATCCAGGGGTCGCGCCGCCGGACAGTTGGCGGCCGGTGGATCACGATCCGCTCAGCGAGCGCAGTAGTCGATCGCCCGGGCGATCTCGCTCTTGAGATCCTTGCGGGCCACGATCCGGTCGATGAACCCGTGCTCGAGGAGAAACTCGCTCGTCTGGAAGCCCTTGGGCAGCTCGACCCGGATCGTCGCCTTGATCGTCCGCGGCCCGGCGAAGCCAATCAGGGCCCGGGGCTCGGCGAAGCAGAGGTCGCCGAGCGAGGCGAAGCTCGCTGCCACGCCTCCCATGGTGGGATTCGTGAGCACGGAGATGAACAGACCTCCGGCCGCCGAATAGCGGGCCAGGGCCGCCGAGACCTTCGCCATCTGCATCAGCGAGAGGATGCCCTCGTGCATCCGGGCCCCGCCGCCGGAAGCACTGATGATGATCAGGGGAAGCCTGCCGGCGGTGGCTTTTTCCACGAGCCGCGCCAACCGCTCGCCCACCACGCTGCCCATGCTGCCCATGATGAAGGCCGAGTCGGTGACGCCGATCGCCACCCGCCGGGCGCGGATCATGCCCGTGCCGGTCAGCACCGCGTCGGAGAGGCCGGTGCGCTTCTGCTCGGCCACGATCCGCTCGGCGTAGGGCTTCTTGTCTCTGAAGCCGAGCGGGTCGGTGGGGCGAAGGTTGGCGTCCCACTCCTCGAAGGTGCCGGTGTCGAGCAGTTGCTGAATCCGCTGGGCCGCCGAGACATACCAGTGAAAGCCGCACTGCGGGCAGACGTTTTGGAGATCCGCGGCCTCCTTGCGGTAGATCGTGGCTCCGCAGCCGTCGCACTTGAGCCACAATCCCTCCGGCACGCCCCGCTTGACCCGCGGCGGCTTGGGGTCGGCGGGCTTGGTTGGATCGGCCCGCACCGGTCCGGGGTCGGACTGGCCGGGAGAATCACCCGCCAACTCCGGGGCCGAAGCCTCGGGGGCACGGCGGGCGGTCGCGGTGCGGCGGCGTTCCATGCGGTGAGAATCGGGCGACGGGGGGGCAGGCCGGGCTCGACGGTGAGCCGACGGTGGATCGTGTTTCAGTTTAGCCGGGCCGCCGGGGCCGAGGCTGCGCCGGAAAATCCCGGCGGGCAGTCGTCAGCGGGCAGTCAGGCCAGCCGCCGGGGCGGCCGGAAGCTCGCCCAACTGAGGGGCCGTCACTCCGCCGGCCGGCCGCCACTGGGCGGCGACGGCCAGTTCCACCGCCGCTTCCCGCCGCGGATCGGGCTGCCAGAGATCCCCCAGCGGCTCGCCGGAGACGAGCCACCGCACGAGGGCGTCGAGCGGGGCCGGCACCACCACGGCGACGCGGCCCTCGCGATGCCGGCGGAAGATTCGCTCCAAGGCCTTCTCGACCCGGCCGCGTGCTTCCTCGAGCAGTTCGCCCTCCGGTGCGACCACGCTCCAGGGGTCGTCCTGCCACTGCCGGTAGACGCGGGGCTGCTGCCGCCGAAGTTCCGCGACCAGCTTGCCCTGCCAGAGGCCGAGGTCGAGGTTGGCGAGCAACTCGACCTGCTTCGGCTGCAGGCCATGCGGGGCGGCGATGATCCGGGCGGTCTCCACCGCGCAGGCGGCCGGCGCAGAGTACACGGCCACGAGCGGCGTGGCGGCCAGCCGCGCTGCCAGCGTTCTGGCGTCGGCGAGACTTTCAGGGCAGGGGGGAACGTCGAGCGATCCCCGCACCCGGCCCTGGAGTTCGTAGTCGGTGGCGGCGGAACGGATGACGATCAGATGATCGGGCACGGTGGAAAGCGATCTCCGGGGGGAATCGGTCGCGGGCGTCAGTTCGCCGCGCGGGCCAGCGCCTCGAGTTCGGTGATGGCACGGGCATAGTCGGAAGAACGAATTACGGCGCTGCCGGCCACGATCAGCTCGGCGCCGGCGGCGGCAGCGGCGGCGATCGTCTCCGTCGAGATGCCGCCATCGATGCCGAGCCGGAAGCGGTCGCCGGTCTCACGGCGGATCGCGGCGAGCCGGGCCAGCTTGTCGAGGGCCTGCGGCTCGAAGGCCTGGCCGCCGTAGCCCGGCTCCACGCTCATCACCAGCACGCCGTCGCAGGCGTCGAGGAAGGGCTCGGCCCGCGCGACGGGCGTGCCGGGGCTGATGGC
Source organism: Pirellulales bacterium (assembly GCA_044346905.1). Taxonomy (GTDB): domain Bacteria; phylum Planctomycetota; class Planctomycetia; order Pirellulales; family UBA1268; genus QWPN01. The sequence continues at coordinate 3,114 of JBIIYH010000304.1, forward strand.
CAAGTGGGCCCGGGCGCCGTGGTTGCGGATCGCCTCGAGTGCCCGGCGAGGCTCGGCGAGGGCCTCGATATGGACCGTGACGATCTCGGCGCCGAGCCGGCAGTAGTCCTCGAGCGACCGCTCCGGCTCCTCGATCATGAGGTGGACTTCGAGCGGCACCGTGGCCGCCGCCCGCACCGCCTTCACCACCACCGGCCCGTAGGTGAGCTGGGGCACGAACCGGCCGTCCATCACGTCGAGGTGGAGCGCCTCGGCGCCGGCCTCTTGGAGCCGGCCGACCTCGCGGGCCAAGTGGCCGAAGTCGCAGAGCAACAGCGCCGGCAGGACCACGGGCCCGTGCGACTCGAGCAGGGAGTGCACTCGGGCGAGGGCGGAGGCCGGAGCGTGATGAATCGCGGGCGGTTCGTGGGTCATAGGCCGTCGGACGATGTCGCCCG
>JBIIYH010000306.1:0-3540 GCA_044346905.1 Pirellulales bacterium
GGCCGGAGGAATCAGCGACTTCTACCAGACCAACTGCTTCAACGACCTTTACGGCGGCCAGATCGGCCTCGATGCCAACCTGCTGGCCACCTCCTGGATCCGGTTCGACGGCCTGATCAAGGCGGGTGTGTATTACAACAACGCCGTGCAGTCGTCGGAGTACACGACGAATGACTCGGTCAACCCCGGCACGGCGACGGTCGCCGTGGGCGAGTCGCCGCTGAGCGGTGCGTTCGCCGGCGAACTCGGCTTCACCGCCGTGATGCCGCTTGCCCGTAACATCGACTTCCGCTTGGGCTACTTCGGGCTCTGGCTCTCCGGCATCGCCCAGCCCACCCAGCAGTTGTCGGGCCAGGTGCTCACGCCGGGCCAGCCGCCGGAGGGCACGATCAACGCCAACGGCGGCGTGGTGCTGCAGGGCGTGAGCCTGGGCCTGGAGGGCCGCTGGTAGGCCGGCTGCCCGTTTCTTGCTCTGGGCTCACGAGCGAAGGTAGACTTCCCCCTCACCGGAAGTATTCCTGTTTGCCGAGCCGTTCATGAAGCCTGCTCGATCAGCCCGATCCCGGGCGTCCCGCCGTCGCCAGCGATCAGTCATCGGAGCCGTCGAACCGCTCGAGCCGCGGCTCGCCCTGACGACTCTCGGGTTCGCTTCGGAACTCGGCGGCAAGGATGCCCTGACGCTGGCCTCACCGGGCGGCGGCGCCGTGTGGCGAGCGCCAGCGGCAGCGGCTGCATCGCTACCGGCGGCGGCATACTTTCGGGCCGCCTCGCTCGAAGGCTTCACGGCTACGCAGGTCGATGCGGCGACCACCTGGCTGGTCCTCGTCATGCCCGGCACCGACCCGGCCGCAGCAGCGGCTGCCGCCGGCGCGATCGACTCGCAGCCCGCCCCGCTCCTGGCCAACACGCATATCTGGACTTTTCCCGAGGGCGGTGCGAGCAGCCGCTTGTTCTCTGAGACGGGCCGCCAGCCGGCGATCGCTGCAGCCTATCCGCTCATCGCCCGCGAGCAGGCGAAGCGACTGATCCCGAACGACCCGCTGTTCCCCAACCAGTGGCACCTGCGGAACACCGGCCAGGGAGGCGGCACCGCCAGCGAAGACGCCCGGATCACCGGCGTCTGGGACGAGTACCTCGGGACGGGCGTTTTGATCGGGATCGTGGACGACGGCCTCCAACACACGCATCCAGATCTCGCGTCCCGCTATGTCTCAGCGGCCAGTTTCGACTTCAACGGCAACGATCCCAACCCGCTGCCGGTGGCGGCTGGCGACAACCATGGCACGGCCGTGGCGGGCGTGGCGGCGGCCGCGGGCAACAACTCGCTCGGCGTCTCAGGCGCCGCTCCCGGGGCGAGCCTGGCCGGCTTGCGGCTGATCGGCGGACCCACGACCGACGCCCAACAGGCTTCGGCGCTGACCTTCGCCCTGGCCGACATCGACGTCTACAACAACAGTTGGGGGCCGAGCGACAACGGCCGGCTCGCCGGACCTGGGCCGTTGACCCTGGCGGCCCTCGAGCGGGGCGTCACCGAAGGCCGTGATGGCCTCGGCACCATCTATGTCTGGTCGGCCGGCAACGGGCTCCAGGCCAACGACAACGTCAACTACGACGGCTACGCCAACTCGCGCTACACGATCGCCGTCAGCGCGATCGGCAATACCGGCCGCCAGGCTTCCTACTCCGAGCCGGGGGCCCCGATCCTCGTGGCCGCCCACTCGAGCGGGGGCAGCCGCGGGGTCACGACCACCGATCGGGTCGGATCGGCCGGCTACAACTCGTCCTCGACCGCTGCCGGCGGCGATTACACCAACTCGTTCGGCGGCACCTCCTCCTCCGCCCCCCTGGTCTCCGGCGTCGTGGCCCTGATGCTCGAGGCCAATCCGGACCTCGGCTGGCGGGACGTCCAGCACGTGCTCGTCAACTCGGCCCGCCGCAACGATCCCTCCGATGCGGACTGGCGGCAGAACGGCTCCGGCCGCTGGGTGAACCACAAGTACGGCTACGGCGCTGTGGACGCAGCCGCTGCCGTCGCCCTCGCCAAGACCTGGACCGCCGTGGCTCCCGAAACCACCGTGGGATCGGGCACGCAGACGGTCGGTCGGACGATCCCCGACAACAACGCCACGGGCATCTCATCGAGCTTCACGATGTCGGCCGATCTGACGACCGAGTGGGTCGAGGTGACGTTTGCCGCCGCTCATTCTTACCGGGGCGACCTGGAGGTGGTGCTCACGTCCCCGGCGGGCACCCGCTCGGTGCTCGCCGAGAAACGCGATGACTTCGGCGACAACTACTCCAACTGGACCTTCACCTCGGCCCGGCACTGGGGCGAGTCGGCGGCCGGCGCCTGGACCCTGACGGTGCGGGACCTGGCCGCCCAAGACGTGGGCACCTGGAACTCCTGGTCCCTCGACGTCTACGGCACCTCCACCGCCCCCGCGGACACGACCCCGCCGACCGTGGCGATCACCCGGCCGGGCAGCGGCACCATCGGGATCGGTGGCTCGGCGCAGATCAGTTTCACGCTCTCGGAACCGGCGACCGATTTTATGGCCGGCGATGTCTCGGTCACGGGGGGTTCGCTCTCGGGCTTCACGGGCTCCGGCACCTCCTACACCGCTACCTTCACGCCCGCCGCGGGATTTACAGGCTCGGCCGAGATCGCGGTGGCCGCGGGGGTGTTCACCGATCAAGCGGGGAATCCCAACCTGGCCGGTGGCCCGCTCGTGATTCCGGTGGACACGACCGCCCCGAGCGTCGTGATCACCCGGGCGGGCACCGGCACGCTGATCGGTGGCGCGAGCGACACGCTCACCTTCACGCTCAGCCAGGCCACGACCGATTTCACGGCCGCCGATATCACGGTCACCGGCGGCTCGCTGTCGGGTTTCAGCGGATCGGGCACGGTGTACACCGCCATGTTCACGCCCGCCCCCGCATTTCAGGGCTCGGCCACCGTGAACGTCGTGGCGGGAGCGTTCACCAACGGCAGCGGCAACCCGAACGCCTTGACGACGCTCACGATCCCGGTCGATGCGGTGCCGCCGGCGGTCGCAATCACCCGCCCGGGCGCCGGCCCGCTCACGGTCGGCTCGACGGCCACGATCACCTTCACGGTCAGCGAGCCGGTCACCACCTTCGGCCGGGAAGACGTCACCGTGTCAGGTGGCACGCTCTCCGCCCTGAGTGGTTCCGGCGCGGTGTACACCGCCACCTTCGTCCCCACGCCTGGCTTCACGGGCCCGGGCTCGATCTCGGTCGCCGCGGGGGCGTTCACCGATCCGGCGGGGTATGCCAACACGGCGGCCAGTCTGGCATTCACGATCGACACCGTCGCCCCGACCGTGACCGTGAGCAGGACCGGGTCGGGAGAGCTCTTGGTCGGCGGCACCGCCGTGATCACGTTCCAGCTCAGCGAGCCGGCGGCCGACTTCGGCCTGGCGAGCGTCGCGGTCACCGGCGGCACGCTCACCAACTTCCAGCTCGTCGGAACCCTCGCCACTGCAATCTACGTCCCCGCCTCCCAGTTCAGCGGCA
>JBIIYH010000305.1:0-3540 GCA_044346905.1 Pirellulales bacterium
GGTGAGCGGGGGCGCCGGCTGAAACAGCGGCGAGAAGTCGTTGCCCTCGTCGCCGCTGATGATCGCGAACGACGTGGCGCGAGAGTTGTCGTCGTTCCTGACCCGCACCCGCCCGAGAAAGTTGGCGTCGCTATAGGCAGATGCCAGCCCGTTCCAGCCATTGACGAGGCCACCGTCCACTTCGACGTTGTCGGCGGCGTTCCAGTGCACGAGCCCGCCCCAGTGGGTGAAGGGGCCGGCGAACTGGTAGCTGTAGCTCTTGAGGTAGAAGAAGTTGCCCACCGCCGGCACCCCCTCGTAGCCCACGATCGTGTAGAAGTGGCCGAGTTTGAGCGAGAGGTCCTGGCTGCCGACCTCGGCGTAGAGCTGCGGGATCGCCAGGCCGTAATACTCGCCGCTGTTCCAGTCGGCGGGGCCGGGATTCGTCTCCCAGCCGAGGGACATCGCCAAGGGAAAGTCTTCACCGTAGAGCAGGTCGGCCCGGGCCCCGATCCCGTTGGAGCCGTCGGTGGGAAGCGTTCGCTCACCGATGATGTACACCTGGTTCATCATCGCCTCGTTGGCCCGATCGACGGCGTTGTAAGGGCCATTGAACTTGCTCGCCGGCACGCCGAAGTTGCCCACGAATCCGCCGTCGAGCCAACCGTAGACGCCGCCACGGTCGGTTTCGCCGAACAGGAACCAGTCCTGGCCCGGAGGGATCACGCCGGTCAGCACCTCGTCGGTGAGCACGGGGTCGAGGGCCTCGAACGAGCCCACCTGGCCGGGCTGGCCGACGAAGCCTTCTTCCTGAGCGACCGCGTTCGACGCCCAGACTCCCCCTGCCAGGAGGGCTGCCGTGACGATCCAGTGGCCCGACATCGTGATGACACTGCCCGCCCGCATGTCAAAGCTCCCAGCCCGTCTCGTGACGGATCGGGAAGCTCGGACGGGGCCGTCCGATCCTCGACTCCCGTTCGCCCGACAGGATGACCAAGAGATCGGCCGCACGACCGGGAGCACCTTGGAAACCGGCACAACCGGCGGAACAGCCGGGGATTGCCTCGGTGAAGCCTGCAATCGGCAGGCGTCACCCCGGGAGCCAGCCTTGCCCCGTCGCCCGCCGAGCCGAAAAGTCTGCCCAGCCTTCATCCCTTTCTCGACGCAACCCGAGGGACTCAAGGGGTGCCGCGACGGGTGCCGATTCTGCGGCATATTCCCCGGGGGCAAAGCGATGACGGCCATGCGGCATGGATGGGTGGCGGCGGGTCTCGCGATCGTGGCGGCCCTGGCCGGTGGAGGGCGAATCGCCCACGGCCAGACCTACGGGATCGATTTCCGCAACACGCTGATGCCGGCCTCCGGCGGGATGGCGGGCACGAGCGTCGCGGCGCCGCAGGATTTCCTGTCGGCGATCAACGCCAATCCCGCGGCTCTCACCCAGTACAAGGGCACCCACTTCACGATCGGCGGGGCCTTCGCCGAGGCGACGGTGGATCTCGAGCAGACGGCGGCCATTCCCCTGCTCGGCGTCGCGCCGTTCTCCGCCAAGAGCAGCACGCCGGGCGCGATCGTGCCCGCGATCGGCGTCGCGCAGGAAGTGGAAGGGTTGTGGCTTCCCACCACGGTCGGCCTGGCCGTCATCGGCGCGGCGGGTGGCGGCTCGAGCTACGTGCAGGTGCCGGCCAGCAACGCCACCTCGTCCTACCTGCTGTTGCTCGAGTTCGCCCCGTCGGTCGGGATCGAGCTGACCGAGCGGTTGTCGGTCGGGGCGACGATGTTCATCGGCGATGGCTACGCCTCGGGCCCCTTCGTCGGCACCAGCGGCATGACCAACGCCTACGCCCTGCGCGGCGGGTTCGGCCTCGACTACCGGCTCGGCGAGGCAACCTGGCTGGGAGCCTACTACCAGACCACGCAGGCCTTTCGCTTCGACAACGAGGCGGTGCTGTTCTCCGATCGTCGGCCCCGGGACGTGGACATGGGGCTGCCGCAGCAGGTCGGCATGGGCATCGCCAACGAGTCGCTGCTCGATGGCCGGCTGCTCGTCGCGGCCGACGCCCTCTATCTCGACTGGCGGAGCGCGGCGCTCTTCAAGAACCTCTACCGCGGGCAGTGGGTGATGCAGCTCGGCACCCAATACCGAGCCACCGACCGGGTCAAGCTGCGGCTGGGCTACGCCCTGGCCCAGAATCCGATCGACGACTCCGTGGGCACCCGGATTGGGCCGATCGACGTGCCCGGAGGCATTCCCGCCGCCAAGTATCTGCAGGCCCAGTTCGCGATCATCAACGAGCATCGGATGGCTGCCGGCTTCGGCGTCGAAGACTTCCTGATGCGCGGCCTCGATCTCGATGCCTTCGCCGGGGGCATGTTTCCGGCCAGCGAGCAGCTCGGCAGCTCGACCTTCGTGGATGTGGCCAGCTACTGGATCGGCCTCGGCTTCACCTGGCACTTCGACCGGCCGCCCACGAGCAGCCGCGCCTCGGGCTCATGACGAAGCGGCAGCCGCACAACCGTCGCCGGGGTCGGGCCATTCGCGCCCTGGCCGCCAGCCTGCTCGTGGCGCTGGCCCTTCCCGGGGCCGGTCGAACGGCGGTCGCCCAGGAGCGGCCCGTCCGGGAGGAGCTCGAGACCGACCGCGACTCGTTCACCTTCGCCCCCACGACGGCCGGCCCGGCCACCTCGATCCTGGAGGCCTCCTACTCGTTCATCGACAACCGCCTCGGCCCGGAAGCCCACAGCTTCCCCGAGATGCTCCTACGCCGCGGCATCGGCGAGCGATTCGAGCTTCGGCTGGGCTTCAACTACGAGGCCGGCGGCCCCGGCACGGTCTCGGGCAGCGAGTTTGGCGGCGAGGACATCGAGACCGAGGAGGAGAGCCGGATGCTCTACGGCACGAAGGTCGAGACTACCGAGCAAGAGGGCTGGCTGCCCCGCTCGGCGCTGATCGTCCAGGGCTACACGCCCGTCTCCGGCCCCTCGAACAAGTCGACGGTCGTGGTGGGGGAAGCCTTCGGCTGGCGGTTCGCCAACGGCTGGGAGTGGACGACGGCGATGCGCTACGGCACCGGCTTCGAGGAGGAAGACGCCTTCAACCAGTGGGCGCCGTCCACCGTGGTCAAGATCCCGGTCGGCGATCGCTGGAACGTGCATGCCGAATACTTCGCGATTTTCAGCTCGCAGAAGGAAGTGCCATTGAACATCCAGTACGCCAGCTTCGGCGGGCATTTCTTGGCGACGAAAAATCTCGAGCTTGGCCTGCGGGTCGGATGGGGCCTCAACGACACCTCGCCTGCCTTCTTCTCGAACGTCGGTGTAGGCTGGCGATACTGATAGGGCTCGCACCCTTCAGGCAGCTTGCCCAAAGGAGCATCACGTGACTCGCCCCGGCCTTGAGTGCCGCTCGTCGTTCCTCCAGCTCATCGCCTGCGCGGTATTGGCGTCTGGAGTCGTGCCCGCCGCCGAGCCGGCCGCGGCCCCCGCTCGGCGGCCCTTCCCCGCTCGGCGGCCCTTTCCCGATCCGCTGCCCTCTTGGAACGAGGGGGCCGCCAGGCGGGC
>JBIIYH010000307.1:0-3530 GCA_044346905.1 Pirellulales bacterium
GGCAGCCGGCTCGGCAGCCGGGGCCGCCTTCTTCGCCCGGGCGGCGGCCAGGATGTCGGCCGTGGAGAGCTTGGCGGCCGGTTTGCCTTCCGGCGGCTGAGCGGCCGCTCCGGCGGCCTTGCCGCGGGCGGCGGCCAGGATGTCGGCGGTCGAGGGTCGCTTGCCGGCCGCGGGAGCAGCCTTCGCCGCGGCGGGCTTGGCGGCCGCTGCGGGCTTGGCCGCGGCCGGCTTGGCCGCAGCCTTCGGCTTCGCTTCGGCCGCCGGCTTCGGCAGCGGCTTGGGAACGATCTTCAGGGCCGCAGGGTCGATGTCATACCAGCCGGTGTTGTTGAACTGGTCGAACTCGACCAGGCAGCGGCCGTTCATGTTGACCGTCTTCACGATCCCGGTCGCCTGCGCGAACCGCGCGAGCTCGGGCGCAGGCGAGTCGATCACCACGTACTTGTCGGTCCAGTCGGCCTTGAGTCGCTCGATGGCTTCGAACATGGGCAATCGCGAGAGGGGGGGCGGGCCTCGACGGTCGGCCACGGCCCCTGAAATGTGATCGATCGGGCCGCGGGCCGCAAGCCGCTCGCCCCGCGCCGCCGGGTAGCTCATGGCGGGCCGCCGCGACCCGTCCCGACGAGCGGTTCGAGGCCTGCCGGCCCGATCCGATACGCCCAGCGGACGGTCGCCGGCGTCGGGCTCGCGGCGCTTGCCTGCACCTGCTCCCGGCCTTGGTCGCCCTCGTAGGTCGAGCCCAGCCAGCCGGGTTCGACGATCCGGGCGGCCGCCTCGAACAGGAGCGTGTCGGGACGCTCGGGGCAGGCCACCACCGAGAGCGAGAAGTGCGATCGCCCCGCCAGGCCCACCCCGAGCACGGCCGGCCGCGGGCCGGCAGCGACGAGCGACACCTCGACGAGCGGGGGCGACGCCGGCCAGCGGGGATCCCGATCCGGGCCGTCGCCCCCCTCGCGGGATCGCCAGGCGCGGCCGCTGTGCAGGAGCACCACGTGCTCCCAGCGGTCGCCCGCCCAGGTGAAGGTCACGCTCGTCGAGCCGGCGTCCAGGCGAAGCGGCGACTTGTCGGCGGGCGTGGCCAAGGATCGGTCCTCGATGGGCGGTGGCCGCTCTCGGGCCACGACGGCGTCAGCGGGCCGCCCGCGGTAGCATAGGCGCTGGCCGCCGCCCGCTGGGGGCCGTGCCGGGAGCCCTCCATGGAACCGCGTCGTTCGCTCGGCTGGCCGATCCTGCTCGGGGTCGTGCTGATCAGCTCGCTCGTGGCCCTCACGGTCGGCTGGGTGCTCGTGAGCATCGCCGCGGCCCTTGGATCGAGCAACGCCGCCTTCTATTGGGCGGTGCTCGGCGTGGGGGTGGCGCTCTTGGTGGTGGTGCTGGCCGGGGTGATCGTCTACCTCGCGCTCACCGTCAAGGCGATCGCCCTCTCCCAGCGGCAGAGCAACTTCATCGACAGCGTGACCCACGAGCTCAAGAGCCCGCTGGCCTCGCTCAAGCTCTACCTCCAGACGCTCACCCGCCGAAACGTGCCCGCCGAGCAGCAGGCCGACTTCCATCGCTTCATGCTCCAGGACGTGGAGCGGCTCGACGGGCTCGTCGACCATCTGCTCGACGCGGCCCGCACGCTCCACCGCCGGCCGAGCGCCACCGATGACGTGACCGAACTGGGGCCGCTCTTGAAGAGCGTGCGGGCCGCGGTCACGCAGCGGCACGCGGTGGCGGAGGACTGCGTGCGGGTCGAGTGCGGGCCCGGCCTCGCGGTCAAGGGGCGGGAGACCGACGTGGAGATCGTATTCCGCAACCTCGTCGACAACGCGGTCAAGTATTCGCTCCCCGAGCCCGAGGTTGAGGTGACCGCCGCGGCCACCGACGGCCGGGTGACGGTGCGGGTGGCCGACAACGGCCCCGGCATCCCGCTGGCCGAGCGAAACGCCGTCTTCCGCCGGTTCGTGCGGCTCGGCAGCGAGCTCGAGCGGAGCACCCCCGGCACGGGCCTGGGGCTCTTTCTCGTGCGGTCGCTTGTCAAGCAGTTGCGGGGCAAGGTCTCGGCCAAGGGGCGGATCGGCCAGCGGGGCAGCATCTTCGAGGTGGAGTTGCCGGCCGCGGCTCAGGCTTCATAATCCGGCCATGCACCCAGCCACGCCGCCCGCTCCGCCGCCCGATCTCGTGCCGATCCGCCGGGTACTCGTGAGCGTGTTCGACAAGACCGGCCTCGAGCGGCTCGCGGCCGCCCTGAAGCAGGCCGGCGTCGAGGTGGTCAGCACCGGCGGCACCGCCCGGGCGCTCGCGGCCCACGGCCTCGACGTGATCGACATCTCGGCCGTCACCGGCTTTCCCGAGGTACTCGACGGCCGCGTCAAGACGCTCCACCCGCACGTGTTCGCCGGGATCCTGGCCCGGGCCGACCGGCCCGACGACCAGGCCGTCTTGGCCGAGCACGGCATCGGCCGGTTCGACGCGGTGATCGTGAACCTCTACGCCTTCGAGGCGGCGGTCGCCCGAGCCGACTGCCTGCCCCACGAGGCGATCGAGCTGATCGACATCGGCGGCCCGAGCCTGGTGCGGGCCGCGGCCAAGAACCACGCCTTCACGGCGATCGTGACCGGTCCCGACCAATACGACGACCTGATCGCCGCGCTGGTTAACGCTGGCACGACCCTCGCCGGCCGCAAGCTGCTCGCGGCCCGGGCCTTCGAGCGGACGGCCGCCTACGACGCCGCGATCGCCCGCTGGATGGCCCGCCACGCGGGGCTCGTGGCCACGAGCTCGGGTGGCGCCCCGGCGGCCCCTGCGACCGCGTGCGTCGACGAAGCGCCGCTGCCGGCCCGGATGTCGCTCGACCTCGAGCAACGGCTCCCGCTTCGCTACGGCGAGAACCCGCACCAGTCCGCTGCGCTGTTTGCCCCGGTGGGTACGCATCTCGGCCTGGCCGGCCTGCGGCAGCTCGCCGGCAAGGAACTCTCCTACAACAACCTGCTCGACCTCGACGCCGCCACGCGGCTGGCCGGGTTGCTCCAGGATCCGGCTGCGGTCGTGATCAAGCACACGAACCCCTGCGGCGCCGCCTCGGCCGCCACCGTCGCCGAGGCGGTCGCCACGGCGATGGCCGCCGATCCCACGAGCGCGTTCGGCTCGATCGTGGCGGTGAACCGCACCTTCGACCTCGCGTGTGCCGAGGTGCTCGCCGCGCCGGGCCTGTTCGTGGAGGTGGTGGCGGCCCCGGCCTTCGAGCCGGCCGCGGTCGAGCTGCTCACATCCAAGCCCACCTGGAAGGCGAGCGTGCGGCTGGTGGAGATGCCGGCCGGCGACCCTTGGGAGCCGACCGCCGGCCTCGAGCTGCGGAGCGTGGCCGGAGCGTTTCTCGCCCAGCGGCCCGACGAGATCTGCGACGACCCCGCGACCTGGCGGGTGGTCACGAAGCCCGCGCCACCGGCCGACCTCACGCCGGCCCTCGATTTCGCCTTCACGATCGTGCGGCGGCTGACGAGCAACGCGATCGCCGTCTGCCGGGGCACGAGCCTGGTGGGCGCCGG
>JBIIYH010000308.1:0-3523 GCA_044346905.1 Pirellulales bacterium
GCCGCCGTGCCGGAGGCGGTCTTCGCCCCGGCCCGGGTGATTCGCCGGATCATCCGGGCCGACCTCGATCTGCCGCTCCTCCGGGCCCGGGTGCCCCACCGAGAGAGCATCGCGGTCGAGCCCCGGCGGCTGCTCGAACTGGCCGACGACGTTTGGGCGCTGCCCGCCGAACTGCCGGCCACGGTGCTGCTCGTCGCCCGGCCCGACCCGGTGGGTTCCTCGGTCGACGACCAACCGGGACTGCTGCGGGAGTATTGGCGGCGACTGTTCCACGGCTGCCTCGATGTGGCCGTGCGCCGACTGCTCGCCGAGGAGCCGGTCGATGGTCCCGATTTCCGCTCGCTCGTGGATCGCTTGGGGGAGCCGGCGCTGGCTGAGGCCCGAACGGTGCTCTTGCAGGAGGGCCTGCTCCGCGACCCCGACGACCGGCGGGAGGTGATGGCCGAGTTCATCGCGGTGGTCTTGGAGCTTGCGGCGTTCGCCCCGGACCTGCTGCCCGCCTGGTTTCCAGCCCTCGACGACCCCGATGCAACGGTGGACTTTCTCGACCGGCTCGTCGATGCCGACGCGATTCTCGCGCGGACGAGGCCGGCGGGCGTCACCACGCCGCTGCCGGAGCCCGGAGCGACCGCGGCCGGCGAGTCGCAGCCCGCCGGGGAGGCCTCCGGTCGACTGACACGCCGCCGGGTGGCGTTTCTCCGCTGGCGGGCGATGGCCGCCGCAGAGCGGGGCAACGATGTCCGCGCGGCCCTGCTCTTGTGGCGGGTGCGGGCCCTGTCTGCGGCCGATGCTGCAAGCGAAGCCGTGGCGGGCCGGCGACTCGAGGCCCGCGTCGCCGGGCTCGTGCGGCGGCTCGAACAGTCTGTCGGCCTCGGCGAGCTCAGCGTCGCGGAGGCGGAAGACGTCGTCCTGACGCTCCTGGCCAAGGCCGGCGGATCCGCCTGGTCACAGGCCGCGCGGCTGCTCTATGACCTCCAGAAGGTCTGCGTCGATTCGGAGCGGGAAAGCTACCGCACCCAGCTCGTCTCGTGGGCGGTCAGCCTCGGTCGGGTGCCGCTCGTGCGGCCGCTTCCGAGCCAGCGGGTCGCGCTCGTGCACCGGCATGTGGCTTCGGCCCTCCGCCGGCTGTCCAAACTCGGCCTGCCGGAGCCCGCGGCCGGCCGGGCCGCCGCTCTGCTCGCCGCCGCCATGGAGACGAGCGAGGCCGCCGTCCGCACGCGGCTGGGGCCACCGGTGCGGGCGGCCCTCACCGATGCAGGCCTCGTGCCCAGATCGCTCGTCGAGGAAGCCGCCTTCGACAAGCTCGTGGACGAACTGCTCGACGACGTTTGCGAGCGGGGCTTCGAGTCGTTCGGCAGCGTCCGCGATGCCGTCTCCCGCAGCCAAGTCAAGCTGCCCGACCTGGCCGGGGTCGGCGAGCTCGTCACCGGCGACCCGCTCCTTCGCGCCGACCGTAGGCTGGCCGCGGTGCTCGACGGCGCCTACCGCCCGGCCCCCTCGTATCTGCTGGCGATGCAGCGGCTGAGCGCCGTGGCCTTCGGCGTGGCGGCCGGCCGCTGGCTCACGCTGCACGTCGCACTGCCCTTCGGCGGCGCCTGGATCCTGTGGCGGGGCCTGGAGCACATCGTCGAACCGCTCACCCACTACTCCCTGGGCGAGCCCTGGCACATCTACAGCCCCTCGGCCGTGATCGTGACCGGGATCGGCATCTGGCTGGTGATGCACGTGCCGGCCGTCCGCACGGCGGTGACCGAACTCCTCAGGGCTTCCGGGGCCGCGCTGCACCTGCTGTTCGTGACGCTGCCTCGGCGGCTGCTGCGGCTCCCCCTGGTGGAGCGATTGCTCCGGAGCCGGCCCGTGCGGCTGTTTCGTCGGTATCTCTGGAGCCCGCTGCTCGTCACGGCCGTCGCCTGGCTCGTGCTGCCGCACAGCGGTGGCTGGCTGTCGCGGGGCAACCCCTGGCTGCCGGCCTGGCTGTTTGTCGGCGCGGCGGCCGTGCTCAACTCGCCAGCGGGTCGGGCCGTGCAGGAGCGGGCCCTCGAGGGACTGGGCCACGCCCTTCAGCAGATCCACGCCCGGCTGATCGTGGGGCTTGTGTCGTGGATCGTGGACACCTTCCGTCGGGCAGTCGATTTCGTGGAGGGCACGCTCTATGCCGTGGACGAGCAGCTGCGGTTCCGAGCCGATGAGTCGCGGGGCACGCTCGCGGTCAAGGCGGTGCTCACCACGCTCTGGTCCGGGATCGACTGGTTCGTGCGGTTTTGCGTGACCTTGCTGATCGAGCCCCAGCTCAACCCGATCAAGCACTTTCCCGTGGTCACCGTCTCGCACAAGCTGCTGGTTCCGATGATCCCGATGGTGGCCTCGAACCTTTCCGCCGCGACGGGCATGGAGCGGGGCCTCGCGCTGACCACCGTGACCTTCATCTCTACGACGATCCCCGGCGTGTTCGGATTTCTGGCCTGGGAGCTCAAGGAAAACTGGCGGCTCTATGCCGCCAACCGGCCGGCCACGCTCCGGCCGGTGCAGGTGGGCCGCCATGGCGAGTCGATGCGCCGGCTGCTCCTGCCCGGCTTTCATTCCGGCACGATCCCGAAGTTGTTCGGCAAGCTGCGGCGGCAGCTCCGTGGCCGCTCGGGCTCCGCCGGTGGCACCAGGGCCGGCGAGCAGCTGACGGAGCTGACGCACGACATCGCGGCCTTCGTGGACGACGAGTGCCTGGGGCTCTTGCGACGCAGCCGCTCGCTGGCGGGCATCGCGATCCGCGTCGCCGACGTGCGGCTGGCGACCAACCGGATCGCGGTCGATCTGGCCGCCGATACGATGGGCCCCGAGCCGCTCACGATCGAACTCTGCCAGCAGGGCGGCACGCTCGTGCGGCGGCTCGCCGCGTTAGGCTGGCTCACGCGGCTGACGGGCCCCCGGCGGGAACTGGTGGAGTATGCCCTGGCGGGGCTCGACTGCCTGTCTGCCGCCGACTTCACCACGACGGTGGCGGCCACCCCGGCGACCACGCTGCCGGTCGAGCCGATTCGCTGGACCGACTGGCGGGATGCCTGGGAACGCGAGCGGGCCTGACGCGAGCCGCCCGGCCGCGAGCTCAGTTCGCCCACCACCGGCACTCGTAGACCGTGCCGGGCGTGGGCTTGATCACCGACCAGCCGATCAGTGTGCCATAGGGATGGTCGATCGTGTACCGCGGGGCCATTGGCTCGCCCGCCTCGGGCGCTCCCTCTGGATAGCGGAGCAGTTCATACCGGCGATAGGGATGGCGCTCTGGAAAGAGCATCCAGATCGTGACCAGGTCGGCGGGGTAACGAAGGTCGAAGGCCATCCGGCCCCGGGCGAAGGTGTCCGACATGAACGACGCCGTGAGTTCCAAGGGCACGGTCTCACCGGCCGGCACCCCGGGCAGATTGCAGTGCAGTTCGATATGCGGCGGCCCGCCGGCGGCCGTGACTCGGGTGATCGACACGGGGGGCTGGGTCGGCGGCTGGCGGAAGTCGACATCGGCGGCCGGCAA
>JBIIYH010000068.1:0-12033 GCA_044346905.1 Pirellulales bacterium
CCGCCGGGCGGGGAGTATACGCCGCGGCCGCCAGACCGTCAGTCCTCGTCGGCCGGCGGCGGTTCGCCCTCGTCCTCGTCGCTGCGGGGCGGCTCGGGCACCGCATACGACTCATCGAGCCAGCGGCCCAGGTCGATCAGCCGGCAGCGGTCGCTGCAGAACGGCACCGTCGGGGTCGTCTCCAGGCTCACGGCGGCGTCGCAGACCGGGCAGCGGGGCATGGGTCAGTCCCCGCCCGAGGCCTTGGCCGCGGAGCCGCCTGAGTCCGACTTCTTGCCCGAGTCGGTCTTGCCCCCGCCCGAATCGGCCGCCGCCCCCTTTTTGTACGACTCGCTCCGGTAGTCGGTCTTATAGAAGCCCGAACCCTTGAAGACGATCGCGCCGCCCGAGCCGATCAGGCGGCGGAGCTTCTTTTTCTTGCACTTCGGGCAGGTCTTCTTGACCTCATCGGTCATCGACTGGAAAAGCTCGAAGGCGTGGCCGCAGCCATCGCAGACGTAGTCGTAGGTGGGCATCGCTCACTCCTTGGCCACGATCACCTGGGCCGGCCGCACCACCCGGTCGTGGAGCGTGAAGCCCCGGCTCACGGTCCCGACCACCGTGCCCGCGGCCTTGCCCGGCACCGCCATCTGCTGGATCGCGTCGTGCACGGTGGGGTCGAAGGGCTGGTCGTCGGTCGGGATCGTCTGGCAGCCGTGGCTCGCCAGCAGCTTCTCGATCTGCTGGGCCGTCATCCGGAAACCCGCCCGCAGGCCCTCGACGTCGGCGGTCTTCTCCGCCGCCTCGATCGCCCGCTGCACGGTGTCGAGCACCGGCAGCAGGTCGCGGAGCAGGTCGATCTCCCGATACCGCTGGGCGTCGTCATACTCGCGGCGGGCCCGCTTGCGAAAGTTCTCGAGCTCGGCCTGGAGCCGCAGCAGGCGATCCTGAAGCTCGGCCGCGTCGGGGCCGCCGGCGGCCGCCTCCCCGGGCTCCGTGGTCGGCCCGTGCTCCACCGTGAACTGGTCGTCGTTGGGGTGCGTCATGTGCGGTGTTCCTCGTCGTCGTGGGGCGTTTCGCCGGCAGCGAGAGTCTCCCGCCCCTGAAAGTACTCGGCAAGCCGGCGAAAGAAACTCGTCCGCTTCGGGCTGACGGCGGCATGCTCCTCGGCCGCCAGTTCCCGGAGCAGTTCCTCCGCCCGGGGCGAGAGGCTCTTGGGCACCTCCACATGCACATGCACGTGGAGATCGCCGATCCCGCGGCCCCGCACTTCCGGCATGCCGAGTCCGCGGACGCGGATCACGTCGCCGGGCTGGGTGCCGCGGGCGATCTCCAGCGGCTTGGCGCCGTCGAGCGTCGGCACCTCCACCGTCGCCCCAAGCGCCGCTTGGGTGAAGCTGACGGGCACCTCGCAGTGGAGATCCTTGCCCTCCCGCACCAGGAACGGATGGTCCTCGATCTCGATCACGCAATAGCAGTCGCCGGGCGGGCCACCGGCAGCCCCCGGCTCGCCCTCGCCGGCCAGCCGCACGCGGACATCCCGATCGACGCCGGCGGGGATCGTCACCTTGCGGGCGGCCCGCTCCTGCGTGACCCCCTCGCCGCCGCAGGCCGGGCAGCGGTCGCGGATCACGACGCCCGCGCCCCGGCAGGCCGGGCAGGTGGTCTGGAGCCGAAACACGCCGGCCGACTGGATCACCTGGCCGCGGCCGGCGCAGTAGTCGCAGGGCTGCGGCTGCGTGCCCTTGCGGGCCCCGCTGCCGTCGCACTCCCCGCAGGTCTCGTGGCGGTCGAACTCGACCGTCTTGGTCACGCCGCGGGCCGCCTCCACGAGCGAGAGCTGCACCTGGCAGAACACGTCTCGGCCCTTGCGGGCCCGCGACTGCCGCTGCCGGCCACCGCCAAAGGCCTCGCCGAAGATCCCGCCGCCGAACAGGTCGCCGAAGGCCTCGAAGACGTCCGAGATGTCGTTGAAGTCGTGCCGCCGGCCCCCCTCGACGCCGGCGTGGCCGAAGCGGTCATAGCGGCTACGGAGGTCGGCGTCGGAGAGCACCTCGAAGGCCCGGGCCGCCTCCTTGAACCGCGTCGCAGCCTCGGAGTCGCCCGGATTCTTGTCGGGATGAAACCGGATGGCCAGCTTGCGGTAAGCCGCCGTGATCTCGGCTGACGCGGCTCGCTTGCCGACCCCGAGCACTTCGTAGTAGTCGCGCTGGTCGACCATGGCTCCTCACCGGCCCCGGGCGGCTCCGCCGCGGGCCTACCTGACGCTGCCTTCGATCTTCCGCTTCTTGGCGTCGTCCTTGTCGAGGTTGGTCACGAGCGCCTCGGTCGTCAGGAGCAAGCCTGCGATGCTCGCCGCATTGGTCAGGGCCACCCGCACCACCTTGACGGGGTCGATGATCCCAGCCTTGTACATGTCGACGTATTCGCCCTTGTTGGCATCGAAGCCCACGGTCAGATCCTTGCCCGCCACCTCGTCGGCTACCACGGCCCCGTCGATGCCCCCGTTCTCGGCGATCTGCCGGATCGGGGCCTCGAGGGCGTGCAGGATGATGTCCACGCCGATCTTCTCGTCGCCCTTGGCCTGGGAGCGGGCCTTCTCGACCGCCGCGCGGCACCGCAGGAGCGCCACGCCGCCGCCGGCCACGATGCCTTCCTCGACCGCCGCCCGGGTGGCGTGCAGGGCGTCTTCGACGCGGGCCTTCTTCTGCTTCATCTCGGCCTCGGTGCCCGCCCCGACGGAGACGATCGCCACGCCGCCGGTCAGCTTCGCGAGCCGCTCCTGGAGTTTCTCCCGGTCATACTCGCTCTCGGTGTTCTCGATCTGGGCCCGGATCTGCTGCACGCGGGCCTGCACGGCATCCTGCTTGCCGGCCCCCTGCACGATCGTGGTCTCGTTCTTGTCCACCGAGACCCGCTTGGCCCGGCCGAGGTGGGAGAGGTCGAGGCTCTCGAGCTTGAGGCCCAGGTCCTCGCTGATCAGGGTGCCGCCGGTGAGCGTGGCGATGTCGCCCAGCATCGCCTTGCGGCGGTCGCCGAAGCCGGGAGCCTTGGAGGCGCAGACCTTGAGCACGCCCTGAAGCTTGTTGACGACCAGCGCCGTCAGGGCGTCGCCCTCGACGTCCTCGGCGATGATCAAGAGCGGCTTGCCCGACTGGGCCACCTTCTCGAGCAGGGGGAGCAGATCCCGCAGGTTCGAGATCTTCTTCTCGTGGATCAGGATCAGACAGTCTTCGAGTTGGCACTCCATCTCGGCGGGCTTGTTGATGAAGTAGGGCGAGACGAAGCCCTTGTCGAACTGCATGCCGTCCACGAACCTGACCTCCGTCTCGGTCGTCTTGCCTTCCTCGACGGTGATCACGCCATCCTTGCCGACCTTTTGGAGCGCCTCGGCGAGCAGGTCGCCGATCGCCCGGTCGTTGTTGGCGCTGATCGCGCCGACCTGGGCGATCTCCTCGGGCCGCTCGACCTTGCGGGCCAGTTCGGCCAGCCGCTCGACGGCCGCCGCCACGCCCTTCTCGATGCCGCGACGGACCGCGGTGGGATTGCTGCCGGCGGCCACGTTGCGGGTGCCCTCGCGGAAGATCGCCCGGGCCAGCACCGTGGCGGTGGTGGTGCCGTCGCCGGCCAGGTCCGACGTCTTCGAAGCCACCTCGTTGACGAGCTTCGCCCCCATGTTCTCGAAGGCGTCTTCGAGATCGACTTCCTTGCTGACGGTGACGCCGTCCTTGGTCACCGTCGGCCCGCCGAACGACTTGTCGATGATGACGTTGCGGCCGGTGGGGCCCATCGTCACGGCGACGGCTCCAGCGAGCTTCTCAACGCCCTTGAGCAGTTTGGCGCGGGCGGCATCGTCGAACATCAGTTGCTTGGGCACGGCTTTCAATCTCCTCGGAAGTCGGTTGTGGTTCGTTGCGAGACGTTCGCTCAGGTCACATGAACTGCGATCAGCTCAGCACTTTCGCCAGGATGTCGCTCTCGCGGAGGATCTTGACCTCGTGGCCATCGACCTCGATGTCGCTGCCCGAGTACTTGCCGTAGATGACTTCGTCACCCACCGACACGGCGAGCGGCGACCGCTGCCCGTTCTCGAGGAGCTTGCCCGGGCCGAGCGCCAACACATGGCCCCGCTGGGGCTTCTCCTTGGCGGTCTCGGGGAGGACGATGCCGCCGGCGGTCCGCTCCTCGGCCTCGACGGGCTCCACCACCACGCGGTCATCGAGCGGACGAATCTTCAGGTTTTGGGATCGGTTTTGGGCTGCCATGATCAAAAGTCTCCGAAAGGGGTGAACAGGGTTGTGGAAAAGGATGTGATTCGAATCGTCGGGGGCCGTCGTCGGCGTGGGTGTCAGGCGGTCACATCATGCCGGGCATGCCACCCATGCCGCCCATTCCGCCCATGCCACCCATGCCGCCGCCCATCCCGTGGTGGTCATGGCCGTCGCCGCCGGCCTCTTCCTCTTCCTTCGGGATCTCGGTGATCAGCGAGTCGGTGGTGAGGAGCAGGGCCGCCACGCTGGCAGCGTTTTGCAGGGCCGTCCGCACGACCTTGGCCGGATCGATGACGCCCGCCGCCACGAGGTCGCCATACTCGCCCTTGTCGGCGTCGTAGCCGTCGTTCGTGCCCTTCATCTGCCGCACCCGGTTGACGACCACCGACCCGTCCACGCCCGCGTTCTCGGCGATGGCGTCGAGCGGATACTTGAGCGCCTGCTTCACGATCGCAGCGCCCATCTTCTCGTCGCCCTCGAGGTCGAGTTTTTCGATCGCCTTCTCGCTCCGCAGCAGGGCCACGCCGCCGCCGGGCACGATGCCCTCGGCGAGCGCTGCCTGGACGGCACTCTTGGCGTCGTCGATCAGGGCCTTCCGCTCCTTCATCTCGGTCTCGGTCACGGCCCCGACGTTGATCTGGGCCACGCCGCCGGCGAGCTTGGCAAGCCGCTCCTGGAGCTTTTCGCGGTCGTAGTCGCTCGTAGTCTTGCCGATCTCGTCGCGGATCTGGGCCACACGGCCGTCGATCGCCGCCTTCGTGCCGGCTCCGCTCACGATGGTCGTGTTCTCGGCCTCGATGATCACCTTCTTGGCCCGGCCCAGGTCAGCCAGCTTGACGCCGTCGAGGGACACCCCGAGATCCTTGAAGATCGCCTGCCCGCCGGTGAGCACGGCGATGTCGCCGAGGATCGCCTTGCGGCGGTCGCCATAGCCGGGCGCCTTGACCGCGACCGACTGCACGATCCCGCGAAGCTTGTTGACCACGAGCGTGGCGAGCGCCTCGCCCTCGACGTCCTCGGCGAGCACCACCAGCGGCTTGCCCGCCTTGCTGATCGCTTCGAGCAGCGGCACGAGGTTCTTGGCGCTCGAGATCTTCTCCTCGTAGACGAGGATGTAGGGGTTCTCGAGCTCGCAGACCTGGTTCTCGGCGTCGGTCACGAAGTGAGGCGAGAGGAAGCCGCGGTCGAACTGCATCCCCTCGACGACGTCCACCGTCGTCTCCGATTGCTTGCCTTCTTCGACCGTGATCACGCCGTCCTTGCCGACCTTGAGGAAGGCCTCGGAGAGGACGCTGCCGATCGACGGATCGTTGTTGCCGGCGATCGTGGCGATCTGCGTGAGCTCCTTCTTGTTCTTCTCGTCCACCTTCGTTGCCATGGCGAGCACGGCCTTGGAGACGGCCTCGACGGCCTTGTGGATTCCGCGAGACAGCGCCATCGGGTCGGCTCCCGCGGCGATCATCTTGAGCCCCTCGCGGTAGATCGCCTCGGCCAGCACGGTGGCGGTGGTGGTGCCGTCGCCGGCCACGTCGTTGGTCTTGCTGGCGGCTTCCTTGACGAGCTGGGCGCCGAGATTTTCGTAGGGATCCTCGAGCTCGATGTCTTCGGCGACGGTGACGCCGTCTTTGGTCACCTTGGGGGAACCCCAGCCCTTGTCGAGCACCGCGTTGCGGCCGCGGGGGCCGAGCGTGCTTTTGACCGCGCGGGCGAGCTTGGAAACGCCGGCGAGCAGGGGCTGGCGGGCCTCATCGTCGAACACCATCTGTTTTGCCACGACAATCTCCTCCGGAGGGCGGGACCGGCCCGGTCGCACACGACCGCATTTGGCAGGCCCGTGACGGGTTGCCCAGAGGGAATGCAACCCGCGTGCCGCGGGCGCCTGAGCCAGCGGATCGCGGGGAAAACCGCGCAAAACAGCCGAACGGCCGACCCACCCCGTCGCGCGCGTGCCGTTTTGGCAGGGATCAGTCGGCTCGGGCGACCCTTGTCGCGGGAAGGCTCCGCTGGCACGATCACGACCCTCTATGGATCGCTGGTACGAGATCACGAACGCGACCGACATCCCCTCGCCGGCGCTCCTGGTCTACCCCGACCGGATCGAGGAGAACCTGCGGCGGATGGTGGCGGTCGCGGGCGGGCCGGAGCGGCTGCGGCCGCATGTGAAGACCCACAAGATGCCGGAGGTGATCCGGCTCTGTCTTGCCCACGGCATCGGCAAGTTCAAGGCGGCCACGATCGCCGAGGTGGAGATGACCGCCGCGGCGGGGGCGGCCGACGTGCTCCTGGCCTATCCCGTCGTGGGGCCGGCCGCGGCCAGGCTCGCGGAACTCGTGCGGCGGTTTCCGACGACGCGGTTTCGGGCCGTGGTTGACAGCGAGATCGGGATCGAGGACCTCGCCCGGGCGGCGGAGGCGGCCGGCGTGAAGATCGACACGCTCCTCGACCTGAATGTGGGCATGAATCGCACGGGCGTGGTGCCCGGCCCCGCTGCGTTCCGGCTCGCCCGGCTGGTCGCCGAATCCCCCGGGCTGACCTTTGGCGGCCTCCACGCCTATGACGGTCATTTGAACGACCCCGATCACGCCCGGCTCGTCGAGAAGGTGGAGGCGGCCTTCGCGCCGGTGTGGCGGTTGCGGGACGAGCTCGAGGCGGCCGGCATCCCCGTGCCGCTCGTCGCCGCTGCCGGCACGCCCACGACGCCGATCCTCGCCGCCAAGGGTGACGTGGAGGTGGGGGCGGGCACGACCGTGCTCTGGGACTTTGGGCAGCCGACCGTCTCGCCCGACCTCGACTTCCTCAACGCCGCGGTGCTCCTGGTCCGCGTGGTCAGCCATCCGGCCCCCGGTCGCCTCTGCCTCGATCTCGGCCACAAGGCCGTCGCCAGCGAGATGCCTCATCCCCGCGTGCGGATCTTCGGCCTGGAAGACGCCACGTTTCCCATGCACAGCGAGGAGCACCTCGTGGTGGAGACGCCCCGGGCCGCCGAGTTTCCCGTGGGCACGGTCCTCTACGCGCTGCCGCGGCATGTCTGCCCGACCGTGGCCCTCCACGAGGAGGCCGTGGTCGTGCGGGACGGCCGGGCGACCGACCGCTGGCATGTGGCCGCCCGCACCCGCCGGATCACCGTCTGACGCCTCACGCAGGAGCCTGCCATGGCCCACGAACCGAAGCTGATCTTCGACGTCCACCTCGACCTCTCCTACAACGCGATCGACTTCAACCGTGATCTGCGGTGGACGCAGGAACGGCTCCGCCGGCGGGAGCTGGGGATGAAGGACCATGTGTTCCGCGGCCGCAGCACCGTCTGCTTTCCCGAGATGCGCCGCGGCCGCGTGGGCCTGTGCGTGGCCACGCAGATCGCCCGCTCGGTGGACTACTTCGCCCGGATGCCCGGCTGGGCCAGTCCGGAGCAGGCCCGGGCCCAGACCGCCGGCCAGCTGGCCTGGTATCGGGAGATGGAGGCCTGCGGCGAGCTCGTGCAGATCCGTTCCCGCGGGGAGCTCGACCGGCACCTCGCCTCGTGGCTTGCCGCGCCGGCCCTCATGCCGGCCACCGCGGCCGCGGGCGGGCTCCCGATCGGCTACGTGCTGAGCCTCGAGGGCGCCGACTCGATCGTCAGCTTTCGGCACCTCGAGCAGTCATACGCCGAAGGGCTGCGGGCACTGGGGCCGGTGCATTACGGGCCGGGTGTTTACGGCATGGGCACCGACGCCGAGGGGCCGCTCACGCCCCGCGGCCGCGAGCTGCTTCGGGAGCTGGAGCGGCTGGGGATCATCCTCGACGTCACCCACCTCTGCGACGAGAGCCTCCGCGACGCGCTCGACCACTACTCGGGGCCGCTCTGGGCCAGCCACTCCAACTGCCGCTCCCTCGCCAACTGGAACCGCCAGTTCACCGACGAGCAGATCAAGGAGCTGATCGGCCGCGGCTGCGTGTTCGGGATGGCCTTCGACGCGATCATGATGGTCCACGGCTGGGTGCACCTGCAGAGCAAGCCGCAGGACTTCGACCTGAAGATCGAGCGGATCTGCGAGCACATCGACCACATCTGCCAACTCGCCGGCAATGCCCGGCATGTGGGCATCGGCAGCGACCTCGACGGCGGCTTCGGCACCGAGCAGACCCCTCTCGATCTCGACAGCATCGCCGACCTGGGCCGGCTGGGCGGTCTGCTCGCCGCCCGGGGCTACTCGGCCGCCGACATCGAGGGCTTTTATTACGGCAACTTCGTCAGCTTCCTCCGTCAGGCCTTGCCGGCCTGAGCGAAGCGGGGCGAGGCGGGGCGAGGCGAGGCGAAGGTGGCCGGCGTTGACCGGCCGCGTGTCGCACTCACGGCGCCCAGTCGATCTCGCCCTCGAGGCCGCGGCAGAAGGCGGCCAGGAGGTCGGCGGCCCGGTCGGCATCCTCGAGCGAGACCATCTCCACCGCCGAGTGCATGTAGCGGTTGGGGATGCTCACCAGGCCCGTCGCCACGCCGGCCCGTGTCGTCTGCAGGGCGTTGGCGTCGGTCGGCGTGGCCCGGCCGCTGGCCCCGAGTTGGACCGGGATCCCACCGACGGCGGCGGCCGCGAGCAGGCGATCGACCACGTGGGGATTCATGTTGGGGCCGCGATAGACGACCGGCCCCTTGCCCAGACCGATGTCGCCCTCGCTCTTCTTGTCGATCGTGGGGCAGTCGGTCGCGTGGGTCACGTCGACGGCGATCGCCACCTGGGGATCGACGCCGTGAGCGCTCGTCTGCGCGCCGCGAAGCCCGATCTCCTCCTGCACCGTCGAGGCCACGAACAGGCCGCAGGGCAGGGGACCGGCGGCCACCGCCCGGCGAAACGCCTCGATCACGACCCAGAGGCCGATCTTGTCGTCCATCGCGACCGACACGGCCCGACCGTTCCTGAGTTCCTGGGCCTTGAGCTCGAGCGTGATCGAGTCGCCCACGCGGACGACCTTCTCGCAGTCGGCCTTGTCGGTCGCGCCGATGTCGATCCAGAGATCCTTCATCTTGGGCACCTGCTTCCGCTCGTCTTCCGTGAGCAGGTGGATCGGCTTGCGGCTCATCACGCCGGCGACCGGGCCCGTCGCCGTCCAGATCGTGACCCTGGCGCCGATCAACTGGATCGGATCCCAGCCACCGATCGGCTGGACGGAGACGAAGCCATCGGAGTCGATGTATTGCACGATCAGGCCAATCTGGTCGCAGTGGCCCGCGAGCAGCATCCGCTGGCTGCTCGCCCCCGCCTTGCCCGCGATCACGTTGCCGTGGGAGTCGGTGGTGAGCGTGTCGGCCGAGCCCTTGAGATAGTCCCGCACGAGCCGCTGCACGGGCTGCTCGTAGCCCGAGGGGCTCGGCGTGTGGAGGAGGCTCCAGAGAAACTCGCGGGCAGAGGAATCCATCGGGTCGGCATGCTCCTGACGTCGGGGTTGGAATAGCTCGCGGCCCCCGTTGTACGCGATCCCCGCGATCGGGACACCCCGGCTCCCGGCGGGCCGCGCCGCCCGCTTGTGGTTGGCCGCTGCGCGGGGCTATCGTCATCGAATCAATCCTTCGGGAGGCGATGACGTGCCGACGCGGCTCATTCTCAACGGCAAGAAGGCGGGCCGCGCGGACGTGCGGGCGGCCGTCGCGGCCATCCGTGTGGGCGGGCACGAGTTGGATGTGCGGGTGACCTGGGAGCAGGGCGATGCTGCCCGTCTCGTGGCCGAGGCGGCCGCCGAGGGGGTGGCTCGCGTGATCGCAGGAGGCGGCGACGGGAGCGTCAACGAAGTGGCGGCCGGAATCGTGGGGCTCGAGCCGAGCCGCCGACCCGCCCTGGGGATCCTGCCGCTGGGCACCGCCAATGATTTCGCCACGGCTTGTGGCATACCCGCCGATCCGGTCGCGGCGCTGCGGCTGGCCGTCGAGGGGCGTGCGGTGCCCGCCGACGTGGGGCGGTGCAACGAAGCGGTGTTTGTCAACGTCGCGTCGGGCGGCTTCGGGGCGGCGATCACCGCCGACACGCCCGTGCCGCTCAAGAACTTTCTCGGCGGCGGTGCCTACACCCTCATGGGTTTGCTCAAGGCGATCGACTTTCGCCCCTACGAGGTGGCGATCCGCACGCCCGCCGGAGCGGAGCATGGAGCGTTCGTCGTCGCGGCGATCTGCAACGGTCGCCAGGCCGGCGGGGGCCAGCCGCTGGCGCCCGCGGCCCTGATCGACGACGGTCTGCTCGACGCGGTATTCCTCCGCCCGTTCCCGGTGACGAGCGTGCCGCAGGTGATCGATGAGCTGCTTCACCGTCGGGACGACGGAGCGTTCGCCGTTCATCGCCGGCTGGCCTGGGTCGAGATCGAGGCGACGAGTGCCGTGCCGGTGAACCTCGACGGCGAGCCGCTGCAGGCGAGCCGACTACGGTTTTCGTGCGAGCCCGCCGCTCTGACGCTCGTCGTGCCGCCGGACTGCCCCTGCTTGGGCAGCCAGCGACGAGAACCCTGACCCCCGCAGTGGGCCTCCGGCGGCATGGCCAGCGGGATCGTCGGTTTCGCTGAGCCAGGTCGCGACATTCGTCCAACGCTGATCGACTACAGGCGGCGACGGTCGTCGGGCCCCCAGAGATGAAGGGAATATGCTCGTCCTTCTCCTTGGCGTCGGCGGGCACAGCTCCCGCGGGATCCTTGTTTGCATGACTTGTCGTCTGGTTCGCTGCAGGCTGTGGACGACCGACTACCCCGTGGCCATGCAACCGAGCGCGTTGTCCACATGATGGACGCCGTGCTTCGCGGCCATAGCCTTGATGAACTTTGCACTCGTCGCACAGTAGTTGCCGAGCCAGCGGTCCTTACCGATGAGCTTTCGGAGTTGCGACTGCCAGTATTCGGGGCTCGTGCCGAGCCGCGTCATGATGCCGGCCACTTCCCGCGTGATGCGTGCCCTGCCCGTGCGGCAGAGCCGGGCCGTCCAGTCCACGAGTTCGAGGTAGCTCGACAGGGAAAACCCGGGCAGCATGCCTTCGCGGGCCGCGCCGGCGGAACCTTCGCCGGCAGTTTTTCGATCCTGGAGTGGGCAGAGCCAGTGGGATTGCTCGAGGTCGGCTTCGATGATGGCGGCAACGACTGACTTGGCCGCTGCGGCGGCATGGAGTGTGTCGAGGTTGCCGTTCTTGCGGACATGATCAACCCGCTGCTTGATCGACGTGTGCGGGGCGTCTTCGGGGGTCTTGGCGATGCCGGCGGCGAACGGGTTCAGGTCGATGTAGGCGCAGGTCGCGAGCAGGGCCTGTTCGTCAAGGATCGCGATCGACTTGTAGCGGGCTTCCCAGAACGTGCCTGTGCAGTGGTCTTCCTTGTTGGCGAGCCGGGCGAGCGGCTCCTTGAGGGCCTTCATGAACCAGCCGAGATCCTGCAGCCGCTCGCGGTAGCGGGCCACACGGGCGGTGTCTTGGCACTGCTGGTCGATCCAGGCCTGAACCGTGGCCGGGTTATCGATGTTGAGGCACGAGGGGCGGTAGACGGCGATCCAGCGGCTGACGACTTCTTCGTCGCTCCAGCCGTCGGCAATGCCAGGGTCGAGCCGGCAGAGGACGTGGAGGTGGTTGTCGAGGATCGCGAAGCCGCAGACGGAGACGGCGAAGTGCCTGGCGAGGAGTTCGAGCCGCGCTTCGATCCAGGTCTTGCGGTGCGTCACGCCCTCGCCGCAGAGAAAAGCCCGCCTGACGCAGCGGGAAATGCAGTGGTAGTAGCGGGTGACCGCGACGTCCACGATCTGCCGTCGGGGCATCGTCATCGCGGGGGCTCCTGCAGGATTCGGGGG
>JBIIYH010000309.1:0-3519 GCA_044346905.1 Pirellulales bacterium
CGGCCGGGTCGCCGGCGGAGAGCCGGCGGATCTCCTCCTTCAAGAGCGGGCCGCGGAGATACGACATCGTCCACCGCGTCTGGAAGAGCGTCTCCTCGTCGCCATGCACCGAGTGCATCAGGAACCGCCGCTGCTCGAGGCCTGAGAGCAGCCGATCGAGCCGGCCGCGGTCGAACGAGCCGCCGGCCGTGGTGGCCGCCCCCTCGAGGCCGTCGAGCACCCGGGCCTTGTCGCGGGCGGTCTGGAGCCGACCCAGGAACCAGAGGCCGGCGTTGGAGAGCCCCTTGTAGTCGAGATCGACGGGGTTCTGCGTGGCGAGCACCACGCCCAGGCCGTAGGCGCGGGCCTGCTTCATGAGCGTCAGGATCGGCGTCTTGCTCGGGGGGTTGGCGACCGGCGGCACGTAGCCGAACACCTCGTCCATCAGGAACAGCGCCCTGAGCGAGGAGGTGCCCCCCTGCGTCCGCATCCAGGCGACTGTCTGGCCGGTGAGCAGCGTGACGAAGGCCATCCGCTGGGACTCGGCGAGGTGCGCGATCGAGACCACGGCCACCCGCGGCTTGCCGGCGGGCGACCAGAGCAGGCGGCCCACGTCGAGCGGCTCTCCCTCGAGCCAGGCCTCGAAGCCGGGGGCGGCGGCCACGGTGTTGAGCCGCGTGGCGAGTTGGAAGCGGTCGCCGGCCGGATAGAAGTTTTCCAGGTCGAGAAACCCGACCCGGTCGATCGGCGGCGTGGGGATCGTCCGCACGAGCGTGCCGAAATCGACCTTCTGGCCGCTCTTCCACAGGCTCTCGATGATCGTGGAAAGAAGCACGTGGTCGCGGCTCTTGCCCGGCTCGGCGTCGATGCCGACCAGCGCCAGGATTCCCGACACGAGCGACTCGATCCGCTCGCGGCGGGCCTCGGGATCGGCGAGCACCTCGGGCGGCGGGGCCTCGAGGCTGCCGAGCATCGCCAGCGGCCGGCCGCTGCGGCTCCCCGGCGTGTAGACGGCGAACTCGGCCGCCTCATGGAGCCGGCGGATGCGGTCGCCCGACTGCCCGGAGGCGGCGAGCCCGGCCGACCATTTCTGGGCCGTGCGGGCGGCGAGGTCTTCGAGCGAGATGTTGTCCCGCCGGGCGGCCTCGGGATCGACCCAGGGCAGGAAGTCAGCCGGGGCGAGATCGGGGAACGCGAGCAGGACGTTGGCGAGATCCCCCTTGGGGTCGATCACGAGCGTGGGGATGCCGTCGAGGGCGGCCTCCTCGATCAAGCCCACGAGCAGGCCGGTCTTGCCGCTGCCGGTCATGCCGACGCAGACCGCGTGGGTGGTGAACCGTCGCGCATCGACGAGCAGGGGTGCGGCCGTGGAGCGGCCCGTGTCGTCGCAGGTGGTGCCGAGATAGAAGACGCCGAGCCCCTCGATCGCGGCGGCGAGGTCGGTCTCGGCCTGCTGGCGGATGCCCTTTCGTCCGGTCGCCGTCTTCGCCATCTGCTGGTTGCTCCCGCGGAAAAGAGGCCGCGGGGTTCGCGACCTGTGGCCACGATTCGACGCGGCGGCGGGATTTCATGCAAGCGGCGGCACGGTCAGCGCCGCCGGCGGTCGCGGCAGGGGGGTGGGGCGGCGAGCGTGATCACGAGCACCTCCTCGCCCGTGACCGGCGAAATGTCGTGATGGAGCGTGACCGGCGCCGCCCCGGCGGCCTCCCCGACGAGCTGCTCGAGCAGTTGGCGGCCGGCCAGGACGAGGTGGCTGCGAAGCTGCTTGAGCAGTTCGGCGCCCTTGCCGTTGCCCGACCCGGTGCCGTCCATCAGCCGCTGCTCGGCGGCGGTGAGCACGCCCTCGAGGTGGACGAAGAGCCGATTTTCGACGAGATGCGCGTGGATCGTGCGGGGCCCGCGGCCCATGAACTCCTGCTGAAACCGTGACACGGCGTCGCAGACGGCCGCCTCGATCTCCCCCTGTGATTTTGTGACCCGCATGCTCGGCTCCTGGCGGATCTTGGCCGCCGGTTTCTCTCGTGCCTCACGACAAGCTGGCGCCGGCGGCGGTTGCCCCATGCCGCCGGCGCCGAACCCGCCGGAACGCGAGCGACGGAACCCCCTCCATGGAGGGGATTCTGTCTGAGGATGTGTTCGTCATCCGCGGGCCCGGAACATGAACGGTTTTGCGGTCGCCACAAGCCGGCGGGGTGTCCGGCCATGTCGCCGGCGGTTCTGACCCGGGAAACCCCGTGGCTCACGGGCCCGACGGGGAAGCCGCTGGCCCCGGGCTCCGCAGCGCCCAACGATCCCGCCGAGGTTCCCCTGGGAGGAAAAAAGTTTGAACCATTAAGCGGCCGCAGGAACCGCGGCCGTCCGCTGCAAGGAGGCACCCGCCATGGACTGGCGTGGTCCGTTCGCGATCCGACCGTTTTCGCCCCGCGCTCGTTCCTCGGCCCGCCCCCGGGCCGCGCGGCCGCTCCGTGGCCTCGAGCGACTCGAGCCACGGCAGTTGCTGACGGGCGACCTGCTCGTGTCGCCGCCGGTCATTCCCAATGACCCGTCGTTCGCCGTCGAGTGGGGGCTGCACAACACCGGGCAGTACGCCGGCACGCCGGGCAACGACATCGGTGCGGCCGGAGCCTGGCAGTTCACGACCGGCTCGCGGAGCGTGGTGGTGGCGGTGATCGACTCCGGCATCGACCTCACGCACCCCGACCTCGTGGCCAACCTGTGGGTGAATCCCGGCGAGATCGCCGGCGACGGGATCGACAACGACTCGAACGGCTTCGTCGACGACATCCACGGCTGGGACTTCGTGGACAACGACGCGGTGCCAGAGGACGGCTACGGTCACGGCACCCACGTGGCCGGGATCATCGGCGCCGTGGGCAACAACGGCGTCGGGGTGACGGGCGTCACCTGGCAGGTGTCGATCATGGCCCTGCGGATCCAGGACGACCGCGGTGCAGGCAGCACGAGCGCCATGCTCGCGGCCCTCCGCTACGCCACCATGATGCGCCGCGACCACGGCATCATGATCGTGGCCAGCAATAACAGCTGGGACGCGCCGGCCGGCTATTCGGGCGTGGTCGAGCAGGCGATCCGCGAACACGGCGAGGCGGGCATCACCTTCGTGGCCGCGGCGGGCAACAAGGCGACCAACATGGACGTCACGCCGCAATATCCCGGCAGTTATGACCTCTCCAACGTGATCACCGTCGCCTCGCTCACGCCGCAGGGGGGGCTGGCGGCATCGTCGAACTACGGGGCCATGAGCGTGGATGTGGCCGCCCCGGGCACGGTCATCCAGTCCACCTATAAAAACGGCACCTACGCGACGCTCTCGGGCACGTCGATGGCGGCGCCCCACGTCACGGGCTTGGCGGCGCTCCTGGCCGCGGCGAAGCCCGGGATCACGGTGGCCGAGATCCGCGGCGCGATCCTGGGAACGGCGACGCCGCTGGCGGCACTGGCCGGCAAGGTGGCGACCGGCCGGGTCAACGCCTTCGCGGCCCTGGGATCGCTGGGCGTCCCGCTGCAGACTCCCCCCGCGGC
>JBIIYH010000310.1:0-3511 GCA_044346905.1 Pirellulales bacterium
GGCCCCTGGGAACTCGAGGTCCACATGCCCGACGACCGGCTCGGCCACGTCAATCGCGCGGCCCAGGCCGCCAAGGCCGCGGGCCGGGATCTGGAGGTGGACTACATCCTGGCCACCGATCCGGGCACCCGGCACCGGGGCCTGGTTCGCGAGATCCACGAGCAGGCCGAGGTCCGCGGCGAGGATGGCAACACCGTGCTCGTGCGGGTGACGATCGACCCGGAGCGGCACGAGAAGCAGGAGCTCGGGGCCGGCGCGAGCGTGACCGCCCGAATCGCCTGCGGCAAGCGGCCGCTCGGCTACGTCTGGTTTCACGACTTGCTCTCGTTCATTCAGACCCAGATCCTGTTCCGCCTCTGGTAGGAGACTGCCCATGCCTTCAAAAAAAGGGGACATCCCCCGTTTTCTGGCCAGCGCGGGGTGCATTGCCGGGATTGCATGGAAACGGGGGATGTCCCCTTTTATTTTGTCAGCCGTGATGCTGGCGTCGGACCCTGTCCGGGCCGCGGAGCCGGTGCTCGAAGGCTGCCTCGTGGCGCTGATCGACGAGGTCAAGGTGCCGGCCAAGGAGGCGGGCGTGATCGTGGAGCTGCTCGTTCGCCAGGGGGCGGTGGTGGCCAAGGGGGACGTGCTCGCCCGGATCGACGACGACCAGCCGCAGATGGAGAAGCGGCGGGCCCAGGCCGAGCACGATCAGGCGGTCGCCAAGGCCGAGAGCGACGTCGATGTCCGCTATTCGCAGAAGGCCCAGGGGGTCGCCGAAATGGTCTTCCGCAAGGCCGAGGACTCGCACGTCCGGATCCCGGGCTCGGTCACCGAGGTGGAGCGGGAGCGGCTCAAGCTCGAATGGGAGAAGACGGGTCTGCAGATCGAGCAGGCCGAACTCGAGCGGAAGCTTTCGGCCCTCGCCGCGACCAGCAAGGAGGTGGAGGTGGAAGCGGCCGGCAAGGCGATCGAGCGGCGGGTGATCCGTTCGCCGCTCGACGGCGAGGTCGAGGAGGTGATTCCGCACGAGGGAGAGTGGCTGCAGCCCGGCGATCCGCTGGCCCGCCTGATCCGCACCGACCGGCTCTATGTGGAGGGCTATGTGGACGCCTCCGGTTGGAACCCAGTCGACATCCGCGACCGGCCGGTGACGGTCGAGGCCCGGCTGGCCGGCGGCCAAGCCGAAACCTTCCAGGGGCGGATCTTCAACGTCAAGCCGCGGATGGAGAGCGGCAACTACCGGGTGGTAGCCGAGGTCGAGAACCGGCAGTCCGACGGCGAGTGGCTGCTGCGGGCCGGGCAGTTCGTGACGATGACGATTCATTCCAGCCGGCCGACACTGCCGCCGGCGACCAAGAAGTAGCCGCCTCGGGCGGATTCAGGACCTTTCCCATGGCCACCGCCGAGGCCTTTCGGTCGAGCACCACCCGGGCGGTCGGCCTGCGGAAGCGGGGCGACCTCCACGTCAACCGGCAGGTCTACCAGGGGCAGGCCTGGTTCGTGGTCAAGGACCCGATCTCGCTCCACTACTTCCGGTTTCGGCCGGAGGAATACGCGCTCCTGGAGATGCTCGACGGCCAGGCCAGCCTCGACTCGCTCAAGGAGCAGTTCGAGGAGCGGTTTCCACCCCGGCGGATCACCGTCGAGGAACTGGCCCGGTTCGTGAGCACGCTCCACCGCTCGGGGCTGGTGATCGGCGACCGGACGGGGCAGGGGCCCCAGCTGTTCGAGCGGCGCCGGCAGCGACTCTGGAAGGAGTGGGTGGCCTGGATCTCGAACGTGATGTCGCTGCGGTTTCGTGGCATCGACCCCGATCGGATGCTCGAGCGGCTCAGTCCCTGGCTCGGCTGGATCTTCTCCCCGACCGCGATCGTGGTGTTCCTGGCCTTCGCCCTCTCGGCCCTGCTCTTGGTGCTCGTCAACTTCGACGCGTTCCGGGCCAAGCTGCCCGAGTTCAATCAGTTCTTCGCCTCGGGCAACTGGCTCTACCTGGCGATCGCGCTGGGCGTCACCAAGGTGATCCACGAGTTCGGTCACGGGCTGTCGTGCAAGTATTACGGCGGCGAGTGCCACGAGATGGGGGTGATGATCCTGGTCTTCACCCCCTGCCTCTACTGCGACGTCTCCGACAGCTGGATGCTGCCCAACAAGTGGAAGCGGGCGGCGATCGGGGCGGCGGGGATGTATGTCGAGGTGATCCTGGCGGCGATCGCCACCTACCTGTGGTGGAACTCGCACCCCGGCGTGTTCAACCAGCTCTGCCTCGACGTGATGTTCGTGTCGAGCGTCTCCACGATCCTGTTCAACGCCAACCCGCTCTTGCGGTACGACGGCTACTACATCCTCTCCGACGTGCTCGAGATCCCGAACCTGCGGCAGAAGGCCAACACGATCCTGGGCCGGCTGGCCGCGAAGTGGTGCCTGGGGATCAAGCAGCCCGAGGATCCATTCCTGCCGCAGCGGAAGCTGGGCTGGTTCGCCTTCTACGCCGTGGCCTCGAGCCTGTACGGCTGGTTCGTGTCGCTGTCGATCTTCCTGTTCGTGTGGAACGTCTTCAAACCCTACCGCCTACAGGTGATCGGCCAACTGCTGGCCGGGATGGCGCTCTGGGGCTTGGTGATTCGGCCGCTGCAAGGGATGATCAAGTTTCTGAAAGTACCCGGGAGGCGTGACGAGGTGAAGGCGGTCAACGTGCTGGCGACCGGCGCCGCGGTGACTCTGGCGGCGGCCGCGATCGCGCTGATCCCGCTGCCGCAGCGGGTCTGGTGCGCCGCGGAGCTGCGGCCGCGGGGCGAGGAGACGGTCTATGTCTCGGAGGCGGGCCGACTGCAGGAACTGTTCGTCAAGCCAGACCAGGAGGTGAGCCGCGGCCAGAAGTTGGCGGTGCTCTCGAGTATCGAGCTCGACCTCGAGATCGCGGAGCTCGAGGGGCGGGTGCAGCAGTCGGAGAGCCGGCTGGCGAGCCTTCAGCGGGAGCGGTTCACTGATCCGTCGGCGGCGCTCGAGATCGGCACCGTGCAGGAGACGCTCAAGAGCGCGGTCGAGCAACTGGAGCGGAAGCGGAAGGACCGGGCCGAGCTCGTGCTCGTGGCCCCGCGGGACGGCGTGGTCTTGCCGGCGCCCGCCGTGCCCAACCGGCCCGACCCGGGCGGGCGGCTCTCCGCCTGGAGCGGCCATCCGCTCAGCGAGCGAAACCTCGGGGCCAGCTTCACGCCCGGAACCGTGCTCTGCCTGGTGGGCGACCGTCAGCTGTTCGAGGCGGTGATGGTGGTGGACCAGACGGAGGTCGAGTTCGTGAAGCGGGGGCAGCCGGTCGATCTCAAGCTCGACGCCTTTCCCTCGCGGACCTTTTCCGGCACGGTCGAGCAGCTCGCCGAGACCCACATCGAGACGGGCTCGGAGCGGCTGAGCGTGAAGGCCGGCGGCGGAGTGCCCACCAAGACCGACGAGGCGGGCCGGGAGACGCCGATCTCGACGAGTTACGAGGCCCTGATGACGCTCGACGATTCAGACGGCGTGTTCACGC
>JBIIYH010000069.1:0-11938 GCA_044346905.1 Pirellulales bacterium
GGCCGGGCGTGACCGATCCCGCCGGCCTGACCGCCGCCGAGGCGCTCGCGATGCTCGGCCACGAGGGCCTGGCCGTCCGCAGCCTCAAGAAATACTGGCTGCCTGCCATGGAGCCCGCCGCCGCCGCCGCCCTCGCTGGCCGGCTCCTGGCCAACGACGCGATCCACGACGTCGTGGTCGGCCCGCTCACGCTCGAGTCGCTCGCCGGCGGTGGCAGCTGGTCGTTCGCGAGCCATCCGGTCTCGCTCGAAGGCCTCGACGACGCCGCGCTCACCAGGCTCTCCCGCGACCGCTGCCTGGCGCTCTCCGTGGCCGAGCTCGTGGCCGTCCGCGACCACTTCCGCTCCCTCGGCCGCGATCCGTTCGAGATCGAGCTCGAGACGATCGCCCAGACTTGGAGCGAGCACTGCTGCCACAAGACGCTCACGAGCCCCGTGGCCCACGAGGGACCGGCGGGCCAGGTCCGCTACGCGAACCTCCTCAAAGAGACGGTGTTCGCTGCCACGCAGGAGGTCCGCCGCCGGCTCGGCGCCGCCGACTGGTGCGTGAGCGTGTTTCGCGACAACTCGGGCGTGGTGCGGTTCGACGGCGATCACGACATCTGCGTGAAGGTGGAGACCCACAACCATCCCTCCGCGATCGAGCCCTACGGCGGCGCGGCCACGGGGCTCGGCGGCGTGATCCGCGACGTGCTGGGCACGGGCCTGGCGGCCAAGCCGATCGCCAACCTCGACGTGTTTTGCGTGGCCCCGCCCGACACGCCGGCCGCCGCGATTCCCCCCGGCGTGATCCCGCCGCGGCGGCTTTTGACCGGAGTGGTGGCGGGCGTCCGCGACTACGGCAACCGGATGGGCATCCCCACGATCGCCGGCGCCGTCGCCTTCCATCCCGGCTACCTCGGCAACCCGCTCGTGTTCTGCGGCACCGTCGGCATCATGCCGCGGGGCCACGCGGAGGGCCGCGTCGAGGCGGGCGACCTGGTCGTGGTGGCCGGCGGCCGAACCGGCCGCGACGGGATCCACGGCGCCACCTTCTCGAGCATCGAACTCTCGAGCGAGAGCGAGACCGAGAGCGGCGGGGCCGTCCAGATCGGCCACGCGATCCACGAGAAGACGCTCACCGACTTCGTGCTCGAGGCGGCGCGGCAGAAGCTCTTCCACGCGATCACCGACTGCGGCGCCGGTGGGCTGTCGAGCGCGGTCGGCGAGATGGGGGCGGAGCTCGGCGCGGAAGTGGATCTCGACCGCGTGCCGCTCAAGTACGACGGCCTCTCGGCCACCGAGGTCTGGATCTCGGAGGCGCAGGAACGGATGGTGCTCGCCGTACCGCCAGGCCACTGGGAGAAACTCGCGGCGATCGCGGCCGCCGAAGGTGTCGAGGCCACGGCGATCGGCACGTTCACCGGCGCCAGGAAAATCGTGCTCCGCTGGCAGGGCCAGGTGGCCGGCGAACTCGACTGCCACTTCCTCCACGAGGGCCGGCCCCGGCACACGCTCGTGTCGCGGCACGTGCCTCCGGCGCGGCCGGCGGCCGCATGGCAGCCCGACGGCCTCGCGGCCACGCTGCTCGCGGTGCTGGCACTGCCCGACGTGGCGAGCAAGGAATGGATCATCCGGCAATACGACCACGAGGTGCAGGGGGCGAGCGTCACCAAGCCGCTGTTGGGCCCGGGCGCCGGGCCCGCCGACGGCACGGCGATCCGCGGCGTGCTCGGCCGCGACCGCGGGATCGTGCTCGGCGTGGGGCTGCGGCATCGGCTCGGCCCCCTCGATCCCTACCAGATGGCCGCCGGCGGGATCGTGGAGGCGATCGCCAATGCGGTGGCGGCCGGCGCGGATCCGGAGCGGATCGCACTGTTGGACAACTTCTGCTGGGGCGACACCCGCAGTCCCGAGACGCTCGGGCCGCTCGTCGAGGCCTGCCGCGCCTGCCACGATCTCGCGCTCGCCTTCGCGGCCCCCTTCGTGAGCGGCAAAGACAGCCTCAACAACGTGTTCGCCTACACCGATGCCACCGGCGCGCCCCGCGAGATCTCGATCCCGCCCACGCTTCTGGCGACGGCGCTCGGCCAGCTCGGCGACGTGCGGCAGGCGATCTCGCCCGACTTGAAGCGGCCCGGCAGCCTGCTGGCGATCGTCGGCCTCTCCCACGCCGACACCGCCGGCAGCCAGCTCGAGCTCGCGGCGAGAGTCCGCGGCGGTCGCATCCCGCAGGTGGACGCGGCCGCCTGCCGCGCGACGTTCCAGGCGCTCGCCCGGGCTCAGCGGGCCGGGCTCGTGCTCGCCTGCCACGACCTCTCCGACGGCGGGCTCGCCACTGCGCTGGCCGAGATGGCGATCGGCGGAGCGGTCGGCGCGCGGGTGGAACTGGCCCGGGTGCCCTTTGCCGCCGGCGACGACGACCGCTCGCTCACCGGTGCGGCGCGGGATCTCGCGATCGCGTTCGGCGAGTCGCCGGGCCGGTTTCTCTGCGAGCTGCCGCCCGGCCGCGAGCAGGAGTTCGCCCAGGCCCTGGCGCCGGGCGACGTGCGCTGGGCGGTGATCGGCGAGGTGCTCGCCGAGCCGACGGTCGAACTGGCGGGCTCCGGCGGCGTCGAGCGGGTCGCCGTGGCCGCACTCGACACCGCCTGGCGGTCGCTCGCCCGGGAGAACCACTGACATGCTCTCGCCCCGCGCCCTCGTGCTGCGTGCCCCCGGCACCAACTGTGATCTCGAGACGGCCCACGCCTTCGAGCGGGCCGGCGGCATCGCCCGCCGCGTCCACGTGCGGGCCTTGGCCGAGCGGCCGGCCACCGCCGACGACTGCCAGATCCTCTGCATCCCCGGCGGCTTCTCCTATGGCGACGACATCGCCAGCGGCCGGATCTTCGCCCTCGAGCTCCGCACCCGGCTGGCCGACGTGCTCCACGCCTTCCGCGATCGCGGCGGGCTGGTGCTCGGGATCTGCAACGGCTTCCAGGTGCTCCTGCAGACGGGCCTCCTGCTCGCCGACGCCGACGGCTCGCGGCAGGCCACGCTCGCCCACAACACCTCGGGCCGGTTCGTGGACCGCTGGGTGGGCCTGCGAAACACCGGCGGCCCGTGTGTCTTTCTTCAGGGGCTCGAGTCTTTCGAGCTGCCGGTAGCGCATGCCGAGGGCCGGTTCGCGACCCGCTCGGCCGCCGACTTCGCCCGGCTCGACGCGGCGGGGCAGCTCCCGTTGCGGTATGCGGGCGGCACCAATCCCAACGGCGCCGAGGCCGACGTGGCCGGCGCCTGCGACCCCACGGGACGGGTGTTCGGCCTGATGCCGCACCCGGAGCGGTTCGTCGCGGCCACGCAGCACCCCGCCTGGCACGGCCGGCTCGATCCCGACCAAGCCGGCACGGGCCTGGCGATGTTCGTGAACGCCGTACGGGCGGTGTCATGACACTGGCTTCATGCCCGCCGGCCCACCACGTGCGGCTTGGCGGGCGTGGGTGAAGCTGGGCTGATTGTGGAACGCAACGGGCTTCCTGGCGGCACCCAAAAGGGCCGAATGTCTCGGCCTGCTCGAGGTTCATCGACCGGACGATTGACGCGGATTCACCACCGCGGTATCCCCTGGAGCCTTATTCTGGGCCCGATTCGGCTGCACGCCGTCGCGAACGGCCCGCCTTCCCTTACAAGGACCTGCCGCCATGATGCGGATCTCGTTGGATTCTCCCGCCCTGTCCGCGGTGCGCAGCTGGCTGGCCGGCTCGACGGCCCGTCGGACACCGCCTTCCGGCCGCGGGGGCCGACGCACCGCCTCACCCGCGAGGTTTCGGGCAGAGCAACTCGAGCCGCGGATGATGCTCGATGCGGGGATGCGTGCCTTGCTCCCCGACCTCGTCGCTGCGAGCGACACCGGGTCGTCAGATTGGGACAACCTGACCTCCGACCGGACGCCCACCCTGAGCGGCAGCGTCCGGGGAGCGGCGAGTCAGGTGCGGCTCTTCATCGACGGACAACGAATCGCTCTGCTGCCGGTCACCAATGGTACTTGGACGCACACGGTTCCTGCCGAGGCGGCCCTCGCTGCCGGCAAGCACACGATCGCTGTCCGTCCGTTCGACGCGTCGGGGAGGGCTGGAAAGCTCTCCAAGCCACTGGACGTCACGATCGTAACCGCGTCGCCGACCGTGCCGACGATCCGGCTGGGAAGCCTCTCGGATACCGGCGCGAAGGGCGATGGCCAGACGACCGCCACCCAGCCTACCGTCCGCGGCGTGGCGCCGCGCAACCAGTGGGTGAATGTGTCCCTCGACGGCGTGCTCGCGGGTCGGGTGAGAAGCGATGCCAAAACGGGGGCTTGGGCCTTCACGTTGCCACGGCTCGCCAACGGGTCGCACGACGTCACGGCGACGGCCGAGAATCGTGCTGGGCTCCAGAGTGCCGCCACGAGTCTCGCCGTCACGGTCAACGGGCAGCGGACGGTGATGCTCGACGCCTCGAGCGGGCAGACCGTCGAACTGATGGCGTCGCATCTCCTCGGGCAAGGTTCCCAGGGATTCATCGTGACCAAGGTTCACGGGGGCACGCTCCAGAAGTGGTTGCCGGCCCAGCAGGTGTGGAAAACGATTCCGGCGGGAGCCGCCGTCTCGGCCAACGTGCGGAACCAGACCACCGCTCCGATTCGAACCATCTTGTTCACGGACATCATCCGCTGGACGCCTTCCGGCGACGCTCGTGGCACGGTGGCCGCGTTTGACATCGTCCCCTTGGACAAGGCGGGCGGCGTCACCGCCCCGATCCCGGCGGCGGTGTACGTGCCCGGCAAGGACGTGCCCGGCAAGGTCGTGGACGCGCGGATCGCAGGTACGCCGGGCGTCCTGGGGGAGACGATCACCTGGGGCGATCCGACCGACGGCTGCGGCTGCCCGAGCACTCGCTACTCGATCGAGGTGACCCGCGAGGACGGCAAGACGTTGCTCTACAACGTGCCGTCCACCGTCCACGGAGTCTCGAGCGTGGAAGGTGGAGCGGTGAGCCGCGCCAGAATCTGGGGTGCCACCAAGACTGGCGCTGGCGAGGCTCGCTCCTTCGACCTGGCAAAGACGGCGGATACGAGAAACAAGCTCGACTACACCGTCACCAGCGGCGCCTCCTTCATGGATCTTGGCACGAAAGCCCGTGCACAGCTCGCAAACAGCCTCACGGGAACGCAGTTCACGACCAGCCTCCCGCTCGGCGGCAGCCATGCGGGTCTCGCGTATCTGCAGGTGGACGCCGTTCCGGACGCCATCGAAGCGGAGCAGGGCTTGCCGGCCGGCACGCCGATGATCATCTCGTCCGACACGAGCAAGCTCACTCCCAGGCAACGTGCAGACCTCAAGGCCAACCCGATCTACGCGAGCTATCTGTACCCTGGCACCGTGAACGGCGATGTGCTGGCCGATCAGGTCCGGGCCCACTTCCAGGCCGGAGAGATGCTCCGGTTCGCCGGCACCGTCGATCCGAGCATCCGCGGCGGGGCCACGATCGTGGTGGAAAAAGCCCAGAACCTTCAGGACGGTTCACTGGGCCCGTGGTTTCAAGAGGCCCGGATCCCGGTCGCTGCGGACGGGGGGTTCTCGCACAAGTATCCCGTTCCCTATGGCCTGAACAGCGTGCGCGTGCGGCTGGAGTATCAGACGCAGCCGGCCGCGGCTTCCGTCGGAGCGACCTCATCCACGTCGACCCCGATCTCGACGCCGATCGACCTCTCCAGCAGCTTCAATGCGTTTGGCATCACGACGCCGCCTTGGCAGGTACCAAATAACCAGGGCTTCGATGGGAACGGCAACTATTACAACTCCGACTACACCGGCTCGGGTACGAGCGATCCCATTCCCGGCACCCCGATCATCTACAACGGCATCTCGTTCCCCATCGGCCCCATCCCCACGGCGGCTGGCCAAGTTGGGGGCAGTGGAACGAGCGCGACGAACAACCCCCCGAACTTCGTCCGGGCCACCGGCCAGACCATCACGGTCGACGTCGATGCCGACAAGTCGGACTATCTCTACCTGGCCGGGGCGGCATCCAACGGCGACCAGCTGTCGCAGGTCATCACGCTGACCTTCACGGACGGCACCACGGAGACGTGGACGCAGTCGTTCCACGACTGGGCGAGCGACGGCCCGCAGCAGCCGAACAATCCGCCCTGGCCGCCCGCCTACACGACGGCTCCCGGGGCCAATCCGAAAATGCCGGTGAGGGTTGCCACCACCGCGCCTGTGCAAAACACCAATCCGTATCTCACTCCCGAGATATTTTCAGGTCTCCAGACCATAGATGGTGTGGCACTGGCCGAGGGCGATCGCGTGCTGGTGAAGAACCAAGTCTATGAGCAATACAACGGCATCTACGTCGCCTCCGCAGGCTCGTGGACCCGTGCAAAGGATGCCTTGACCGATGCGGAGCTGTGGAACGCGAGCATGCCGGTGCTCTCCGGCACCACGAACGGCGGCAAGTACTTTTGGGAAAACACCGACCCGATCACGATGGACGGTGACCTCACCTTTGTCGAAATAGCGGCGCCGGTTCCGGCACCCCGGCCTTTTGCGGGTGAGCTGAATCTCAAGACAGAGCCGGAACGGATCAATCAGCTGGGCGACCTCGTCACCACGCCGGCCCACATTTTTGGCTATTGCCGTAATCTGCATGGCAAGCAGTTGGCGAGCATCACGCTGCCGAACAACCCAAACATCGGCATTCTGAGCGCCGTCGTGTCCAAGGCCCCGGTGATCGCCCTCGACGAGGGCTTCGAGTCCATTGTGCTCGCGACCACCCACCTCACGGGCGTCGACGTCATGGCGCTCACCATCGCGAACGAGTCGAACATCGGGGCGGGCGGCGGCCCGCTCACGTTCTTCTTCGCCGACCAGCCGGAGCAGGGGTCGACCACGTCGCCTCCGACGTACACGACGAAGCAGGTCACGGTGCCGATGGGGCAGCAGACGACCATCGCCTACGTCGCGCCGGACAGCACGAGCCAGATGACCTTCTATGTCCAGAAGGCCGACGGCACGTGCGTCGGCTCGAACTGCCGCACCTACCTCACCGATTGGGCTGATGGCTCGGGCAGCAGCGTTTATCGGGCTGCCAACATCACTCCGTCGCTCAACTCGCAGATCAAGGCCGGCCAGCACTGGACGATGACGATCCAGAACGCGGGGCTGGGATACAACGGATACCTTTCGTCCCCGAGCGGGCAGGGTCTTCCCGCGGCAAGCGGCCGCACGCCGGCAGGCGCTCGTTTCAAGCTGATGACGCAGAATGAAATCAACGATCAGCCACCCTGGGCCGTTGCTCTCGAGAAGCTCGCTGGCGAGGCCATTGCCCTCGTTGGAATCTCAGTCCTGACCGAGGGCGCGGCAGACGCCGCCTATGCCTGGTTCGTCGATGCCACGGTAACGAGCGGAACCACGATCGTCTCGGGCAACGCGGAACTCTACGAGTCGATTATCACACTCTCAGAGAACCTATCCGCTGACGAAGCTGTCACCAACCAAATTACCGTGGTCACTGCGGAGTTTACGACGGTCATATCGGGGGATTACTCGTATATCGTCTCAGAAGAGCTCGCCGGAGAGACCCGTGAGCTTATCAGTGTGGGTCTAGCTGACTTCGGACTGTGAATCAAAAGGTGCCAGCCACCAAATCTGGGCAGGTGAGCCCCGCCGGCGTCAGCCGCCGTCGCCGCTCACGAGGTCCGCGAACACGGCGGCGCCGATCGAGTCGGCCATGAACGTCACGCTGCCGTCCGGCGGGACCCTCGCCCGGGCGACGGGGTTTCGGGATTGACGCGGGCGGGGCGGGTTTCCTATTTCCCCGAAGTTCCCGGGTCCTGCCCCCGCAGGGTTCTGCCATCGTGTCCATTCACTCCCGTGAAGCGCGCGAGCACGCGCGCACCGCCGCGGCCGCGCTCGCGGTCCTGCTCGCCGTCGCCCTCGGCCTGACGGGATGCCGATCGATCGGCGGCCCGCGACCGGCGCGGGAGCCCGAGTCCGATGCCACCAGCGCGGCCGACCGCGGCGACGCGGCCCGGCCCGCCCCGCAGACCATCCCGCTCGAGCTCGTGTTCGTCCGCAGCGACGAGCACGACGCGGCCCTGAGCGAGGAACTCTGGCAGTTCGTCGACGAGCAGGGCTTCGACGCCGACCTCCGCCGCCGACTCGCCGCCAACGGGCTCCGGGTCGGCATCGTGGGCAGCCACTTACCGCCACACCTCGCTGCGCGGTTCACGGCGACCGCGGAGGCTGGCCCGGAGGCGCTGCCGACCGATGCTGCCGTCAGCCGCCGGACCATCCGGTTGTTGCCCGGTCGCCGCGGGGAGGTGGTGATGGCGTCGGGCATCCGCGAGCTGGTCTTGCTCGAGCATGCCGATGGCGGCGTGCGTGGCGGCACCTACGCCGAGGCCAGCCCGCTGGTCAGCCTGCGGGTCAAGCCCGCGGCCGACGGCCGGGTGGAGATCGAGGCCGTGCCCGAGATTCGCCACGGGCCGGTCGAGAAGTCGTGGGTCGGCGAGGATGGGATGTTTCGCCTCGAGTCGGGGCAACGGCGGCATCGCCTGGAGCACCTCGCGTTCACGGCCACGCTGCCCCACCAAGGCATGCTCGTCGTGGGCTGCGGCGGTGACGACACGGCCTCCGTCGGCGATTGCCTGCTGCGGGACCACGACCGGGGAGAGCGGACGAGCGTCCGGCTGCTGGCGATCCGCCCGCTCGCCGACGCGATCGATCCCTTGTTCGCGCGGCCGGGCGACGAGCCGGACTCGGCCCACGAACCCCCCCTCGTCATCCGCTGACCGGATGGCCCGCCCCGGGCGACCCGGCAGTTTGCAGCGAGACTGCCGGCCGAGGCCCGTGGAGAGTCTGGGGGCCCCCGGGACGATGCGGAGGGCGAAGCGATCTCACGTGGCCCGCTGGCCATGCGGGCCGGTGGCAGCCGAATCAACGGTCGATGGTCGGTCCTCAGCCGACGCACCGTGCTCCAGGGCCAATCGATCCCATGGCTGCCGATACCTCCGCCGCCCGTCCCGTCCGTCATCGTCCCCGCACCACGACCGTGTTCGTCGCGGCCTTCGTCGCCGGCGCCGTGGCGGCCGTGGGTGTGAACCGGGCCCTCGACGTACGGCTCGCCCAAGCCAAGCCGCAGGTGGAATGCGAGCCGGTCTTCGTGGCGCTGCGGGCACTGCCGGCGGGAGCGCCGGTGACGGTCTGGGATGTGGCACTCCGGGATCTGCCCAAGGCGATGGTGCCGGCCACCGCCCTGAGGGTCAACGACTCGTTCGCAGGTCACCTCCTCAAGTTCCCGCTGCGTGAAGGGCAGCCACTGATCTCGGCCCAGCTCGTGCCGCCCGAGGTGGTCGCTCCTGTCGCGCCCGAGACGCCGACGACCGAGCCGGCCGTTGAGGAATCGCTCGTCGAGGAGGCCTTCGTCGCGCCCATTCCGGCTGCACCGCTCGCGGCGGAGGCGGGCGACCCGATCACCGAATCACGGGCGACGGTCACCAGCCGGCCCTTTGACGACGAGCCGGTCC
The DNA here is from genome assembly GCA_044346905.1 of Pirellulales bacterium. GTDB lineage: Bacteria > Planctomycetota > Planctomycetia > Pirellulales > UBA1268 > QWPN01. Next base: position 9,526 of record JBIIYH010000069.1, read on the forward strand.
CCGGCCTGGCGAACAATACCCCCACCGAGACTGTCTCCGACCTCGACTCCGAGACCGAACTCGCGGCTGGCCCAAAGAGCGAACCTGAGCCCGCAGCCTCGATCACCGAGGTCGAGGCGACCGCGCCGACGCCGCACCCGGAGGACACCCCGGCGCCGCAGGTGGCCGCCAGCCTGCCGACGCCCGTGGCCGCGCCGGTCGAACCCACGCCTGCCGCGGTGCCGCCCGGGGGAGCAGCGCCGCCCGTGAACCTGTCCTCCGATCTGTTTGCCGGCCCCGCCGCCGGCCCACTCGACGCCACGCTCGACATGCCATCGCGACCGGCGGCGAGCCTCGCCGACCTGCCTTCGGTGATGGCCAGCCGCGAAGCCGCCTCGGCAGGACCGGCCCCGGCTGGTGACGGCAGCGGCGTCCGCTACCTCGTCGTCCCGGAGCGGATCGCCCGCCAGGTCGACACCGCCTTCACGACGCCGGCGGCGCCTGAGGCCGCCGGGCCGGCCAAGACTGCCGCCCAACCGGATCGCGGTGCTACAGTGACCCGGCCCTCGACCCCGGCCCAGCCCCAGCAGCCGGGCCGAGCGACCTCGGCAACCAAGCAGCAGCAGCCCCGCCCTCAACCCGCGAAGTCGGCCGCGCGGCCGGGGCAGCCCACGGCGGCTGCGACCCAGTCAAGCAGCCCACGTGCCTGGGGTGGCATGTTTCCCAACGTGGCCGCGGGGCTCGAGGCGATGGGAAGCTGGCGGAGCGGCAGCCGCTCCGCGCCGGCTCAAACGGACGGCGGCTCAGCCACGCGGTAACACCGGCCGATCGCCGCCGCCAGTCTCGGGCCGCTCAGGGCTCCACCACGATCTTGCCGGCAAGTTCGCCGGAGCCGCCCACCGTGGCGGCTTCCTGGAGCGCGTGGGCCTCGGCGACATGGGCCAGCGTCACGACCCGGTCGACCGGCGCCCGCAGCCGGCCGCGGGCCAGCCAGCGGTTGATGTCGGCCGCCGCAGCCGCCTGCTCGTGCGGAGCGGCCTTGAACATCACGAACCCCAGCAGCCGGCAGCCCTTCACGTAGAACGGCCCCACCGGCAGCGGCGACCGCGCCTCACGACCGGCCATCAACACCATCCGCCCGCGGTCCGCGAGCATCGCGATCGCGGTCTCGAAGTCGGGCTCGCGGCGGGTCTCCCAGTGGATGGCGACGCCCCCCGGCACCGCCGCCAGCACCGCCGCCACGAGATCCTCGCGGCGATAGTCGAGCACGACGTCGGCGCCGAAGTCGTGGACCCGCTGCCGCTTCTCGGGCGTGCCAGCGGTGGCGAGCACGCGGCCACCGAGCGCCTTGGCGATCTGGACGACGGCCGAGCCCACGCCCCCCGAGCCGCCGCTGACGAAGATCGTCTCGCCCGGCTGGATCGCGGCATGGCTCACGAGCCCGAGGTGGGCCGTGATCGAGACGAGCGCCGCGGCGGCCGCCTCGCGGTCGGTGACGCCGTCGGGCGTGGGGTAGAGCCACTTCTCGTCCACCGCCGCCAACTCGGCGCAGGTCCCCTGGCGGCCGAGCAGCCCCTGGTTCGAGCCCCAGACCCGCATGCCCGGCCGCAGCCGGTCCACCTCGGGCCCGACGGCCACGACCTCGCCGGCCAGGTCGCAGCCCACGACGAAGGGGAACGGGAGGGGCATCGCGACGGTGCCGGCCCGCACGTACGTGTCGATCGGGTTGATGGCGGCGGCCCGTACCCGGACCAGCGCCTGCCGCGGGCCGGGCACCGGATCGGGTAGATCTCCATACTGAATGACGCCCGGCGCGCCGGTGCGAGTGATGAAGGCGGCTTTCATTGGAGGCTGCTCCGCACGCCGGGGCCGGGCCCGCTCGGTCGCGAACCGATCAAGCAGCCGACGGCACCGACGACCGCGGCCAGCCCACCGGCGGCGGCGATCGTCCAGCAAACCGCGGCGATCCGGCCGGCTGCGACGGCGGCCTGTTGCAGCCGCGACTCCTCGGGCAGCGTGCCGCGATCGACCCCCGAGCCCCGAATCGCCTGCCAGGCCTGGTAGACGGTGGCCGCATCGACCGATTCGATCGCCGCCCGGATCATCGCCTCGTCGGGCAGTTGCTGCGGACCTCGCTCGAGCCAGCGCGGCACCAGCAACGCGGTGAGCGCGGCCAGCGACGCGACGACACTCCCCACGAGCAGCAAGCCGTGCGCCGGCCGCCACCGCCTCATGGGGCCGGCCTCGCCCGCCACGGCCGATGCTTCCAGATCGCGCAGTCGCGGCACGGCGATCGCTGCGCCGCACCGGCCGCAGGCCACCTGGCCCCCGGCTTGGCCGGAACCCACGACCGTTTCCGTCCCGCATCCGCAGGTGACCCGATAACGCTTGGCCGAGACATTCATCCCAGGCAGGTTTCCCTCGGTGGGAGCGG
>JBIIYH010000311.1:0-3482 GCA_044346905.1 Pirellulales bacterium
GTCAGTTCGCCGTCGTCGCGGGCCAGGATCAGGACGTCGCTATAGACCTTGTCGTCGGGATTGCGACGGAAGTGGAGCCCGTGCCGCCGCCGCTCGAGCCGCAAGACGCGGCCGGTGGTCGTCGTCTTCCAGGCGCCGCTCGAGCCCACCGTGACATCGTGGACGATCTCCACCCGGTCCCCGGGCTGGAGCTCTTCATAGAGGGCCCGCGACTCAGGTGATTCAGCGGCCATGATCACACCTCCTTGCTCTCGATCCAGTTCATCATCTTGCGGAGCCCGCGGCCGGTCTCGGTGAGCTTGTGCTCCCGCTCGCGGCGGCGGGTGGCCTTGAACATCGCGGCCCCGCCCCGGTTCTCCAGGATCCAGTCGCGGGCGAACTCGCCGGAGCGGATCTCCGCGAGGATCTTCTTCATCTCGGCCCGGGTCTGGTCGGTGATGATCCGCTTGCCACGGGTGTAGTCGCCGTATTCGGCCGTGTTCGACACGCTGTACCGCATGTACTCCAGGCCGCCCTGGTAGAGCAGGTCCACGATCAGCTTCATCTCGTGGAGGCACTCGAAGTAGGCCATCTCGGGCTGGTAGCCCGCCTCGACGAGCGTGTCGAAGCCGGCCTTGATCAACTCCGAGACGCCGCCGCAGAGCACGGCCTGCTCGCCGAACAGGTCCGTCTCCGTCTCCTCGGCGATCGTGGTCTCGATCACGCCGCCGCGGGTGCCGCCGATGCCCTTGGCATAGGCCAGGCCGATCTGCTTGGTCGCCTCGCTCGCTCCCGGCCCCAGCGCGATCAGGCAGGGCACGCCGCCCCCCTTCACGTACTCGCTGCGGACCAGGTGGCCGGGGCCCTTGGGCGCGACGAGCAGGATGTCGTGGCCCGCCGGCGGCTCGACCTGGCCGAAGTGGAAGTTGAAGCCGTGGCTGGCCATCAGCACGGCGCCCGGCTTGAGGTTGGGCTTGATGCTCGCCTTGTAGACGTCGGCCTGCAGTTCGTCGGGCAAGAGGATGTTGATCACATCGGCCTGCTTGACGGCATCCTCGACGCTCACGGGCTCGAAGCCGTGGCTCTTGGCGAGCGCGTAGTTGGGGCCACCCGGCCGCTGGGCGACCACCACCTTCAGGCCGCTGTCCCGCAGGTTCTGGGCCTGGGCATGGCCCTGGGAGCCGTAGCCGATGATGGCGATGGTCTTGCCGGCGAGGTGCTTGAGATCGGCATCGGCTTCGTAATAAATCGTGGCGGGCAAGGGGAACGCTCCGGGGGCTGGGAGGAGGGAAGGGGAAAAAGAACGGCTCAGGCCAGCGACTCGGCGCCCGCGTCGGCGGCCGGATGGTCGCCGTCGGCCGCCTCGGTCAGCTCGCGGGTGTCGGGGCTGCCGCGGACCATGGCGATCCGGCCGGTGCGAACGAGCTCGAGAATGCCGTGCGGACGCATCAGCTCGATAAAGCCCTCGAGCTTCTTTTCGGTCCCCGAAATCTCGACGATCACGCTGTCGGCGGCGACGTCCACGATCCGGCCGCGGAAGATCTCGGCGAGTTCCTTGACCTCGGTCCGGGCGGTGCCCGGCTCGGCGGCCACCTTGAGCAGCATCAGGTCCCGCTCCACGAAGTTGCGGGCGCTGATGTCGTCGACCCGGACGACCGTCACGATCTTCTCGAGTTGCCGCCGCACCTGGTCGAGGACGCGGTTGTCTCCCCGGAGCACGAAGGTCATCCGGGAAAACCCGGGATCCTCCGTCTCGCCGACGGCAAGGCTGTCGATGTTGTAGCCCCGGGAGGCGAGCATGCCCGACACGTGGGCGAGCACGCCGGGGACATTTTGGACGGTGGCGGAGAGGACGTGGCGCATGGGGGGGCCGGAGGGTGCTGGCAGGTCTGGGCCCGGCTGGTGGTCGGGCCCGAAATTCACCGTGCGGAGTCTAGTTCGCGATTTCCCGGCGATTCAAGCCTCGCGGCGTTTCCCGGCCCGCCCGTGGGCCGAGTCGGCTTCTTTTCCCACGACCGCGGCCACGGCGGATTGACATTCCCCATGAAAAGCCGATATTTTCCGGGGCTCGCCCAATCTGCCCTTTTGGCGAGTCCGTTCCCCTTCAGCCCCGCTCCCCGAAGCCCCAGGAAGTCATCTCGCGTGTCGAACGTTCTGGCCCAGGAACTGATCGAAGCCGGCGTGCATTTCGGCCACCGTGCCAGCCGCTGGAACCCGAAGATGCGGCCCTACATCCACGGCCGCAAGAACCTCATCCACATCATCGACGTCCGCGAGACGATCCGCGGCCTGCTCCGGGCCCGCAAGTATCTCAAGCAGGTGGCGGCCACCGGCAGCCTGATTCTGTTCGTCGGCACCAAGCGGCAGGGTTCGGAGGCGATCGCCCGCGAGGCGGGCCGCTGCGGCATGCCCTATGTCAGCGACCGCTGGCTCGGCGGCACGCTCACCAACTTCCGCACGATCCGCAACCGGCTGGCCCGCCTCGAAGAGCTCGAGACGCTGATCCCCAGCGACAAGTTCGGCACCTACTCCAAGAAGATGCAGTCGTCGCTCCGGCGGGAGCACCGCAAGATGCTCCGCAACCTCGGAGGCATTCGCACCCTGTCGCGGCTGCCGGAGTGCCTCGTGGTGTTCGATCCCAAGAAGGAGAAGAACGCCGTCAACGAGGCCCGCAAGATGGGGATCACCACCGTGGCCCTGATCGACACCGACTGCGACCCCGACATGGTCGACCTGCCGATCCCCGGCAACGACGACTCGATCCGGGCCATCGAACTTGTGGCGAGCCGGCTGGCCGACGCGATCCTCGAGGGCAAGGCCGACTCGGCCACGACCTCGCAGGTCGCTGCCGAAGGTGGCGAGGCGACCGCCGAGGGTGAGGCCAAGCCCAAGCCCCGGGCGCGGCCGATGGTGGCCAAGCGTTCGGTGCCGAAGCCGACCGCCTGAGCCGTCGTCTTTCGGTTCCTTCGTTGCCGGCGGGGAGGGTCCCTGGGCCCGCTCGCCGATTCGTATCGCATCCACCCCCCCAGACCGCTCCCAGACTGCTCCCAGACCCGAGAGGAAACACATGCCCGAGATCACCGCGGCGGCCGTGATGGCCCTGAGAGAAAAGACCGGCCTGCCGATGATGGAGTGCAAGAAGGCGCTCGCGGAATGCGGTGGCAACACCGACGAGGCCGTGGAGTGGCTGCGGAAGCAGGGCATCAAGACCCAGTCGATGCGGGCCGACCGCGAGACCTCCTGTGGCCGCCTGGCGGTCTACACCGACCCGGCCAAGGGCGTCGGCGCGATCATCGAACTGAAGTGTGAGAGCCCGCCGGTGGCCGGCAGCCCCGACTTCAAGGCGCTCTGCGAGGACGTCGCCAAGACCCTGGCGCTCGGCCCCGGGGCGGCGTCGCCTGAGGAACTGATGGCCCAGAAGAGCCAGGCCCATCCCGACAAGACCCTGGGCGAGCTCAAGGACGATCTCTTCAACCGGATGCGGGAGGTGTTCGAGCTTTCCC
>JBIIYH010000312.1:0-3476 GCA_044346905.1 Pirellulales bacterium
CTAGCGGCCCGGGGCCCGGGCGTAGGTCGGGAGGTGCCGCCAGGGCACCTCGAGGGCCAGCAGGTGGAGGGCAGTCACATACACGCGGCCGCCGTACACGCCCCAGCGGTCGGGGATCTCGCCGGTGGCGTCCCAACTGCCGCCCAGTGGACCCTGCGAGCGTTGCTCGGGCTCGAGCGTGGCCACGAGGCTCGCATACCACCGCTGCCACTCGGGGCCGCCGGTGTGAACGAGCGCCTGCGAGGCGTAGTACCAAAGATAGGCGTCGCGGCGGTTCTTTGTCGTGGTGCCGTAGGTGGGCTCGACTCCGGCCAGCACCCTGCCGGCCGCGACGATCGCGGGATCGTCGGCGGTCGCGCCGGTGTGGAGCCGCATCAACGTGCCAACCGCGGTCATGCAGGCCACCGAGAGTTCGGTCCGCCGCTGGTCCGCCTTGCGGGCGTTGTAGGCATACTGCGTGGGATCGCCGGGCGTGGCTGAGGCGGCCAGCAGCGTCCGCACGCCGTCGAGGGCGGCCGGGTCGGTCGGCACGCCGCCGAGCGCGCCGGCCCGGAGCGCCACCAGCATCCAGCCGCTCACCGACAGGTCGGCGTCGCTGCGGGGCGTGTACCGCCAGCCGCCGAGCGTCGGATGGCGGCTGGCCGCGATGAACCCGCAGGCCTTCTCCGCGGCCGGCCTCACGAGCGGGTCGCCCGTCATCCCCACCGCCTCGCAGACCGCGAGCGCGGCGATCCCGTGGCTGTAGAGCCAGCCGCAGGAATTGGAGAGCTCGTCGGCCGGCAGGAAGAGATCGCCGTCGGGCTTCTGCACGGAAATCAGGAACTCGAGCCCCCGGCGGACGGTGTCGCGATAGCGGCCGTCGAAGTGGTCGTGGCCGGCGCCGAAGAAGGCCAGGAGCGCGAGCCCCGTGGCCGCCGTGTCGCTGTCGAGCTTGGGCACGTCGGCCGGGGTCACCCCGGCGAACTCGGTCAACCGCCAGCGGCCGTCGGCCAGTTGCGAGCGGGCCAGAAAGTCGAGGCCAGCATCCACCATCCGCCGCGCCCGGTCGAGCGTCGCCGGATCCTCGATGCCGCCGGCCGCGCGGCCGGCGGCCGGCCGCCGGCCCGCGAAGGCTTGGGCGATGTCCCGCACCCGGCCGTCGCTCGGCAGCGCCGCCGCGGCGATCCGCTCCGGCGACCGCGGGCCGGCGACGCGGTCGGGCAGGCCGGCCCGCGCGCGGCCCGCTGAGCCGAGCGCCGCGAGGTCGGCCGGCCACACGGAGAGGCCTTCCCCGGCGCCAGCCTCGGTCTGACCGGGGCCGTCATCCGCGGCCCGCGTCGCCGTGATCGCCGAGCGGCCAGCCGTGCCCCGGCGACCGCGGGCGAGCGCCGCCGGTCCGAGTCGCTCGCCTTGGTCGCCGGCGCCGCCTGCCACTGATGTCGCGCCGGCCGCCGTCGTGCCGCCCGCCGCCGGAGCGACCGTGGCCACGGTGCCGACATCGCCGAGAGCCGCGGAGCCGCCGCCCGAGTCCCGCGCGAGTGGCCGACTGGTCTGACCCGCGGCGCCATCACCGCCGGCCGCCGCTTCGCCGCGCGGCCGGCCGTTGCCGCGGAGGGTGTCGGCGACCGCGATGGCATCGCCACCTGCAAGCGACGGGCCCACCGCCGCCGGTTCCGAATCGCTGCCGGAGTCGCTGCCCGCGCGCCGGCCGCTGGCAACCGTCGAGCCCCGTGGGCCCGAGCGTCCGCTCCCGGCGGAGGAGGCGAGGCTGGTGGCTGACGGCACGATCCGGCCGGTCGCGGCCCCGGCCGACTCCGCTCGAGCCGGGCCGGCGACGGGCATCTCGACCTGTGCCGAGCCGGTGCCGCCGGCGACGGCGGTCTGCCGCGGGGCCGGCGTCGCCGGCCCCGCAGCAGCGGCCGGCGAGCCGCCCGCCGCGCCGGCCGCGCGCGAGGAGCCGGCCAGGGTTGCAAGCGGACCAGGCGAGTCGATCTCGATCCGCGGGGCGGTGTCCGCCGCGTCGGCGGCGGCGTTGGCCGCGGTCCTCGCGGTCGCGGCGCGACTGCTCTCCCGCCGGGCGATCGCCCGGGCGGTCGGCGCGACAGGCGGCGTCGCGGCGGGTGTCTCGGCAGTTAACGCCGCGATCGACTCCGCCCGCGGGTCGCTCGTCGAGCGGGCGTCGGCGGTGCTGCGGCGGGGCACCGCGGGGCTTGCGGAGGAAGCCGCCGCCGCCGCCGCGTCGCGGGCGGCGAGCGCCGTCGCGTCGGGCGGCCGGGTGGTGAGCCGCTCGAGGAGCGCCACCTCGCGCGGACGCCAACGGGCCGCCACGCGGGCGGCCTGAGGGCGTTCGCGGCCCGCGAGCGCCGCGGGAGCAGCCGCTGCCGCCGCCGCGGCCACCGCCCGGGCCGGATCGGCCGCAGCGGCCGTCGCCTCCGCCTCGGCGGGAACCACCTCGGCCTGCCGACTCGGCGACTGCCGATCGGCGGGCGGCGTCGCCGCCGTGTCGCGGGGCCGGGCGGGCTCGACCGCGGCCGGCGTCGGCGGGAGGGGCGGCCGCTCCTCGGCCGGCTGCTGCGGGCGATCCGCGACGGTCCGCTCGGTCGGCCGCTCCCGCGGCTCGACCGGCTTCGTCGCCGGCGGTATGACCGGCACCACGAGCGGCCGCTCGTGGGCGGGGCTCTCGGCCGAGGCTGAGCGGGGAACCTGGAGCCGGAAGTCGGCGGCTGGCCGCTTCGGGTTCTTGGGCGCGCGGGCTTCGAGCGACTCCGGCTGGTCGAGCTCCAGGTCGAGCCGCGAGACCGAGAGCCCGCCGAAGAGCAGCATGTGGACCGCGCAGCTGGCGGCGGCGGCGCGGGCGAGCCTCCGCCGATACCAGCCGCCCCGATCCGCCTCCTCGTCGGACATCGCCCGTTTCTCCGTCATGCCGTTGGTGTCATGACCGACGGTGCCGGGCCGTCGGCCCGGTCACTCCTCGGCGGCCGACTGCACCTGGTAGTCGTCGATCCCGGCCCGCACGCAGGCATCCATCGCCGCCACCACGAACTTGTGGGCCGTCTCCTCGTCGGCCCGAAGGATCACCGTCTGCCGTTGGGGGTTGTCGGCGGCCGACTGCACGAGCAGGGTGGCGAGTTCCTCGAGCGGCACCGGCCGAGCGCCCGCGTAATAGTTGCCCGCCCGGTCGATGTTGATCACGAACTCCCGCGGCCGGGCGGTGAGCGGCTTGGCGGCCGAGGCCTGTGGCAGGATCACATCGAGCGAGCGGTCGTCTTCGTCGAGCTTGCTGGCGACGAGAAAAAAGATCATCAATAAAAACACGATGTCGATCATGGGCGTCATCTCGAGCCCCATGCCGAGCCGCCCTTTGTCGATCTTCACGCTCATCAGGGCGGGCTCCAAATTTGGGAACTGGCGCGGAGGCAGGCGGGGGGTTAGGGGCGGGGCGACACGGGGCGGGCGGCCGGCGGGCGGGCCGCGGCCGCAGGCGGCGTGGCCGCCAG
>JBIIYH010000070.1:0-11901 GCA_044346905.1 Pirellulales bacterium
GGCCGGAACTCGAACCCGCCCTCGCGGAGTTGCCCCCCGACCTCGTTGTCGATCCCTACGCCGGCCTGCCGCCGTCGGAGCCGCGGCCATTCACGATCGGTGAGGTCCGGCTCAGAGCCACGAACGTCTGCCGCCGCTGCGTGGTGCCCACCCGCGACAGCCGCACGGGTGCGGAGACGAGTCATTTCCGCGACGCCTTCGAGGCCCGCCGCTCGCGGAGCCTGCGGCGGGATGTCGACGTGGCTGCCTGGAGCCACCTCTATCGGCTGGCGGTCAACACGATGCCCTTGGTCGGCGGTCCGCTGGACTGCGGCTCGCCGGTGGCCACCTGAACGAGTCAGGAGGTCAGGGGACGGTCACGACGACCGGCCCCGTGGTCGTGTTGGTGACGTCGGCCGCTACGGTGCCATTCACGACTGCGGGCGGTGGCGCCGGGTTCGCGACCAGGAACTGGTCACTGATCGTGAGGGATCCGGTCGAGGTCCCGGTCAAGGAGATTGCGCCATTCGTGCCGGCGGGCACCGCGGACGACACCTGGGAAAACGGCAGGTTGATGCCCGAGTTGTTCACGAGGATCGCGGGAGCCGTGGTCGATTGGCTGGCCACGGTGCTCCCCGCACCGCGGATCACGACTGAGCCGGAGTTCACGACCCGCAGGGCCGACGCGGTGCCCGCGGGCGCCAGCGCGAGCGTCCCCAGTTCAACCGGTCCGGCTGCGCCGGCCACGTTGACCGCCGCGGTGCCCCCCGTATTCGCAGCGGTGATCTGATAGGGAGCCCGGAAGACGGTGTTCCGCGTCTGCGGATTCACCGTCTGGAGCGTCTCGGCCGTCGTGTTGACCCGGACGCTCCCACCGGTCGTGTTCTGGACGTCGATCAGCGGCACGGCGGCGTTGGTCGACGCCAGCGTGCCCTGGAAGGTGGCGGTGGGCGAGCCGCCCGAGACCGCCAGGCCCGTGCCCATGTCGACCACGCTCATGTTGAAGAAGTTGAGCGGACCACCGGAGACGTCGGTCAGCCGGATCCCGGCCTGCCCGGCGCCGTTGGCCCCGACCATCTGGACGTCATTGACGCCGGCCCCGCCGGGCAGGGAGCCTGTCGCCGCGATGCCGGTGACGACCGTCTCCGTCGGCGTGCTCCGGATCGTGAAGTGATCGACGACTGCGCCGTCGCGGAGCGTGATCGCCGTGCCGCTGGCGGTCAGGACCGGATAGCTGCCGCTGACGACCGCGCCGGAGACGTTGCGATCGAAGAACCGGCGATAGCCGCAGGTCGTGGTGTTGAGTTCGAGGGTCGAGCCCTCGCCGACGAGGATCTGGTTGACGTTCCCGAAGGTCCACCCGTTCGCAGTCGGGCCCGCGAGGTAGGCGGCGCCGGTCCCGCGCCGCACGAACACCACGTCATAGGGCAGGTTGGCCTGGCTCTGGGCCACGTTCATCAGCTGGAACGGCGCCTCGGCCGTGCCGTCACCTCCGGGCACGGCCGAGTTGTCGACATGGAAGACCCGCCAAGGCTGGTTGGTGGTCGGGTTGATCGCCACGATCGGCGTCTGATGGGCCCGGACGATGTGCTCGTTCCGCATCATCGGCTGCTCGACCTGGTCCGGCACGTTGCGGCGCCGGCTGCCTCCCATGCGATAGGTGAGCCGGGCGAAGCCGGTCCAGTCGAAGTAGGAGTCGTTGTTGGCCTGGAGCGAGAAGTCCCAGTTGTCCAGGAAGGTCATGTCGAGACGGGTGTAGACGCCGCCGAGCCAGGGCACCACTTCCTGCCCGGTCTGAGAACCCTGCTGCCAGTCATAGCGGGAGTTGCCCAGCGCGTAGCCGCCCACGCTGACCATGCCCGCCCAATCGGCGAGGCCCGGAATGTAGGCCCCCACCTCCAGGTCGGCACCGGTCAGGGCTGCGTCGAGGCCGTATTGGCAGAGCAGGTTGTTGCCCACGAAGCCGTAGCCCGGGGCTCCCACGGTGTGGGCCGTCGTGCCCACGGGGATGTAGCCGTTGCTCCGCAGGTTGCCGTAGTCGGTGAGCCACTCGGTCGAGATCCCCACCTGGTTGTAGACGTGGCCGAACTGACCGAAGGTCCCGGTGCCCGGCTGGCCCCAGACGGGATACTGGTTGAGGTCGCCGTCGTAGTCCCAGTAGACACCGACCCCGAAGAGCGTGCCGCCGATGAACTGCTTGCGGACGGCCCCCACGTTCGAGAAGAAGCCGCCGTTGACGGAAAGGTGGCTGCGGAGATCGGCCGCCCACAGGCCTCCCAGGTCGTCCTCTCCATAGGGGATGAAGCCGCCCAGGGTCATGTAGCTGCCGTTGTAGCCGAGCCCCCGATCGGCGGCGTTGAGGCCGTAGTAGAACCAGCCCAGCCCGCTCTCGTTGAGGCTCGCGAGCGGACCGCCGAGCACGCCGGCCGGCACGTTCTGGCCGTGGGCGGGCTGGCCGACAGTCGCGGCGGCCAGCAGCAGGAAAGCCGCCACGACGGCCGTGCATGCCCGCGTGTCGCGCGGCCGCCGCATGACCGGAGCCGGGGTGCCGGGAGGCGTCGGGGTTGGTGCGTTCATGAGTGTCTTCATCGGCGATCGAGACTCAGCGTAAGTGGGAACGCGTCACGGAGCCGGGGGCGGCGTGGGCACGGTCGCCGGCGGGGCGGCCGGCGGCGGCGGCACGACGATGCCGGGGTTGTAGTTGACCGAGCTCAAGATGACGCCGGCCGGCGCCGGCACCTCCGTGACGGCGGCCCCGTTGTTGAGGTTCTGCAGCGGCACCTGGCCGCCGGCCTGAACCCAGAGCGGTTGCTGATCCGGCGCGGCGTACGCGAAGCCGAAGATCCCGAGGTCGTCTTGCGTGGGCCCGCCGACGGTGGTCAAGAGGATCGGGATGCGTGCGTCGCCGCCGGCGATCACGTTGTCGCGGATGTTCGCGTTGACCCGAGACAGCGCCGTGCCGGGCAAGGGCGGCTGGAGAGCCGTATCGAACACGCCCGAGAGGCTGATGCCGGTTCCGGTGGCGTCCGTCGTGATCTGGTTCCTCGTGGCCGTGAAGTTGATGATGTTGGTGGGGGAGGTGCCCGCGCCGTTCGTGCCGGCATTGGCGGCCACCTCGATGCCCACGTTGACGCCCTGGATGCGGGCGGAATCGACCAGCACGTTCATCGTGCCCGAATTCCCCGGCAGCAGCGTCGCCCGGATGCCGAAGGGGCCCGTGCTGCTGATGGTCGTGGCCTGGCTCCTGGGATCGGCGGCGTCGAGCCGCTCGACCCGCAGGTTGCTGTTCTCCACCACGATGCCGCCCGCCACGGTCGACTGCACCCGCTGGCCGTTGGTGATGGTGGCCCCTTGCACCCAGACGGCGTTTTCCGTGACGCCCGCTGCCACCAGCTGCGGGTTGGTCGCCGGCCCCCGCACCTCCAGCGCCCGGATGCCCGCGCCGCCGAAATCGCTGATCTGCGAGTCTGCGACCCGGACGGCGGCCCGGACCGTGGAAATCCCGTCGCCTTCGATGCCGGAGATCCGGGAGTCGTCGCTGACCGAGACGAAGATCGAGTTGGCGATCACGGGGGCCACCCCGAACCCGGCCTGGATGCCGTCGCCGGAGACCCGCTGGAGCCGTGACCGTTCCATCGAGAAGACCGAGTTTTGGCCGGTCACGCTGACGCCGGTGCCGGTCACGTCCGTCACGCTCGAGTCGCGGACATAGACCCCGGCGGTGTCCCCCGAGACCTGGATCGCCGGGTTGCCGGTCCGGGCGATGATCGAGTTCGTGACGGTGGCCACGCTGCCGGTGCCCGAGGCAACCACCGCACTGTCGGTGGTGTCCAGGATTCTGGTCCGGAGGCCGTCGAATCGGGCATTTTCCCCGGAGGCAACGACTGCGTCGCCGCTCACGCCCTGGATCGACGAGTCGGTCATCTCGACCCGGGCGTCCTGGCCGGTGATCGCCACGGCCTGGAGAATCGGAATCGGGCCCCCGCTGGCCGGGACGGCGGCCGTGTCGCGGATCGTGGAGTTGGTGACCTGGGCCCGTGCGCCGGTGCCCGAGACGAGCAGGGCCGCCGGGCCGGTGTCGCGGAACTCCGAGTTCGTGAACGAGACGCGGCCGCCCGCCGCCGACACCACGGCCCCGTTGTTGCGGAGGTCCTGGAGGAAGACGCGGTCGAAGTTGAACTGGCCGGTCGAGCTCGCGATCTCGATGCCCCGTTGGGCCGCGCCGCCGTTGCCGATGATCCGCACGTCGGAGACGGTGGCGACTCCGGGAGCCGCGATGCCGCCCCCATCGCCGATGCCCAGGGCCGAGTTGCGAATCTCGAAGTGGTTCACGACCGACCCAGGCTGATTCACCACGATCGCCGTGCCGAGCGTGTTGGTGATCACAGGGTAGAGCCCGCTGGTGTCGGCGAACAACGTCTTTGAGCCGCACCGGACCGTGTCGATCGTGAAGGCCGCGCCTTCCCCGATCAGGTACTGGTTGACGTTGCTGAAGGCGAAGCCGCCGGGCGCCGTCACGTAGGGAGCCGTTTGGCTCTGGCCCACGTCGACGTAGATGATGTCATAGGGCGCGGTGGCGGCCAGGCCGGCCGCCTGGATCGTGGTGAAGGGCGCCGCGAGCGTGCCGTCGCCCGAGGTGGTGGCCGAGTTGTCGACGTGGAAGACCCGCCAGGGCAGCGGTTGGCCGGTGACGGGATCGAGGTTGTTCGGGTTGAGCGCTGCCTCAGGCGCCTGGTGGGCCCGCACGATGTGCTCGTTCCGCATCATCGGCTGCTCGACCTGGTCGGAGACGTTGCGGCGGCGGCTGCCACCCATCCGGTAGGTGAGCCGAGCGAACCCGGTCCAGTCGAAGTAGCTGTCGTTGTTGGCCTGGAGCGAGAAATCCCAGTTCTCGACGAAGGTCATGTCGAGCCTGGTGTACACGCCGCCGAACCAGGGCACCGCCCCCTCTCCGCCCGGGAACTGGTAGCGGGTGTTGCCGTAGGCATAGCCGCCCACGCTGACCATCCCGGCCCAGTCGGCCAGGCCCGGGATGTAGGCGCCGAGTTCGAGGTCGGCACCGCCGAGGGCGGCATTGACGCCGTTGACGCAGAGGATCGAGTTGCCGGCGAACGGCCCCAGGAGGCCGGCCGTCGTGCCCACGGGGATGTAGCCGTTGCTCCGCAGGTTGCCGTAGTCGGTGAGCCATTCGCCGGAGATGCCGACCTGGTTGTAGGTCTGGCCGCCGGCGAAAACGACCGGCGCACCGACAGAGGGGATCACCGTGTCGGCATACTGGTTTTGGTCGCCGTCGTAGTCCCAGTAGACGCCCACGCCCAGGAGCGTGCCGCCAATGAACTGCTTGCGGACGGCCCCGACATTGGAGAAGAACCCGCCGTACACCGACAGGTGACTGCGAAGATCGGCAGACCAGAAGCCGCCCAGGTCGTCCTCGGCCATGGGCACGAAGCCGCCGAGCGTCATGTAGCTGCCCTGGTAGCCGAGGCCGCGGTCCGCCGCGTTGAGGCCGTAGTAGAGGATGCCGGGGCCGTTCTCGTTGAGCCCTTCGAAGCCGGCCACCGCCCGGTTGACCAGGCCGCCGGCGGGGGCCATGGCCGTCTGTCCCATCTGGGCCTGCACGACCGTCGGGGCGAGCGCCAGGCCGGCTGTGGCGAGCGCGAGGGTCGCGGCCCGCCGGGCCCGCTTCCGGAATCCGGTGATCCGTTCGCGAATCGCCCGGAGCCGCAGTGCCGTTCGCCTGCTCCGGCCGTGGTGGGCGTTGGTGCTCATCGGGTCGCGTCGTCCTGCGAAAGCCGGCCGTCCCGGTGTCCTCGGGGCGGAGAATCGGCATGATCGTCAGAAGTGATCGACCCGACCCCACCCGGAGGATGAGATTTTTCGGCACGCCCCCCGGAATCCGCAGGGCTTCGAAGACCGGTCGGCCCCGCCTAGCTTGCCTCGTCTTCCACCCGAAACCGGGCCACGGTCTCGGTCAGGCCGTCCACGGCGGCCACCATCCGTCCCGAGGCGGCCTGGACCTCCCGGAGCGCGTCGGCCGCAGTCTGCGTGCCGTCGGCCAGCGTCACCAGCGCCTCGCTGATCTGGCCGGCCCCGGCCGCCTGGGCCTGCATGCCCTGGGTGACCGTCTCGAACCGGTCGGAGAGCTGGTGCACCTTGTCGATCACGTCGGCGAACTGGCCGCTGATCCCCGCCACCCGCTCCACGCCATGGTGCACGTCGGCCGCGAATCGCTCCATCTGCCCCACCCCCGCATTCACCGCCTCCTGCATCTGCTCGACGAGCCGCTCGATGTCGAGCGTGGCCACCGCCGTCTGGTCGGCGAGCCGGCGAATCTCGCGGGCCACCACCAGGAAGCCCTGGCCATACTCGCCCGCCTTCTCCGCCTCGATCGCCGCGTTGATCGAGAGCAGGTTGGTCTGGTCGGCCACCTTGGTGATGGTGGTGATCACCATCGTGATGTCTTCGGCCCGCTGGCGGATCGCGGCCAGGCGGTCGGCAAACTCGGCCGTGGACCGCTCCAGGCCCCCCATCGTCTCGCCCACCTCCGTCAGGCCCGCCCGGCCGTGGTCGGCCACGCGGGCCGTCTCCGCCGCGACCCCCGCCACGCCCTCCATCGTGCCCAACAGCTCCCGGCCGGTGGCCGCGATTTGCCGGCTCGCAACGGCCGCCTCGTTGGTGCTCGTGCCGAGCGCCTCGATGGCCGTCTCCTGCCGGCCGCCGGCCGTCGCCAGCTGGCGGGCCGTGCGATCAAGTTCAGAGCCTGCGTGCTTCACCTGCGACACGATCTCCCGCAGGCTCGTGGTCATCGCGGCCACGTCCTGCAGCAACTGCCCCGTCTCGTCG
This sequence comes from Pirellulales bacterium, assembly GCA_044346905.1. Lineage (GTDB taxonomy): Bacteria > Planctomycetota > Planctomycetia > Pirellulales > UBA1268 > QWPN01. The sequence goes on from JBIIYH010000070.1 coordinate 6,823, forward strand.
CTGCCGCTGGCGTCGATCTCACCGGTCAGGTCGCCGAGGGCCACACGGCGAGCGGCGGCCACGGCCGTGCCGATCCGGCTGGTGAGCCTGCCGGTGAGCAGGGCGAGCAGGCCCAGCACCCCCGCCAGCCCGGCCAGGCCGAGCCCGGCCGAGGTCAAGAGCGGGCCGCTGATCCGGTTCACGATGTCGGCCCGCGGAACCGCCATCACGACCGTCCAGCCCCCCGTGGGCACACGGGCTCCGGCGAACAGGCTCGGCACGCCGGTGAGCGGATCGTTCGTGGTCAGGATGCCCGGCGTGACCGTCGCGGTCTGGAAATGCCGGAGGATTTCGGCGTAGGGCGTTTCGCCGATCGGCTTGGTTCGCAGGTCGGCGGTCACGAGCGTCGAGGCGATCACCCGCGGCTCGGCGTTTCCGGTGACCGCGAGGCCATGACTGACCAGGAAGATCTCGACGTGCCAGCCCGCCGCGGACTGCCGTCGCTTGACGGCGGCCAGGTCGGCGGTGATCAGCTCGAGCGTCCGATCGACGGTGGCCACGCCCAGAAACTCCCCGTCGCGGGTGATCGGAAAGCTTTGTTCGACCATCAGCTGCCCCTCGTACTCGTAGGGCTCGGTGACCATCGCCTTGTCCACCACCTTCGGGTCGAGCAGCTGGCGCCGGGCCCCCTCGTAATACAGCCCGTCGAGGCCGGTCAGCGGGGTGAGCAGGAGCGGCCGGCCGTCACCCCGGCTGCGAAACCAGTAGGGAATGAAGCGGCCTGCGGCGGTGACGGCTTGGGGGGGCAAGCCCGCGAGGGCCTCGGGTGTGGTCTGGTCGGGGACGGCCAGGGGCTGGGGCACGGCCGCAGCCGCCGTGTCGGCGGGCTGCTTGACCGCCGCAGCCGATTCAGCGTCGAGGCCGTCGGCGTCGGGTTCGAGGCCGAACGACGCGCCGTAAAACTGCGGGAAGGCGGCCAGCACGGCCCGCACGAACCGCAGGCTGTCGAGCCGCCGGCCGAGCAGGCCGTTTTCGGCGGCCAGGGCCATCACCCGGGTCGCGGTCACCGCCTCCGCGGTGCCCCGGTCGATGTCGGCAGCCACCGCCTGCACCCGGTCCCGCAGAATCTCCTCGCCAAAGGCCAGCAGCACTCCCCGCAACCGCAGGAAATTGGCGGCCAGGACGGCGGCCAGGATCAGGACGGCTGGCAGGACGACCAGCAGGAGCATCCGGCTGCGGATGCCGAGGCGTTGCAGAAACGTCATGGTGACACACGGGCCGCTGGCTGGGGGGAATCCAAGGAACCCTAGGTTACCCTGGGGCCAGGTCGCCCCCTGTCGCGGCTGCCGCAAATCCCCTACAACCGTCGCCGTCCGGCGCATGGCCGCCGCGTCCTCGTTTCGCAACCCCGGCCTGCCGCCCCATGTGGCGACTCCAGGATCTCGACGCGATCCTCTTTGACTGTGACGGCACGCTCGCCGACACGATGCCGGCCCACTACCGCGCCTGGCTCGAGGTGACCGAGCCCCACGGGATCGCCTTCGACGAAGACCGTTTTTATTCCCTCGGGGGCCGTCCCACCCGCGACATCGTCGCCACGCTCGCCGCCGAAGCGGGTCTGGCGATCGACGTCGATCACGCGGCCGGCGTCAAGGAGCGGGGCTTCCTCGCGCAGCTCGACAGCATCCTGCCGATACTCCCCGTGATCGACGTGGTTCGCCGCAGCCGCGGCCGGGTGCCGCTGGCGGTGGTGACCGGCGGCTATCAGGACGTGTGCCGGCAGATCCTCGCCCGGGTTGGGATCGCCGACTGCTTCGACACGATCGTGGCGAGCGAAGACACCACCCGCCACAAGCCCGACCCCGAACCCTTCCTGGAGGCAGCCCGGCGGCTGGGGGCCAGGCCCGAGCGGTGTGTCGTCTGGGAAGACAGCGGGCTGGGCATCGAGGCCGCGCGGCGGGCCGGGATGCAGTGGATCGACGTGCGGTCGTTTCACACACCGGCCCGGGTGCGGCTCCCATAAGCGGCCGCCTGGCAAACCTTGCCGGTCGCGCGGGCCACGCGGGCCGGCGGGTTTCTCCTCTGGCTGCCGGCGGCCGCGCGCCGATACTCCCCTGATGCAGGTTCTGGCCGGAGCCTGCACGACGACAGGAGCGTCGCATGGTCTCTCATCACCACGGCCTGGTCACGGCATCGCCGCGATCCGTCTCGACCCAGTCCCCGGAAATGGTTCGTGAGCTCGAGCGGCTGCGCCGTGAGCTCCTGCGGCGGATCATGGAACGCGAAACCAGGAGGCAGTCCGTGCGCGGACTGCTCCGCTGACCACCGGACACCCCGGAGGGAGGCCGCGATGCAGAGCGTGTGCAGACGGTGGAATGGATCCGCTTCGGTGCGGGCGGTCGCCTTGGCCGCCGGGCTCGTGGCCGCGGCGCCGGCGGCCGGGCAGTCGCCCCCTTGGGGCTGGGACGCGGGTGGCCCCGCCAAGGCGGTCTGGACGCCGCAAAACCTGGCCGACTTCCTGCTCACGGGCCAGACGCCCCATCCGGCCGTGGCCCGGATCATCGCCCCCGAGTCGTCGGGCACGTCGCTCGGCTCGGGGGTGCTCGTGGACATCAACCGCTCGCAGGGGCTCGTGCTCACCAACTGGCACGTCGTCCGAGACAGCCGCTCGGCCGTGCTCGTGCAGTTTCCAGACGGGTTCCAGTCGGCCGGCACGGTCGTCCGCTGGGACGAGGCCTGGGACTTGGCGGCGCTCGTGATCTGGAAGCCGCGGGCCACGCCCGTCACGATCTCCGCCACGCCGCCGGCGATCGGCGATGTGCTCACGATCGCCGGCTTCGGTCGCGGCCCCTACCGCGAGCAGAGCGGCCAGTGCCTCGATTACCTCTCGCCTTCGACCGGCTATCCCCGGGAGTTCGTCGAGCTCCGGGCCACGGCCCGCCAGGGCGACTCGGGCGGGCCGATCTTCAACCAAGCGGGCGAGTTGGCCGGCGTGCTGTTCGGCCAGACCGACGGCCGCACGATCGGCAGCTGCTCCACCCGCGTGCGGACGTTCCTCGCGGCCGTCGGCTCCCGCGGGTTCGTGCCCACGCCGATCGCCGAGTTTTCCGACGCCCGGGCCGTAGATCGCGGAATCGGCCTGGCCGCCACGCCGGTCGGGATGACGGTCGAGCGGATCGCCGACTCCGGGGGCGGCCCGCTGCCGCGGTCGACCCAGGTCGAGGCCACGCCCGACCTGCCGCCCGCGTGGTCGCCGACCGAGGTGGCGATGCGACCCGATGCCGCGAGCGTGCCGCCCACGGCCGGTGCGGCGGCGGGCTTCCTGCCGCCGGGCTGGGCCAGCTGGCAGCCCGGCCGCGGGTCAGGTCCGGATTTCCTGGCCGCGGCCGGTGGGCTGGCGCTCGTCGTGCTCGGACTGCGGGTGCTGTTGGGCGGTCGCCGCCGCGAGCGGCTCGACTGACGCGAAGCGGATCTGTTTGCCGCGGCTGCCGGCGGGCCCGATACTCATGGGCTTATGGACGCCGCGACTTCGGCTGGGTTCGCCGACGAGGATCTTTCCGGCCGCCGGCTCGGGGGCTACCGGCTCGTGCGCCGGCTGGGCAGCGGGGCGATGGCCGACGTGTATCTGGCGGAGCAGATCTCGCTCGGCCGGCATGTGGCGATCAAGGTCCTGCGGCCCGAGACGCTCCGGCATCCCGCGGCGGTCAGCCGGTTCGAGCAGGAGGCCCGGGCGGCCGCCTCGCTCGTGCACGGCCACATCGTGCAGATCCACGAGGTGGCCTGCATCGACGGCGTGCACTTCCTGGCCGAGGAATACGTGGCCGGGCCGTCGCTGCGAGCCTGGCTCGACGCCCGCGGCCCGCTCGATCCGCGGCAGGCGCTGGCCGTGCTCGCGCACGTGGGCTCCGCGCTCGTCCGGGCCGCGCAGCAGGGCATCGTTCACCGCGACATCAAGCCCGAGAACCTGCTCGTCACGCCGGCCGGCGACGTGAAGGTGGCCGACTTCGGGCTGGTTCGCGTGGCGGGCGAGGATCTCGCGCTCACGCAAGACGGCATGACTCTCGGCACGCCGCTCTACATGAGCCCGGAGCAGGGGGAGGGCCGCGTGGTCGATGCCCGCAGCGATCTCTACTCCCTGGGGGCCACCGTCTACCACCTGCTCGCCGGGCGACCTCCCTTCACCGGCCCGTCGGCAATCGCGGTGCTGATGGCGCACATCAAGGAGCCGCCCCCGCCGCTGGCGACGCGGCGGCCCGATCTGCCGGCGGGCCTGTGCCGGATCGTGGACCGGCTGCTCGAGAAGGAGCCGGCTGACCGGCACCAGTCGCCGCAGGAACTGCTCCAGGCCGTCAGCGATCTCGAGCTCAGCGTGGCGCCGGGGATGCGGCACGGCGAGTCGCCGCTCGCCTGGGACTCCGACGACGTCGCCCTGTTCGGGGGCACGCTCGGTGATCCCCGGGCTGCGGCCTTGGCGGGCGCGGTGACGGCGGCGATTCGGCCCCACGCCGTCACGGGCCGGCTGCGGGAGGCGACGCTGCATCTCGAGGCGGTCGAGGGCCGTGTGCGGTCGCAGCGGCTGGATCGCCGCCGAGCGCTCGTGGCGACGGCCGTGGCGGCTCTGGTAGCGGCCGGGCTCGGCTTCGTGATCGGCCGGTCTCGGCCGCAACGCAGCACCCTCTTTCGCCCGCCGCGGTAAGGCGGCCGAGCCGCCGCCAGCGGCGTCAAACCGGCCTGAAACATGGCACAATCGGCCCTCGGCCAGCCCCGTTCAAGTCTCCTTGACTCCCGCGCCGACACTGCTAGAACGACAGGTACGCCCCCATCGTCTAGTGGCCCAGGACGTCGGGTTCTCAGTCCGAAAACCGGGGTTCGACTCCCCGTGGGGGTACTTTGGTGCAGCCAGCAACGGCCGCGCCGCCCGCGAAAGCGAGTGGCGCGGCCGTTTCGTTTCTGTCGTGCGAGTCGGCGCGGCTCTCTGCGTGCACTGACTGTGCCGGATTCTGTGCCGCTTTTTCGCCGGCCGCTTTGATTGCTTCTGGCAGGGCCAGGATCCCCGGCATCTTGCATGTACTTTGATTTAAGTGCTACAGATATACCGTG
>JBIIYH010000004.1:0-35442 GCA_044346905.1 Pirellulales bacterium
GGGTCGAGGAGACGACGTTCGTCGATGTCACGCTCTGGGGCCGCACGGCCGAGGTGGCGGGGGAATACGTCACCAAGGGGTCGCCGCTGCTGGTCGAGGGCCGGCTCAAGCTCGATACCTGGGAGAAAGACGGCAAGAAAAACTCCAAGCTTCGCGTGGTCTGCGAGCGGATGCAGTTGCTGGGCGGCCGGGGCGAGGGGGGCCGCGGCGGCAGCGGGGGGGCCAAGCCCCGCAGTGCCGGCCGGACTTCCGGGGGCGACCATGAAAATGACCAGGCTCCGGTTTATGATCATGGGCCTGATGAGCCCGTCGGCAGCGTCGGTGGCGACGACGACATCCCGTTCTGACGAACTGCCGGCAGCGGCGGCCGAGCCGTGAGGCTGGCCGAGATTCCAACCACACGATCTGAACTTCACCACGATCCTTAGCGCACTGGAGACCACCATGCCCACGACATCTATCCCCCTCGTCGAGGCCGCCGGCAAGCGGCTGCCCAAGGGCAACCGGGGCGGCATCGAGCTGCTGCTCGTCCATCCGGTGGAGCACCTCGGCAAGCAGGGCGAGGTGGTCGAGGTGAAGCGGGGCTACGCCCTCAACTACCTCCTGCCGCAGGGGCTGGCGACGATCGCCACCGACCATCACAAGCGGATGGTCGAGAAGCACCGTGCGAAGCTCGAAGAGATCGCCCGCGAGCGGCTGGCCGGGCTCCGAAGCGTGCTGGCCGAGCTCGTGCGGACGAGCGTGACCATCGAGGCCAACGCCAACGACGAGGGGCATCTCTACGGGTCCGTCGGGTCGGCCGAGATCTCGCGGTCGCTCAAGCAACAGGATCTCAGCGTGGCGGCCGACCAGATCATCCTCCAGGGTCCGCTCAAGGAGGTGGGGCTCTACACGGTCAAGGTGCGACTGGCCCCGGAGGTCGAGGGCGACCTCAAGGTGTGGGTGGTTCCCAGCAGCGGCGAGGCCGGCTCGAAGTAGCGGCAGACGCATCCGGCAGCGCAGGGAGGCGTCGAGACGATGAGTTCGGCACGGGATGGCGCGCGTGAAGGCGGCACGAGGCGGCGGGTCGATCGCCCCGGCCGGGGTGGCGGTTCGGCGACGGCGGAGAGTCTCCAGGGGCGAGACCGGCCCACCAATGCCGATGCCGAGCGGGCCGTGCTGGGCAGCATTCTGATCAAGCCAGACGTCTGCGACGACGTGGCGCTCGTCGTGCGGCCCGACGATTTCTTCGACGAGGCCCACCAGATCCTCTATCGCCATCTGCTCGAGCTCCACGACGGCGGCAAGCGGATCGACACCACGATCGTCCTCGAGCGGCTGCGGACGCAGGGGGATCTCGAGCGGATCGGTGGCCCGCCGCTCCTGGCCGACGTGCTGGAGGCGGTGCCACACGCCGCCCATGCCACCCACTACGCCCAGATCGTGCGCGACAAGGCGTTGCTGCGGAATCTGATCGACGCGGGCACCGACATCCTGCGCGACGCCTACGACTCGGTTGACGAGCCGCGACAACTGTTGGCCCGGGCCGAGGAGAAAATCTTCGCCATTCTCGAGCGGCGGAGCTCCGCCGACGCGCAGCCGATCGCGGCGGTGCTCGAAGACGTGATGGTGCGGATGGACGCCCGAATGAAGCACGAGCACGCCATCGGCGGCGTGGAGACGGGCTTCACCGACCTCGACACGCTCTGCGGCGGCCTCCACAACTCGGAGCTGATCATCCTGGCGGCCCGCCCCAGCATGGGGAAGACCGCGTTCGCCATGAACATCGCGGAGCACGTGGCGATCGGGCTGCGGAGGCCGGTGCTCTTCGTGAGCCTCGAGATGGCCTGCCTCGAGCTGGCCGACCGCCTGCTCTGCTCATCGGCGCAGGTCAACGGCCATCGGCTCCGCAACGGCACGATCTCGCAGGAGGACCGGCGGCGACTGGTGCAGAAGTCGGCCGAGATCGGCACGGCGCCGCTCTACATCGACGACACGCCCGGCCGCACGCTGACGGAAATCGCGGCGGTGGCCCGCCGCCTGAAGCGGAAGCAGGAGTTGTCGCTCGTGGTGATCGACTACCTCCAGCTGATCGAGCCCGACAATCCCCGCGACCCGCGGCAGGAGCAGGTGGCCCGGATCGCCCGGCGGCTGAAGATGATGTCACGCGAGCTCGACATCCCGGTGCTCTGTCTGGCCCAGCTCAACCGCCAGGCCGAGGCCTCGCGCGACAACCGCCCCCGGCTCAATCATCTCCGCGAGTCGGGCGCCATCGAGCAGGACGCCGACGTGGTGATGTTCGTGCACCGCGAGGAGTACTACCAGACCAACGACGAGGACAAGGAGCGGGTCAAGGGGCAGGCCGAGATCATCGTTGCCAAGCAACGCAACGGCCCCACCGACGACATCAAGCTCCTCTGGCAGCAGGACTACACCCGGTTTGTGAACCTCGAGCACCGGCCCTACGACGAGTTCGAGCAGTTCAGCGGTTTCTAGCTTCACGGCTGCGGGGCCATCCATGGCCCCCGCAGCCTTGCCGGCCCTCCGGCCGTCAGTGGCTCGGCATCAGGAGCTTGAGCGCGAAGAAGCCGGCCACGATGGCGGCCAGGAGGGCGAGCGTCACGACCTCCAGGTAGCGGTCGAGAAACCGCTTGGCCGAGGCGCCGCAGAAATACATGGCCGCCGCGACCAGGAAGAACCGCCCGCCCCGGCCGAGCGCCGAGGCCGCCACGAGCGTGCCCAGGGGTACCGAGCAGACCCCGGCCGCGATCGTGAACACCTTGTAGGGAATCGGCGTGAAGGCCGCCGCGAAGATCGCCAGGAAGGCGTTGCCGCGATAGAGGTTCTCGACCAGGGCGAACTTCTCGCGACTGAAACCGGGCACGTACGCAAAAAACCAGGGTTCGACCGCCTGCCACAGGCCCCAGCCGATCGCCCAGCCGGCCACGCCCCCCGCCACGCTCGCCACCATCGAGACCGCCGCATAGAAAAAACTCAGCCTCGGCCGGGCCACCGAGAGCGCGATCTGGAGCACGTCGGGCGGGATCGGGAAGAACGAGCTCTCGGCGAACGAGATCGCCGCCAGGGCCGTGGTGCCATGGGGGGAATCGGCCCAGGAGAGCACCCAATCGTAGAGCCGACGCAGGGGACCGCGGTTCGCGGGTGGCGGAGAGCCGGCTGGTTCACTGGTCATGCCAAAAAAGCTCGGCGGAGGATCTCGCCGAGCAGTGCCTGGGCCGGCGTCGCCACAAGATACACGGGAAATCGGGGACGGGAGCGGATTTCGACTGACAAAAAATCGTGTCCGCGACGAATGACGGCGAAATCCGCTCCCGTCCCCGATTTCCGGCGGGGGCTGCTGTCTACAATGCCTCCGGGCAGGGCCTCCTCGGCGCCGGCGAATCGATCACCTTGGAGCGATTGCCGTGCTCGGTTCGATTCGCCGCCGGTTGGCCGCCATCTTCGACGCCCTCGACAGCCCGCCCGCGCGGGCCTGGCTGGAGCGACTGGTGGTGACGGGGGCGGCCGTGGGCTTTCTCGTGCACCTGGGCGTGATCGGGATCGCCCGGCTGTTTCCCGACCTGCCCCAGACGCTTTTCAAGGGGATCGACGAGAGCCCGCTCCATGCCGTCTACACCCCGTTCAGCGTGATCCTGTTCTACGAGGTGGTGCTGCTGGTGTTCGCCCTGGCCGCTTCGCATACCGGAGAGGTCGCCAAGCAATACCAGATCATCTCGCTGATCGTCGTCCGCGGGGTGTTCAAGGACATCGGCGGCTTTCACGACCTGGAAAACTGGCTGGCTGAGCCGGCCGCGGTCCGGGCCGTCCTGATCGACATGGCCGGGGCAGTCCTGATGTTCCTGATCGTGACTGGCTTCACCCTGTTGCGGCACGTGACGCCGAAAATGCCCTCGCACCGCGACCTGGAGGCCTTCATCCAGCTCAAGAAGGCCGTGGCCGTCTTGCTGCTGGTCGTGTTGGTCACCCTGGCAGTGGTCAATCTGGCCAGCTGGGCCGGACTGGTCGGGCGGCTGCCGGTACTGCTATCACCGCCGCCGATCGACGTCGATCTCTTCTTCTTCCCTCGATTCTTCGAGTTCATGATCTTCACCGACGTGTTCCTGCTGATCGTGTCACTGGCCTACTACGACCGCTACGAATACGTGTTTCGCAACGCCGGCTTCGTCATCTCGACGGTTCTCCTGCGGGTCTCCCTCTCGACGCCCAAGCCCTACGACGTGGGACTGGCCCTGATCGCGATGCTCTACGGGCTGGCCGTGCTCGGAGTGTTCGCCTGCTTCGCCGCGATCGAGCGGAAGCGGGCCCCCGCCGCATAGGAAATCAGGGACGGGAGCGGATTTCGCCGTCACTCGTCGCGGGGAGACATTGGGGGAGCGAAATCCGCTCCCGCCCCCGATTTCTTCGCCGCCCATGCCGAGGCCCGATTGAAGGCCAGCGCCACGACGGCCGAACCGCCGGCGTAGAACAGCGGCGTCGAGCCGTAGGCGGCGTCTTTCGGATTGATGGCGACCAGCAGAAACAGGACGACCGCCGTCACGCACGTCAGCGACAGGCCGGTGAACACCACGCTCCAGGCTTCCCACTTCATGACGAAACTCCTTGCCTCAGGTCGGGACACCATGTTCCTCGAGCAGTTCTGCCGCCGTGGCGAGGGCTCGCCGGGCCGCATCATCGAGCTGCCTCCGCCGGCCGCCGGCTGGCGTCAGCATCGCGCCGGCGAAGAGCCCGAGCTTTCCGAGCGTCGAGACCCGGGCCCGCCGGTCGAGCACCTCGCAGCCTCGCCTTCGGATCCTGGTCCCGATCGCATGATAGATCCTCGCCGCCGCCCGGACCGCCAGGCGGGAATCTGCATCGAGCGATGCGATGCCCGCCTCTCCGGCAGTGTAGTAGCCGTCGGCCACCTCGAGGATCTTCCGCACGCCCTGTCGCACAGGCCCGGGGTCGGGCGGCCCACCGCCGGGCCGCAGGCCGTCGGTCCATTCGACCGGCAGGTAGCAGCGACTCCGCCGCCAGTCTTCCGCCACGTCGCGGGCGATGTTGGTGAGCTGCATGCCCATGCCGAGCGCCGCGGCATGGGGGAGCTGGGGGCGATCTTCGAGGCCGAGGATCGGACACATGAGCACGCCGACCGCCCCGGCGACCCGGAAGCAGTACCGCCAGAGGTCGGCCTCGTGAAAGCCGGCCGCCGGCGTGAGGTCCGACCGCATCCCTTCGAGCAGGGCCGTCGCCGCCTCGATCGGCAGGTCGTGCCGGCCGACGAGCTCCGCCAGCCAGAGGCTCTCGGCGGCGACCGGCCGCCTGCCGGCGGCGATCCGGCGGACGTCCTCCGCGGCGAGGTCGACGAACTCGACCGCCTGCTGCGGCGTGGTGGCGGCATCGACGCCGTCGTCGCACCACCGGCACCAGGCGTAGAGCCGCTCGACGTCGGCCCGCTTGGCGGCCGGAAGAAGCCGGCTGGCAAAGGAGAACGAGCGGCTGTGCCGCCGGATCGAGTCTCCCGCGGCCGGGCCGCTAGCGGCCGACGACATGAAAATCGGCCGCGATCGTGTCGCAGGTGGCCTTGGCGGAGTTGACGACGCCGGGCACGCCGGCCCCGGGGTGGGTGCCCGCCCCGACCAGGTAGAGCCCGGGGATGTCCGGGTCGCGGTTGTGGGGGCGGAAGTAGGCGCTCTGGGTGAGCGTCGGCGCGACCGAGAAGGCGGAGCCCTGATGGGCGTTGAACCGGCTGGCGAAGTCGGCGGGCGTGAAGTGCCGCCGGGTCACGATCGCGTCGCGCAAGCCCGGGAGGTGCGGTTCGAGCGCCGCGAGGATCGCGTCGCCGTAGCCCGGTGCCACCGCCTCCCAGTCGATCGCCGCGTTGCCCAGGTGGGGCACGGGGCTGAGCACGTAGAACGATTCCCCTCCCGGCGGGGCCATGCCCGGGTCGGTGATCGTGGGGGCGTGGAGGTAGAGGCTGAAGTCTTCGGGCAGGCGATGGCCGTGGAAGATATCCCGCAACAGCCCTTGGAACCGCGGCCCGAACAGGATCGTGTGGTGGGCCAGGTTCGGATACCGGCGGTTGGTGCCGAAATAGAGCACGAACAGCGACATCGACCAGGCCATGCGCTCGAGCCGCCGCTGCCGGCGGCCGGCCGCGGCGACCCCGCGGTAGAGCCGGGAATAGGTGTGGTGGACGTCGGCGTTGGAGACGACCACGTCGAACGCCTCCGGCGGCCCGCCGGCGGCGTGGACGACGTGCTTGGTAGTGCCGCCGGCAGCCTCGAGCGTGACTTGGTCGACCGGCGCCTCGAGGCGGAGCGTGCCGCCGAGGTCCTGGAAGAGTCGCACCAGGCCGCGGACCAAGGCCCCGGTGCCCCCTTCGGGAAAGAACACGCCCCACTTCCGCTCGATCCAGTGGATCAGCGTGTAGATGGAACTCGTCTCCAGCGGATTCCCGCCGACGAGCAGGGGGTGGAAGCTGAACGCCTGCCGCAGGTGTTCGTCCTTCACGAAACGCGACACGGTCGCGTACACGCTCCGGTCGGCCCGCAGGCGGGCCAGGTGCGGGGCGGCCCGGAGCATGTCGGTGAAGTGGAGGAAGGGGACGGCGCCGAGCTCCTCGTAGCCCTTGGCGAACACCTGCCGCGAGTAGTCGGCGAACCGCCGGTAGCCGTCCACGTCGGCGGGGTTCACCCGCCGGACCTGCTCGATCAGCCCCGCCTCGTCGGCGACGTAGTCGAAGGCCACCCCGTCGGTCCACTGGAGCCGGTAGAGCGGTGTCACCGGCAACAGGCGGACATAGTCGGCCAGCCGCCGGCCGGAGAGCGCGAACAGTTCCTCCAGGCATTGTGGGGCGGTGATCACGGTCGGCCCGGCATCGAAAATGTAGCCACCATCCTCGTAGACGGCGGCCCGGCCACCGGGCTGATCGTGGGCCTCGTAGCAGACCGTCTCGAAGCCCAGCGACTCGAGGCGGATGGCCGCGGCGAGACCGCCAAAGCCGCTGCCGATCACGGCCGCCCGCCGGTGCGAGCCTGGGCCTGACCGAGGCGGGCGCGGTCCTGCGACGGTCGCCAGGCTCACGGCAGAGCCTCCGCCTTCGCAGGCTGATTGGCGATCCGCAGGGCATCGCAGACCGCAGCCAGCGGGCCGGTTTCACCGGCGCCGCCTGTCGCACCGGCGAGCCGGTCGATCGCCCGGTCGAGCCGGGCGTTGATCGCCGTCGCCGCCCGGCGGTAGGTCGCCTCGAGCAGATCCTTGGCGAGCGGGCGGAACGCCGCCGGCTGCTCGCCCGACCGTCGGAGGCGACGCTGCCAGGCAGCGAACTGCCGGGCCGACAGTTCGCTGGCGGCCCAGGCCCAGGGCCAGGTGACTCGCCGGTTGCGAAGGTCGTCACACCGATCCGACCCGTCGAGCAACTCGGCGAGCTCGTCGAGGTCGTTCTTCATCTGCAGGCAGATGCCCACCCGGCAGCCGAAGGCGGCAACGGCCTGCAGCGTCTGCGGGTCTCCCCCGGCCGCGTGGGCCCCGCACCAGGCCGCCAGGGACGCGAGCCGGCCGGTCTTCCACCGCGAGATCGCCAGCGCCGTGACCTGGGCCTGCCGCGGCGTGACCTCGTCAACGCGAGTGGCCAGGTCGATCGCCTGACCCTCATGACACTGCCGGGCCACCGCGATGAACCGGCCCAGCAGCATCGCCGATCGGGCGGGATCGTCGAGGGCGGCTGCCGCCAGCTCCAGCGCCCGGAAATACATCCAGTTGCCGGCGTTGACGGCCCGGGCCGGCCCGATCACCCGGTGGAGTGCCGGCTGGCCGCGGCGGGTCAGCGAGTCGTCTTCGAAGTCGTCGATCACGAGCGAACCGGCGTGAAGCATCTCGACCGCATCGACGACGAGCGTGGGAGCCGCCGTGCGGCCGCCGGCAAACGCATAGGCCCGCTCGAGCAGGGTGGCCCGAAGCCGCTTGCCGCCCACCCCGGGATAGAGATCGGGAGCGAGCTGCAGAGCCTTGGACCAGCCGTGCCGGGTGCGGGCGGTCTGGTGCGTCGGGCCGGCGAAGCCGAGAGGATGTGCAGTCATGTCGGCACCGGACGCGGGAGTGAGACGAACGACCGGGCGAACCGAATCGGTGCCAGGCCGGCGGGCGGCCAGCCGATCACGATTCGAGCGGCATCGGTGAACGTGAAGCGATGGGCATAAAACCGGGCGATTCGCTCTTCCGGCAGGACCCGGTAGAACCGCTGGAAGATCTTCCAGCGGTCTGCGGGCCTGACCAGGCAAAAGAGCAGCCGGTTGAGAAAGCGGGCGAATCCCCGCCGCAGCCGGTCCTCTGCGGCGGCCGCGGCGACCTCCGCGGCGACCCGGTCCGGGCGGGTCCGGGCGACGAGCTCCGCGAAGCGGACCGCCAGCGGCATCGAGTATCCCGTGGCGGCGTGGTACCAGCCGCCGGCATAGCCGCCGGCCAGCGACGGCCCCCGGCCCCCGGCTGCTGCTGCATAGGGCATCGGGAGGCATCCCCGCTCGGTGCGGATCAGTTTCGCCGGTGCTGCGCCGGCCTCGGCCAGCCGCGTCGCGATCAGCTCAGCGGCCCGCGATTCGTCGCAGGCCGGCTCCTCGTGGAACCGCGTGTATTCGAGGAGCACGCGATCGGGACCCAGCGGCAGCTCATAGAGAAACTCGAACCCGGCGGCCTGGTCTGCCGGGACATCCATCACCGTCGGCTCCGCTGCCGGCCAACGCCGCGCGGTTTCATACTCATGACCGATGAAGGTCTGATAGCCGGCTCCGCCCGTCAGCCCTGCCGCCGCCGCCCGCCCACGACAGTCGATCACCGCGCGGCAGGACACGTCGGCCGTGCCGCCGAGCCGCACGACGGTCGGCGAGAGGATCTCGCACGAAGCACCGGTGCGGACGACGAGTCGGCCGGGGCGAGCCGCTCCTCCCGCTCCGTCTGCCAGCGACAGCGTCGCCTCGCGGAGGCGGTCGGAGGTGATCGTCGCGTAGGGGATCGTCACCCGCCGCGCCAGTCCCGGAAACCTGACCCGGTAGCCGGGCCAGCGGCAGGTGACCAGCGGGTCAAACCAGCTCCGCGCTCCCTCGGCGACGTCCGTCTCGTGAAACGACCAGGTGTGATTGCCGCACAGCTCGTCGGCCCGCTCGAGTAGCAGGACGGTCGCCTCCGGCCGGTGCCAGGCCAGGGCGTGGGCCAGGAGGCAGCCCTGGAGGCCGCCCCCCACGATGCAATAGTCGAACTCCGGGGCAGGTGCCACTGCGGGCTCTGTCATGCGGGGCTCCCGACTTGAAGCGGCTGCGTCGTTCGCCGCCGGGCAGACGCATCGAACAGCTGGGCGACGCCGTGCAGGAGCAGGTGCGGTATGGCGACGGCGCTCAAGCCGATGAAGGTCGCCCGGATGAGCGTGTCGTTCCAGCCCGAACCGCCGAGCACGAGCCACACCCCCAGCCCGACCAGGGCGATCGCCGCCACGGTCAAGGGCGCGAGGCTCGTGGCCAGTTGCGGCCAGCTTTCGCCGAGTTCGCGGCGGAGTCTCCTGAGGCCCCGGGCCGAATGCCAGGCGCAGAAATAGACCGGGAAGCTCACCAGCGGGCTCGCCACGGCGAACAGAGCCACGAGCGACGCGACCAGAGCGTTATCGGTCAACAAGACCCGCCGCACCTGCCCGCCGCTCTTTCCGGCCGCCAGACCCTGCAGCGCCCAGGCGACCGCCGCGATCGGCAGCATGATCCATGAGCAAGCCGTCAGCAGGCCGGTGGCATGCTGGATGGCAGGGTCCGAGCCCCCCGGTGCGACCAGGCCGAGGATCTCGGAGACATCACGGCTGTGAAACACCAGGGGTGTCCAGATCACGAGCCCTCCCCGGGCGAACCGAAACACCGGCCGCAGGATTCGCGGGCCGATCGGAAGCCGCGGTTCTTCCTGGCCGAAGTGCCAGGCCGACGCCAGGAAAAACACCAGGATCGTGGTAGCGGGCGCAACGAACCAGCCGCCTACGACCACCACCGCCACCGCCAGATACATCGCCAAAAACACCGGCAGCCACGCAACGCCCAGCAGCGGCTCGAGTCGCGGCCGGGCGACGCGATGGTCGGCCGCGCCGTGCGGCAGGCCGACCATCGCGACGAGCACCGCCAAAACGCCGGCCGTGGCACCGGCCACGACCGCGGAAAAAAAGCACGCGGCCCCGATCATCGCCCAGCAGAGCAAGATTACCGAGGCCGCGTGCATGTCATCACTGTTCTTCCACGGAAAGGGAAGGCCGATCAGATCGCGGCATACGCCTCGGCCGCAGCCGTCTTCGTGCTCTTGGCTCGGGCGATCAGATAGATCAGCACGCCGAAGCCCGCCTTGGCGGTCATGTCGGCGATCGCGTAACCAATCTGCAGCCCGACGACGCCATTGGCTCCGGTGACGCCAGCAGCCGCTTCAGCCGTGCCGGCCTTCGCCGCCAGGGCCTCGGGCGTGCCACCGAGCGCATAGGCGATCGGGTAGACGGCCCACGTGACCAGGATCACCAGCCGGGCGATCTCGAGGAGCTTGCGAGCCGCAGGCGGCTGGCTGTCGAGCGAGTTCGTCAGCTCCGTCCACAGCACGTACAGGATGTAGAAGAAGGGGATCGACGACAGGCCGCCCCAGACGACCCGCTCGGTCCAGCGTGCGGGATCCGAGATCACCTCGCCCGGGTAGCCGAGGGCGATCATCAACGCCGCCGCGATCACCAGCCGGGTCAGCAGGCTCGTCGCCTTGGCGGCCGGTAGCCGGAGCACGGCCACGAGCTCGACCATCAAGAGCGGCACCGTCAGGATCCAGTCGGCATACCGATAGAAGTCGTTGAAGGCTGCGCCGGTGCCCCTGTAGCCGCCGTCCGCTAGCGAGTAAGCCCCGTGCCAGCTGTGGCGAATCATGAAGTAGTGGTAGCAGGCGATCGCCGTCACCAAGCCCGAAACCAGCAGGGCCGGCCGGTACTCCGGATCGACATGCGCCCGGGCCATGAACAGGAACAGGGCCGCCGCCCCCATCGTCGCGACCGTCATCGAGAAGATGTTGTCCACCGCGTTGTACTGAATCACAGACAGGTCGGGCATCGCCGACCCCAACAGAAAGAAGCCATCGATCATCGCTTCACCTATTTTCGTGTGGTGCTGATAAAAATTCGCCGCCTCACTATCACAACGGCAATCGCCAGTTTCATAGGCAAGCCGCGTCGAACCGGCCACTGGCAACGGATGATTGCCCCGTTGAGCGGCTCTGCACGCCTCCCCCAATGACTCGCGGGATCATAGTCCGGTGGGGGACACTTCGGCAAGCCGGTGCCGATTGAAAAACCGGGTCTGGCGGCCGGCTCGTCCGCCGGCTGTCAAAATAGTCGCGGGCGGCCGACCGCGTCAGCCGATCCGGGACACGTGCACGGCCACCTCCATGCTGTGCGTGCCGCCGCCGATGCAGACACCCTTCACGGGGGCCACGTCGGCATAGTCGCGACCCCAGCCGATCGTCACGTGGAGCGTGCCGGCCGGGCAGTCGTTGGTGGGATCGACATCGAGCCAGCCGTCGCAGCCGCCCCAGCAGGCCAGCCAGGCGTGCGAGGCGTCGGCCCCGACCATCCCGGCCGGGCCGCTTCCCCCCGGGGGCCGCTCGTTGGAGATGTAGCCGCTCACGTAGCGGGCCGCGAGGCCGAGCGACCGCAGGCAGGCGATCTGGAGATGGGCGAAGTCCTGGCACACGCCCCGCTTGAGGGCGAACACCTCCTCGACCGGGGTGCTGGTGGTCGTGGCCGTCGGGTCGTAGGCGAACTCGCTGTGGATCCGGGCGGTGAGCTCGACGAGCGCCTCGTGCCAGGGGCGGGAGGGGGTGAACGACTCCGCCGCCCACGAGGCCAGCCGGGGCGAGGTGCGAACCAGCGGCGAGTCGAAGGCGAACTGCCGGGCCTCCAGCGTGGCCGGGTCGGTGTCGCGCACGAGTCGGTCGCGCAGGGTTTCCCAGGGAAGCGGCTCGAGCTCCCGCCAGTCGCGGGGCGGATCGACCTCCACGACGCTCGTCGCGGTGACGACCAGCCGCCGGTGGCCGGCCTCGATCGCGAACATCCCGACCTGGTTGCCGAAGCTGTCGCGGTGGCTCGACAGCACCTGCGGCTCCGGATCGACGATGAGCAGATTCGACAGCAGCCGCTGGCGGGGCAGCTCTCGGGGCGCGAGGTGGATTGCGTTGTGGCAGACCGGCACCGCCTCGCTGTAGGAATAGACGGTCTGATGCCGCACCTCGTAGCGGGCGGAGAGTCCGGTCGAGGACGGCAACGATCGGGTCATGCGGAGGCGGTTCCGGGGGAAGCGAATCCCGCGGCATGGTGCCGCGCTTGGCTCGCGATGTCGACGCCGGCAGCCTCGCTCCAGGCGGCGAGTAGCCGGCGAAACACCGGCCCCGGGCGGCCCGTGCCGGTCGCCCGACCGTCGAACCGCGTGGCGGGCAGGATGCAACTGGGCGTGCTCGTGAGCAGGATCTCGTCGGCGGTTGCGAGGTCGGCCGCGGTCAGCGACCGCTCCGCCCAGGGAATCCCGAGCCGTTCGGCCAGACCGTGGGCATAGGCGAGGCTGACGCCGGGCAGCGCGTCGGCGGCGGGAGGCGTGGTGATCCGGCCGCCGTGGACGATCGCCACGTTGGCGGTCGAGGTCTCGCTGACTCGTCCATCCGCATGGGATAGGACGGCACGGGCGCCAGGCTCCACCGCGGCCGCCTCCCGGTCGGCGAGAAAATAGTGCAGCCGGCTGCGGACCTTCGCGGCCAGCGGCCAGCAGGCCTCCGGGACCTGGGTGATCGCGACGTTCCGCAGGGCGACGCCCGACTCGTAGGCCCGCTCCCAGAGTCCGAAGGCCAGCGGGAACGTGTGGATCCCGACTCGCGGCGGGCCGGCGCGGCCGCCATGCTGGGCCGCCAAGTCGCCGGCGGTGACGAAGATCACGAGCCCCAGATCAGGAGGCGGCTCGCCGGACGCGGCCGCGGCGAGCAGCGCGTGGTTATGGCTGGCCACGCGGTCGGCGGCGGCCATGAGCGCGTCGATTGGCGCGGCGGGGCAGATTCCCACGAGCTTGAGCGAGTTGGCCAGCCGCTCGGCATGGGGTTCGGGAAGGAAGAGCCGTCCGCGAAACGTGCGAAGTTGCTCGGTGACCGTGGCCCCGAGCACGAAGCCCGCGTCGCCGGCCGGCACCGCGAAGGCCTCCCGAGGCAGCAATCGGCCATCGAGCCAGGCCACCTCAGCCCTGACCGCCTCCCCCCCGATCCCGGCCAGGTCGCCCATGGGCACGATTAAGTTGGGCTCGGAGCGGGGCCGTGACGCCGCAAGTGGAGGATAGGGGATTCGAACCCCTGACCTTCTGGCTGCCAGCCAGACGCTCTCCCAATTGAGCTAATCCCCCAAAACGCTGTTCGGGGCGGCACGGGCGTGCACGGCACGCATGACTCACGGTATCGCCCGGCCCGCCGGGTGTCAACGCAATCAGCGGCGTCGCGGAATCCCGGCCCGGCCGCCATCCGCTCGAGACTGGCGGCCAGGTCGCCAGGGAAGCACACTTGCCCGGGACGGCTCCCGCTGCCTGCCGCGGCCCGACCGAATCGCCGCCCCAAATCGCCGCCTTGCATCCATGCCCCGCTCCCTGCCTCCCTCGTCGCCCGCCGCCGGCCGGCTTTCGGACCGCACGCTGGCCGCCACGAGCGTGGTGTTGGCTGTCTATCTCGTGGGGCTGCTGCTCGCGATCGCCGGCAACTCCGTGAGCGGTTCGTCGGGACTCGTGCGGACGGTCAAGCAACGGCTGTTCGCTCCCTGGATGGGCCCTGCCTGGCTGGATCTCGGCTTCGATCATCCGCTCACCTACGGTATGCCGGAAGACGGCGACCATGCCCTGGAACTCCGCGGGGCCACGGCGGCCGCTGCACCGATCCGGTTGCCCGGGAACCGCACCGGTGAGCAGGCCGCCCGCTGGCGGCGATTGGCCCGCCGGATCGCGCTGGCGACGGACGACGAGACGGCCGTGCAGCTGGCGGCCGGCATGGGGCAGGGGGGCTTCGAAGCCGTGAGGGGCGATGACGTGGTCGTGCGGACGTTGCGGTGGCCGCTGCCAGACCGCGGGGCCCCAGCGGACTCAGGTCCACGGCCAGTGAAGCCCTACGAGGCCCGGGTCCGCCGGGTGGCCGGCGAAACGCAACTCGTCGAGCTTGGCGGTGAAGCCAAGCGTGCCGAACTGGCGCCGGTGCTCCGCGGCGAGACCGCCCCGACGCCCGCCGCCGCGCGCGAGCCATCACCATGAACGCCTCGTGCCGCACGACTGCAGCCTCGAGCGAGGGCCCGCCGCTCGCAGCGGCCGGCGAGACCTGGCTGCGATTCTGGTTCACGCCGGCCGACGTCCGTCCGCTCGCGTTGGTCCGGATCCTCGCGGGCCTGCTCGGGCTCGCCCTCGCCGGCAGTTACGCCGCCGACCTCGAGACCTGGTTCGGCCCCGGGGGCATGCTTCCGGTCGCCACCGCGGCCCCCGGGCGGACGGGGCCGACGATTTCGGTCTTCGCCTGGGCCGCGTCCCCCGCCGCCCTCTGGACCTTGTTCGGCGTGCTCGTCGCCGCGCTGGTGGCGGTGACGCTCGGCCTCGCGAGCCGGCTCGCGTGCCTCGTGGCGGCCGTGCTCTGGGCGGCGCTGCTCAACCGCGGTCCCGTGCTCGTCGGGCCGGCCGACGATTGCCTGGCGGTGCTGCTCTGGTGCCTGGCCGTGGGGCCGAGCGGCGGTGGCTGGTCGCTCGACCGCTGGCTCAACGACCGCCGCGGCTCGCCGCCCCCTGTCGCCTCCGCCTGGGCGGGCGTGGCCCTCGGCCTCCTGCGGGTGCATGCCGCGGCGATCACCTTCGGCATGCTCCTGGCCCAGCTCAAGGGAGACGTCTGGTGGGACGGCACCGCTGCCTGGTGGCTCGCAGCCCGGTCGGAGTCGCGGCTCGTCGATCTGACGGGCCTCTACCGCGGCTCCGAATATCTGATGAACCTCGTCACCCACGCGATCGTGGCCTTCGAGATCCTGTTCGCCGGCGGGCTATGGTTCGACGCGACCCGCCGGCTCGTGGCCCGGGCCGGCCTCGTGGCCTGGCCCGTGATCGGGATCCTGGCGGGCGAGCCGTTCTTCGGCCTCGCCCTGGCGATCTTCTGCGTGCCCGACGCGGCCCGGCGTTGACGAGGCTGCACGGTCCCCGGGTCACGAGCCCGCGAGCAGCCGCTCGAAGGCCGCCTCGTCGATCACCGCGACGCCGAGCTTCGTGGCCTTGTCGAGCTTGCTGCCCGCCTCCGCGCCGGCCACGAGGTAGTCGGTCTTCTTGGAGACGCTCCCCGCGGCGCGGCCGCCGGCGCGGCGGATCGCCTCCTCGGCCTCCTCGCGGCTGAACCGCTCGAGCGTGCCGGTGACCACGAGCGTCTTGCCCGTGAGCGGTCCCGCCTCGATCCGCTCGGCCTGGGGCACGTCGAGCCGCACGCCGGCCCCCCGCAGGCCGGCGATCGTCTGCCGCCCATCGTCGCTCACGAGCCACTCCTGGACGCTCGCCGCAATCGCCGGGCCGATCTCGGGCACCGCGGCCAGCTCCTCCTCCGAGGCTCCGGCCAGGTCGTCGATCGTGGGGAAGCGGCCAGCCAGGAGCGCCGCCACCCGCGGGCCGACGTGCCGGATGCCCAGGGCGTTGAGCACCCGGACGAGCCCGCGGTCTTTGCTCTTGGTGATCTCCTCCACGAGTGAGGCGGCCGACTTTTTCCCCATGCGCTCGAGCGGCTCGAGCTGCGCGGGCTCGAGGGCATAGAGGTCGGCATACTGCTTCACGAGCCCTGTCGCCACGAGCTGCTCGACGAGCTTGTCGCCGAGGCCCTCGATGTCCATCGCCCCCCGTGAGGCGAAGAACCGGATCCGCTCCCGACAGCGGGCCGGGCAATCGACGTTGGGGCAGCGGATGTAGACGCCGTCAGGATCCTTGACGAGCGGCGTCCCGCACTCGGGGCACGCCGTGGGCGGATGCCAGACGGGCAGCCGCTTCTCGCGGAGGTGCTTCTCCACGCGAACCACGTGGGGAATCACCTTGCCCGCCTTCTCCACCACCAGCACGTCGCCTATGCGAACGTCCTTGCGGGCCACCTCCTCGGCGTTGTGGAGGCTGGCCCGGCGGACGATCGTGCCGGCGAGCTCGACCGGCTCGAGATCCGCCACGGGCGTGACCGTGCCGCCGCGGCCCACCTGCACGCGGATCCCGGCCAGCCTGGTCGTGGCCTCGAACTTCTCGAACTTCCAGGCGATCGCCCAGCGGGGGCTCTTGGCCGTCGCCCCCAGCAGCCGCTGCTGGGCGAAGTCATCGACCTTGACCACGAAGCCATCGACCTCGAAGTCGAGGTCGTGCAGCTCCTCGATCAGTTCCGTGCCCCGCTCGACGAGGGCGTCGAGCGACGCGAACACTTCCGTCCGTGGCGCCACGGGCAGCCCGGCCCGCGCGGCCCAGGCGTAGAGCGCAGTCTGCGACTCGACGCCCAGGCCCGTCGCGTCGCCGACGCCATGGCAGAGAAACTCGAGCGGCCGGGCGGCGCACTCCCGCGGGTCGAGCAGCCGGATGCTGCCGGCGGCCACGTTCCGCGTGTTGGCGAACGGGGCGAGGCCGGCCTCTGCCTGCCGCTCGTTGAGCACGACCAGGTCGGAGTTGGTCATGTAGACCTCGCCCCGGATCTCGACCAGCGGCGGCGGGTCGGCGATCGCCAGTACCAGCGGCACGCCGGGAATCGTGCGGGCGTTGTGGGTGATGTCGTCGCCGGTGACGCCGTTGCCTCGCGTGGCAGCGAGCACGAGCAGGCCGGCCTCGTAGGTGAGCGACACGGCCACGCCGTCGATCTTGAGCTCGAGCACGAACCGTGGCGGCCGCTCGTCGCCGGCCTCCACGAGCAGCTTCTCGACGCGGCGGCCCCAGGCCCGCAAGTCGTCAACTCCGTAGGTGTTGTCGATCGACATCATCGGCACGCGGTGCCGGACGCTCGCGAGCGCACTCACCGGCTCGTCGCCGACCCGCTGCGTCGGGCTGTCGGCCGTCACGAGTTCGGGATGCTTCTCCTCGAGCGACCGCAGCTCGTCGACCAGCCGGTCGTATTCGAGATCGCTGACCTCGGGCGCCGCTTCGACGTAATACCTCCGGTCGTGGTGCCGGATCTCGTCCCGCAGGCGGGCGATCCGGGCGGCGGCCGAAACGCTCACGGCGCGTCGGCTCCGGAGTCGGCCTCGCGCCTGTCACGCTCCCGCCGGGCCTTCTCCCCGGCCGCGTGGTCGAGCCAGATGGCGCCCACCGTGGCGACCGCCAGGATGGCGATCTCCCCCACGAGCAGCTGCGTGCCGTAGCGGGACAGCAAGACGTCGAGCACATGAGTGCCGCCCGTGGCGGAGGCTGGCCGCACGCCCCTGAGCACGGCCACGCAGGATGCGGCCGCGGTGATCGTGAAGGCGAAGCCCACGATCCCGAGCACGGCGTAGAACGGATTCCGCGGGGGGCGAGGCATGGGGCTCCGGCAGCGAAAGGCTGCCGCATTATAGCCCGGGCTCGGGGTCGCCCATGCAGCCCAACGATGCGCTGTTTGCCACCCCGCCGCGTGGGCAGGGCAGCCGTGGGTGGAAGCCGGAGGAGCCTGGAGATTTCGCTCGTTGCGGCGTGACAGCGGCAGGGACGGTCGTGCGAAATATCCCAGCGACGAAGGCTTTCGCCCACGGCGGCCCACTCCGTTTGGCTGTCACTCGGCCACCCGCTACGCGGCGGCGCGGCCGCGGGAGAGCAGGTCTTCGACCGCGGCCACCACCCGCTCGACCTCGATGCCGGCCATCGACACCGTGTCGGTCTTGCGGTCGTCCCACTTCGGCCGCATGGCCTCCGGTGGCTCGACGCAGATGTGCTGCGACCCGTAGGGGCCGTTGCGAGACGCGGGCACCGGGCCGAAGAGCCCCACGCAGGGCGTGCCGACCGCCGCGGCGAGGTGCAGTGGGCCTGTGTCGCCCGAGACCACGAGCCGCGCCAGCCGGAACAACTCGCCGAGATCCTGGAGCGTGGTCTCGGGCGCCACGATCGCCTCGCCGCAGGCGTCGGCGGCGATCTGCTCCGCCGTGGCCCGCTCAGCGCCGCCGCCCCAGACCACGAGCGGACGGATGCCGTGCCGCCGATGCAGGCAGCGGGCCAGGGCGGCGAACCGCTCGGCCGGCCAGCGCTTGCTCGCCCAGCCGGCGCCCGGGTTGATGATCACCGGCGTCTCGGGAAGCCGCAGGCTCGTCAGCCACAGCCGCATCCGGTCGCGGCTCACCGGCCAGGTGGGCATCTCGAAGGCTGGCCGGCTCTCGCGGATGCCCAGCGGCACGAGCAAATCGCAGTTCCGGTCAACGACATGGGTCGCGACCGGCTTGACGAGGTTCGTGGAGGCGAGCCACGAGCACTCGCGGGCCGTGGGCCGGGCAAACCCGATCCGCATGCTCGCGGCCGAGAGCCAGGTCGCCACACCGCTCTTGAGCAAGCCCTGGAGATCGATCGCGACGTCGGGTGCAAAGGCCCGCAACTGCCGCCGGAAGGCGAGCACCGCGGCCGGCGACTTGAGCCAGCCACGAGGCAGACGGAAGAGGTGATCGATCGCGGGGTGGCCGGCGAGCACGTCGGCGGCCCGACCTTCGACGGCCCAGCCGATCCGGGCGTCTGGAAAGGCACGCTTCAAGGCTACCGCCACCGGCACGCCGTGGAGGACGTCTCCGATGGCCGACAGTTTGACGACGACGATCGAGCGAGGGCTGGGCATGCGATCACAACCAGGGCGCGGTGGGAGAGGATCGCGTCCATCCCGCGGCGAAACAAGGCCAGTTTCGCGTATTTGCCGGTGAGTTTTTCGTGAGGCCGAGGATCAGCCCCGGGTCATCTCGCAGAGCAGCGCGTCGGTCACGGCCGGCGGGCAGCTCCAAACCAGGAAGAAGAGCGACTCGCGGACGAGCCGCTCCGCCGGATGGCCCGCGACGAACCCGGCCCCCTTCGAGGCGGTCAAGGCCGCCTGCCCCGCGCGGAGCACGAGGTCGGTGGCAGCGGCTCGCAGGCTGTCGCGGCCGTCGGGCTCGAGCCCCACGCCCGCCGCTTGATCGAGCCGGTTGAACAGTTCGCCGAGCTCCAGCTCCAGTCGGGCGGCGATCGGGGCGAGTGACTCGCGGCGGGTGGCCTCGGCGGTGACGACTGCGATCGCCGCCCGGGCCGAGCCCAGTGCCAGCGCGGTCGTCGCCAGGCCGCCGGTGCGGGCGGCGTTTCGCTCGGGCGGCTCGATCAGCCAGGCCGGCCGCACCCCCTCGAGCCTCACGACCGCGGTGCGGCTGCCGGCCAGCGCCAGCAGCGGCAGCGGCGGCTCGATCGTGACGCCCGCCGCGGTCGTCGGCACCAGGACGAACAGCTGGCCCCCGTCGGCCGTCGCCGCCCCGGTCACGATCGACTCGCAGGCGTCGGCGCCGGTCACCCAGGGGCAGATCCCGTCGAGCCGCCAGCCCACGGCTGACCGCTCGGCCATGACCGCCGGCCGGCCCAGGTGCCGGCGGCTCGTCGTGAGCTGGGAGATGCCCACGGTCGTGAAGCAGTCGCCCCGCGCCAGCCGTGGCAGGAGGGACGCTCGAAGATCGGCCGGTCCGGCGGCGATGATCCTCGCCGCCGCGGCCCACTGCGACACGGCCAGGGCCGTGGTCAGGCAGGCGGTCGCCAGGGCGGCGAGCGTTGTCACGAGCGTGGGCTCGTCGGCGCCGGTGCCGCCGCAGTCGGCGGGCACGAACCTGGCCAGGATGCCCCGGCTGGCCAGTTCGTGCATTCCGCCGCTCGCCCAAGGGCCCTCCGTCGCGGAGCGGTCCGCGCGTGCAGCGAGTTGCTCGCAGGCGGTCCGCAGCAGGTCCTGTGCGTCAGGCTCCCTGCCGGGGGCGATCGAGTCGGGCCACGGGGCGTTCATGGCCGCATCATACGTCGCTCGCGCGGCATCGCAGGGCTTCATGGGCACCCGCCTCGCTATACTCAAGGCCCGCAATGGCTTCCCCGCTTTCCCGATCCGGCGTCCGAGCGGCGCCGTTCTCTCACACCGAGGAGTCGCCATGATTTCGACCGTTTCCCAGCGCCGCATGAGTCGCAGCCTGATCGTCGTCATGACGGCCCTCGTCCTGGGGCACGCGGAGGCTCCTCGGAGGAGTGGGGCGGCCGACCCGGCCACGCCGTCGTTGCTCGAGCCCGTCGCCGCCCCGGCCGAGCCCGCGGGAATGCGGTCGTTGTTCAACGGCAAGGATCTCGGGGGCTGGCACGGCGACCCGCGGCTGTGGAGCGTCCGCGACGGTGTGATTCACGGTGAGACCACCCCCGAGAACGTCGCCCAGGGAAACACGTTCCTGATCTTTCGGGGTCCCGACCGGGAGCAGCCGCTCTCCTCGGTGTTTCGCGACTTCGAACTGCGGCTTTCCTTTCGCTGCACTGCCGCCAACAACTCCGGCATCCAATATCGTTCCGAGCCGATTCGAGACAAGGCCCGGAACGCTTGGGTCGTGGCGGGCTACCAGCACGAGCTCCGCAACGAGGTCGGCATGCCGAACGTCGCCGGCTTCATCTACGACGAGGCGGGGAAGGCCGGCCGACTCAACAACACGGGGGAGAAGGCCGTCCGCTCGGCGACCGGCCACAAGACGGTCGAGGCGCTGCTGATCGATCAGGCCGGCTTCAAGCAGCTCTTCCGGCTCGACGACTGGAACGACGTCGTGATCATCGCGGAGGACAATCGCATCCGTCACTTCCTCAACGGCCGGCAGGTGCTCGACTTCGTGGACCACGACCCGGCGACCTTCCGCTCGGCAGGCGTGATCGCCCTGCAGTTGCACGCCGGCGCGCCGATGTGGGCGGAGTTCAAGGACATCCGCCTCAAGGAACTGCCGTGAGCTTGCTCGCCGGCAGGCTCGGTGGAGCCGCTGGGGCCGGCGTGCCACCCCTGGCCGTGGCGCGGGCGGCCGCCTGAGCCCGTTCGAATCGATCGCCGGGCCGCGAGCGCACGGCCTTTCCCCTGCGGCTATACTGCCGCCACTTCTGGCAGGCGGTCCCCTCCTCTCCGATTCCCTCCTGGAGCTTCACGAATGAGCCAAGCCGAAGACATCGCCCGGGGCACGACCGTCGCCGCGCCCGCCTCCGCCAACGGCACGCCGCACGTCGGCCACCTGCCCCCGCGGCTCGACGAACTCTCGCCGCAGAACCTCTACGACAAGTGCATGGCCCTGGCCCGCAACCTGTGGTGGAGCTGGCACCCCGAGGTCACGAACCTGTTTCGCGACCTCGACCCCGTCCGCTGGCGGCAACTCGACCACAATCCGATCGCGCTGTTGGCGGAGTTCACGCCCGAGCGTCTGGAGTCACGGGCGGCGGAACTCGTGCTCTACAGTCGGATCAACCAGGCCCACCGCCGGATGAAGGAATACCTGGCGGCGGAGAACACCTGGAGTACCGTCCACGCGGGCGTGCTCGGCTCCAAGCCGGTGGTCTACTTCTCGGCCGAGTTCGGCATTCACGAGTCGGTGCCGATCTATTCCGGCGGCCTGGGCGTGCTCGCCGGCGACCACGTGAAGAGCGCCAGCGGCCTGGGCATCCCCCTGATCGCGGTCGGGCTGTTCTATACCCAGGGCTACTTCCGTCAGCATCTCGATGTCGACGGCTACCAGCACGAGGAGTATCAGCCGACCAAGGTCGATCTGTTGCCGATCGAGCCGGCCGTGGGCACCGACGGCCAGCCGATCATGGTTCGCGTCGACACCCGCAGCGGGGCCCTGCATGCCAAGGTCTGGAAGCTGGCGGTGGGCCGCTGCAGCCTCTACCTGCTCGACTCCGACGTGCCGGAAAACGCCCCCGAGGACCGCCCCCTGACGAGCCGGCTCTACGGCGGCGACACCCGCACCCGCATCCGCCAGGAGATCATCCTCGGCGTGGGCGGCGTGAAGGCGATCCGGGCCCTGGGGATCGTGCCCGGCGTCTACCACTTGAACGAGGGCCACTCCGCCTTCGCCACGCTGGAGGCCGTGCGCGGCAGGATGGAGCGGGACGGCTACCCCTACGACGACGCGATCCGGCGGGTGGCCCGGCAGACGGTGTTCACCACCCACACGCCGGTGCCGGCCGGCCACGACCGGTTCGACTCCGGGCTGATGGAGGAGCACCTCGGCCCGATGCGGGACGCACTCGGCATCTCGCATGACCAACTGATGGGCCTCGGTCGGGTCGAGCCCCACAATCACGACGAGCCGTTTTGCATGACCGTGCTGGGTCTGAAGCTCTCCCGGCGGGCCAATGCCGTCAGCGCCCTGCACGGCCACGTCAGCCGGCGGATGTGGTCGAACCTCTGGCCCTGGAAGGTGGAAGAGGAGGTGCCGATCGGCCACATCACCAACGGTGTGCACGTGCCGAGCTGGCTCTCCTGGCAGATGCTGCAGCTCTATGACCGGATCTTTCCGGCCAACTGGTTCCGGCAGATGGGCGGGCCCGACGTCTGGCAGAAGATCCACGAGTGCGATCCCGGCGAACTCTGGGAGACGCACTACGCTCTCAAAAACCTGCTGCTGCAGTTCGTGCGGCGCCGGCTGGCCCGGCAGTGCCGGCGACGGGGCGAGTGCGACGAGGCGGTCGAGCAGGCCCGCACCGTGCTCGATCCCAACATCCTCACGATCGGGTTCGCCCGGCGGTTCGCCACCTACAAGCGGGCCGACCTGCTGCTCTCCGACCTCGACCGGCTGCATCGCCTGATCAGCGATCCCGATCGGCCGATCCAGATCATCTACGCGGGCAAGGCCCATCCGGCCGACGAGCCGGGCAAGGGGCTGATCCGCAAGATCGCCAACCTTCGGCACGACCCGCGGTTCGCCGGCCGGCTGGTGTTCATCGAAGACTACGACATCAACGTGGCTCGGCATCTCGTGCAGGGTGTGGACGTGTGGCTCAACAACCCGCGGCGGCCGCTCGAGGCCTCGGGCACCAGCGGGCAGAAGGTGGTACTCAACGGCGGCCTCAACTGCTCGATCCTCGACGGCTGGTGGGCCGAGGCCTTCGACGGCCGCAATGGCTTCGCGATCGGCCGGGGCGAGACCCACTCCAACGACGAGATCACCGACCGCCGCGACGGCGAGGCCTTGATCGAGACGCTGACCAAGGAGGTGATTCCGCTCTTCTACGAACGGGATGCCGACGGCCTGCCTCGGGCGTGGATCCGGATGATGATGAACTCGATCAGTTCGCTCGCCTGGCGGTTTAGCGCCCACCGGATGGTGATGGACTATGCCCGCGTCTGCTACGTGCCAGCGGCGGGTGGGATCTCTTGCGACATGGCAAGCCGCTGACGTTACGGCTCCGGCTGCCGGGAGAACTCGAGCTCGGCCTTCCACCGCTCGAAGGCCTTGGCGGCCTCTGCTTGCCGGGCCTTGGCCGCCTCGTGCTCGGCGGATGAGTCCTCCAGTGCTTTGCGGGCGGCTGCCATCTGCGACTCCGCCAGTTGCAGGGCCTCGGTGGCCTGCCTGGCTTTCTCGGCCGCGGCCTGCTCGACCGTCGCCACCTCGCCGAGGGCCTGCTCGGCGACGGCGAGCCGCTGCTCGAGCCGGGGTGGATTGGTGTCGATCGTGCCGGCCGGCTTGCCGTCGGCCAGGGCGAAGGCCGCGAGGCCGCCGGCCCAGTCGCCCGCGAACAGCCGGGTCAGGTCGCTGGTGACGGCCACCCGTGTGCCGATGTCCGAGAGCGGTCCCAGTTCCCGCTCGAGCGTGCCGTCGGCCTTCCAGAGTTTCAGCTTTCGGTCGCGGCCCGTGGTGGCCAGCCGGCCGTCGGGCAGCCAGACGATCCAGGCGGCACCGCCACCGTGAGCCGGCCAGTTCTTGAGCGATGCCGCCGTCTTGGCATCCCAGAGGCGGGCCGTGCCATCCTCCGACACGCTCGCCACCACCTTGCCATCGGGTCGCCAGGCCACGGCCGTGATCGCCGCCGTGTGTCCCTTGAACGTGCCGGCCTCGCGGCCGCCGCGGGTCTCCCAGAGAAACAGGTTGCCGGAGCGGTCGCCGGTGACCAGCCGCTTGCCGTCGGGCGAGAACTCGACCGCCGTCACCCAGTCGGTGTGCTTGCGGATCTCGTGGGCCGGCTTGCCGTCGGCGGTCTTGAGCAGCCGGACGACCTTCGCCGGGCCGCCTAGGGCCACGAATCGCTGGTCGGCCGAGATGTCGGCCGCGAGCACCTCGTCGAACTCCTCGCCCACCTCGGTCAGTCGCTTGGCCGTGGCGACGTCCCAGACGACCACGCGGCCGCTCTTGGCCGCCTCGCCCCCCGCCGCGAGCAGGAGTTTGGCGTTGCGGGAGAAGCGGACGACCCGGACCACGCCCTCGGGGAAGGGGAGGACGCCGAGCAGGTCGAGCGAGCCGGTGTGGGAGAGGATGATCTGCCGGCGGCCGCCGAGGGCGAGCAGTGCTCCGTGGGGCGAGGCCGCCAGGGCGGTGACCGCCGTCGGCCGGCGGCCGTGGGTGACCACGTCGAGCGACAGCCGCGGCGGCATCACGGGCGGTCCATCGGGGCGGGTCGCGGCGGCGGCATCGAGGGCCAGATTGTTCTGCTTCCGGGCCACCGGCTGCGAACCGTTTCGCTCGAGCGCGCCACCGGCGATCCACTTGGTGATCACCGCCACCATCGGCTCGGGGACCTTGTCGGACTCCGGCGGCATCGTGGGCTCCGACGCATGCGTCACGAGCATCAGCAGGTAGGAGCCGTCAGGGTCGCCGGGGGCGACCACCTCGCCCGAACTGCCACCGGCCATGGTCTGGCCCCAGCTCGAGAGGTCGAGGCCTCCCTTCTTCTGGTCGGGGTTGTGGCAAGAGCAGCACTTCTCCCGGAACACCGGCAGGACGTGTTCCTCGAAGTTGGGCGGCGGCTCGGCGGCGCGCACGGAGGCCATCGCTACGGCGGCGGCGGCGAGGATGACGGGGCCGGAGCGTGGCATCAATGATTGAAGATGAACTCGGGGGAGTTGAGCAGGGCCCAAAACACGTCTTCCAAGGCCTGCTTCCTGTCGGTCGCGTCGAGCACGGTGACCAGCGTCTCGATCCGCTCCTTCTCGGTCGGCATCCGCCCCTGGCACCGCACGAACAGCCCGTCGATCACCTCGGTGGGCGTTCGCCCCTCGTCGAGCATCCGTCCCACCACGTTGCCCTGCCGGATCCGGTCGTTGCCCACGTCGCCGTTGAGGAGGTGGAGGGCCTGCGACAGGCTGGGATCCATCTCGACGGCGCAGCTGCAGACATCCTCCCGGGTGGCTCGCCCGAAGGTGGTGAGGAAATAGTTGCTCGTGCGGCCGTCGGCGACCTGCACCGCCCGGGCGCCGAGCGGCAGCCCGGGAAACTTGTGCTTGGTCTCGGTAACCTGCGCGAGCACGTCGAGCAGTACCTCGGCCCGCGGCCGGCGGACGGCGGCGTGCGAGAAGTTGGTGTCGTCGAGCCGGTTCGTGTCGTTCGGCTCGCACGACCGTTGGTAGGTCCGCGAGGTACAGATGTCGCGCACCAGGCCGCGGAAGTCCCAGCCGGAGGCCGCGAGCCGGCGGCCGAGTTCGGCCAGCAGGGGTGCGTTGGCGGGCGGATTGCTGACCCGGGCGTCGTCGGGTTCGTGCACGATCCCGCGGCCGAAGAAGTGGGTCCAAGCGATGTTCGCGACGTGCTTCGCGAAGTAGGGATTGTCGGGCGAGGTGATCCATTCGGCTACCGCCTGGCGCCGGCCGCGGTCACCGATCGTGGGCGCCTCGCCGCCGAGGAACTTGGGGGGCGTGGGCTTCTTGGTGACCGGGTGCTGCATCTCCCCGCCACCGGAATCGAACACGATCGTCTCGCGGGGATCGGCCCCCCGCTTACGGCCGATCTGCGTGAAGAAGGCGGCAAAGCCGTAGTAGTCGTCCATCGTCCAGCGGTCGAACGGATGGTTATGGCACTGGGCGCACTGGATCCGCATTCCGAGGAAGGCCTGGGCGACGTTCTCGGCGAGCTTGAGCGTGTTCCGCTCCAGCTGGAAATAGTTCGTGGGCGGGTTGGCGAAGGTGCCGCCGGAAGCGATGAGCAGGTCGTGGACCATCTTGTCCACCGGCTCGTTGGCGGCGATTCTTCGGTCGAGCCACTGGTGGTAGAGGATCGCCCCCTTGGGGCTGACATCGTTGCCCTGGGAGCGGATCTGGAGAATCTCCGCCCAGCGCATCACCCACAGTTCGGTGAACTCCTTGCGGGCCATCAGCTCGTCCACCGTGCGGGCCCGCTTGGCGGGGTCGGCGTCGGCCAGGAAGCCGGCCCGCTCCGCGGGCGTCGGCAGGAGGCCGGTCAGGTCGAGCGTCACCCGCCGGAGGAAGGTCTCGTCGTCGCAGATCTCCGACGGGGCGATTCGCAGGCTCCGAAGCTTGGCCGCCACGAGCTCGTCGATCGCCTGGGCCCCCTCGGTGGCGCCGGGCAGCGGGGGCTCGTCGGGATAGGTGAACTCGAGGTTCCGCGGGATCACGACCAGCGGCACGCCCACCGTGATGGTGTCGTAGCGGGCCATCACGAAGGCCTCGCCGCGGACGCCGCTGGTGGTGGTGCCGGCGGGTGACACGGCGATCGTGCGGTCGTTGTTGGATGAATACCAGCAGAGGTCGGTGACGTCGCGATCGGTGCCGTCGGTGAACCGGGCCACGGCCACGAGCTGCTGGACGGCCTTCTCCCCCTCGACGAGCGACGTCGGCGGGTAGAGGTCGAGGGCCACGAGCTTCGGCACGCCAGCCTGCGGGTCGGAGCCGGGGTCATCGGGGGCCCCCGCCTCGATCCAGCGGATCAGCCGGTTGGCGAGGTCGCTGTCGGGCTCGAACCGCTTGCCGCCGGTGTGCGGCACGCCGCCGACCGACTTGAGAATCAAGAGGCTTTCGCGGGGGCTGGCCAAGTCGATCCGCCGGCCCGGCAGTTCGCGGGTCAGCCTGTGATAGTCGCCGGCGGGATCGAAGCCGAACAGCGAGAGGTTGAAGCCGTCCTTGCCCCGGGCGGCGCCGTGGCAGCTGCCCATGTTGCAGCCCGCCCGCGAAAACACGGGCATCACGTCGAGGCGGAAGGAGAGCGGCGCGGGCGTGCTAGCCGACACGACCCGCAGCGGCACCTCGACCGTGTGGCCGGCGTGCGTGACGCGAATCCCGCCGTCGCCGTCGGCGACGGGTTTCACCATGGCGCCGTCGGGCGAACGCTCCACCGCCGCCAGCGCGGCGTTGGTGAGAACGATCTCAGCGGCCGCGGTGATGTCGAGCGTGCGGCCGTCGGCGGCCCGGGCCCGGACGACGATCCGCTGCCGGTCGAGCGAGGAGTCGAGCTGGACCTGGGGCGGGAAGACGTCGATGGCGACGGCCTCGAACCCGGCAGATCGGGCGGCGGAGGCTGCGAGCCCGGCAAGCAGGGCGAGGCCCAGGAGGAGACCGCGGACACTGCGTGGTGAGGGACGGGAGCGGCTCATGGCTTCGCCTCGGACGCGGGCTGTTGAGGCGTGGGCGGGGTGGCGGGCTGCTCGTCCTCGTCGGGAGGCAGCGGCCGGTCGACCCGCAGGGTCGTGGGCGGGGTGGCATGAAGAATCACCGCGTCGCCCTGGGGCACACGAAACTCGCAGAACACGTTCTTGGCGGCGCCCGTCGGAGCGTCAGCGGCGACCTGCACCGGAAACACGACCTCCGTGGCGGATGAGGTGAACTCGAGCTCCGGTGCCTCGACCTTGGCGGGCAGCCCCCGGAGGCGGGCCTTGGCGACGCCCGTGAACTCGCCCGGCTTCTGCACCTTCCAGACGAGCTTGGTGTCCTGCCCCTGCTCCACGCCGGTCAGTTCGGCCGCCATCTCGATCACCGGCTCGGCGACCCGCAGCGTGACCAGTCCGCTCGATACGAGTACCTCCCCCTCGCCACGGGAGTTGGCTTTCGGCTGGGCCATCGCGGTCACTGCCACCTGCCACTCACCGGCGGGGGCGTCGGGATTGGCGGTGAGTTCGTACGTGCCCTCGCTCTTGTCCTCCGAGATCTCGACGCTGGCAGCGGCTCCGACCCCGGGCGGCCGGAAGGGAAAGAACAGCCGCACCCGGCCCTCATAGCCCTCCAGCCGCTCGACCTTGAACTTCAGCTCGAGCGACCCTCGGCGGACGAGCGGCACGGCGGGCTGCTCGAGCGTGATCCGGATCGGTGCCGGCTCGACCACGGCCAGCGGGAGGCGATCGCCGAGCGCGAATCGATAGACCGCGCTGTTGGGCTGGCCGAACACGAAGTCGGTCTTTTGCCTGAGGCCCCCCAGCGTCCGGCCGTCGTCGGCGGCCACCACCTGCATGCCCGCGAGCACCGTGGCGGGCCGGGCATCCGCCGCCGCCTCGAAGACGGCGAGCGTGGCGGGCGAGTTGCCGGCCGCGTCCGGGACCGTCGCCGAGACGCCTGCCGGCAAGTCGGTGATGCCGACCCGGGCCGCGCCGCCATAGTCGGCCCGGGCCGTGTTGAGTACGAGCGCCGTGCGGTTACCCCGGGGCACGACCGCGACGAGCCGCTCCTGCGAGTTCGGCCGGCCGACGGGAACCGAGACGTGGACCTCCGGCACCGCCGGCACCGCCTCGAGCCAATACACGAACTCCGGCCCCCCCCGCCGCTGGTGATCGTTGACACGGATGAGGAACGAGCCCTCCTCGGGCACCGTCAACTGCACGGCGCTGTCGGGGCCCTCGGCATCGTCGTTGCCCGTGAGCCGCTCCCGCTTCTCGTTGTCGCGATGCACGTTGACCACGAGATCCACCGGGGAGCCGAGGCGGCGGCCCCAACTGCGGACATGCCACTTCGAGCCCTTGGGAGCCTCCACGCGAAACCAGTCGACGTCCTCCTCGCCCCCGAGCCGGCCGTAGAGGGCGGCCGGGCCGATCGCCCGGGTCGCCTTGCCGGCGGCGTCGTTCGGCTCGGCCTCGGCGGTGGCCGACAGCGGCGAGAGTCGGATCGGCACCGGCACCGGCCCCGTCGTTCCGTCGCGGACCGGATACACCTCCGCCAGGCCCTCGAGGCCGGCGGCGGCCGGGAGCGTGACCTTCTGGCGAAACGGGCCGGCAGGGTCGCCGAGCCACTCCAGCTCGAGTTCCGCGGCCGGCGGGCCGCCCGGCGGCCAGGCCACATGCGGCACCGGGAAGTCGCCGACGTGGAGCAGGTAGACGGCGTTGTCGCTCCCGCCATACGCGCTTTCCCGCAGGCGGATCGTGTAGTCCGCCGCCTCGGGAACCGCGACCGCGAGCATCGCATCCTGGCCGAGCAGCGGATGGTCGTCGCAGGCGGCCACCACGAAGCCCTTCGCATCGACGACCTCGAGGTGCGGGTCGAGCATCTGCTGGTCGAGCCGCACTCCGTCGATGGCGGCGGCGATCCGG
This sequence comes from Pirellulales bacterium, assembly GCA_044346905.1. Taxonomy (GTDB): domain Bacteria; phylum Planctomycetota; class Planctomycetia; order Pirellulales; family UBA1268; genus QWPN01. The sequence continues at coordinate 29,445 of JBIIYH010000004.1, forward strand.
CCGCCGGCGGGCACGGTCACCCTGAAGCAATCGACGTCCTCGGCCTTGACGATGCCCGCGATCGTGCGGGGCGGGCCGAGCGGCTCGGCCGTGGCGAGCTCACCGTTGGGCTCCTTCTCAGCCTGCTGCTCGAACAAGCCCACGCGAAACGACCGCAGTTCGGAGAGGCCGTCCTTGGTGCGAACCCGCAGTCTGTGGGGCCCCGGCGGGCAATCGGCCGCCACGCGGAGCCGGACTTTGACCGTGGAGCCATCGACCCCCTCGAGACCCGCGACCTCGATTCCGCCGCGCTCGAAGCACAGTTCCTGCGGGTCGGCGAGGTCACGGCCGCGGATCACCACCTCCAGCTCGGCTCCCCGCGGGGCCCCGGCCGGCTCGATCCGCGCGATGGCCGGCGTCGCCGCGGCCGGCCGGGAAGCGACCAGCATCCCGAACGCGATCGCGAACACGACGATTGATCGCGGGCGGGGCATGGCGGGACGGGAGGAGGAAGCCGCGAACGAAACCTGGCCGCGGCGTCAGGCGAGCAGGTCCTTCCGCACGGTGCCGCCGTCGACGATCTCGATGGGCCGGTTGCCGGGGGCCATGAGTTCCTTGTCGGCGACGATACCGAGGCAGTGATAGACGGTGGTGGCGAGATCCTCGACCGTGAGCGGGTCGTCCTGCGGCTCGGCCGCGATCGCGTCGGACGAGCCGTAGACGCAGCCCCGCTTCACGCCGCCGCCGGCGAGCACGACGCTGAACACCTTCGGCCAGTGGTCGCGGCCCGCGTCCTTGTTGATCTTGGGCGTCCGGCCGAACTCGCTCGAGACCATCACGAGCGTCGAGTCGAGCAGGCCCCGCCGCTCGAGGTCGGTGACGAGTGCCGTGAAGGCCTGATCGAACGCCGGCAGCGTGTTGGTGATCCCGTCGCGGATCCGGGCGTGCATGTCCCAGCCGCCGTAGGAGAGCGTGACGAACCGCACCCCCGCCTCGACGAGCCGCCGGGCCAGGAGCATCCGCTGACCAGCCTGATTGCGGCCGTACTCGTCCCGCAGGGCGTCGGGCTCGGCCTTGATGTCGAAGGCGGCCCGGGCCTCGGCGGAGCTCACGAGCGCATAGGCCCGCTCGTAGAAGGAGTCCATCGCGGCGATCGTGCCGGCGTCTTCGAGCCGCTGGAAGTGGCGACCCACCGCGTCCCGGAGCCGCTGCCGCGTGGCGAACCGGCCGGCGTCCACGCCGCCGGGCAGCGATAGGTCGCGGACGGTGAAATTGGCGGCGGCCGGATCGGAGCCGAGGGCGAAGGGGCCGAAGCCGCTGCCGAGGTAGCCGGCCTGGGCATCGGGCGCGGGCAGCCCGGGAATGGCGACATACGGCGGCAGGTCGGCCCGCGGCCCGAGTTCGTGCGCCACGACGCTGCCGAAGCTCGGGTAAGTGAGCGCAGGGCTGGGGCGGTAGCCCGTGAACATGTTGTGGGTGCCCCGCTCGTGGGCCGCCTCGCCGTGGGTCATCGACCGCACGACGGTGATCTTGTCAGCGATGCCCGCGGTCTTCACGAGTTTCTCGCTGAACTGGACGCCCGGCAGGTTCGTGTCGATCGCCTGAAACTCGCCGCGATACTCGGCCGGGGAGAGCGGCTTAGGGTCGAACGTCTCCTGCTGGGCCCAGCCGCCCGGCAGCCAGATGTGGATCACGCTCTTGGCGGTGCCCTCGAAGTGCGCGAACGCCTTGGCGTCGGCGCGGGCGGCCTGCATCCGGAACAGACCGCCCAGCGAGAGGCCGAGCCCTGTCAACGACCCGACCTGGAGAAACTCCCGGCGGCCGAGCGAGCAAAATGAAGGGCAACCACGGAAGGGGGAAAGGGCCATGCCTGGAACTCCTAAGGAAATCCGGATTCCATCCTTTCGCCTGTCCATATTGATCGTACCGGGTTTCGGGCGGCTCTGCCACGCGCCGGGCCTGTCGATAGAGCCCGGCGGGCGGGAAATCCTGGCGGGCCGCCGACTTGGGGCTCCTCGCTCAGCCCGTATACCGCCGACGGAACGCCCCCGGCGCGATGCCGAACACTCGCTTGAAGGCCCGAGAAAACTGATACGGGTCGGCGAAGCCCAGGCGGCTTGCCGCCGCCTGCCGGCACATGAGGTCGATGGAGTGCAATAAGCATTCCCCTCGCCGCCGGCATCGCTACGCTCAACGTCATGCCGGCGGCGTCAGGGGCTTGTCGGCCATCCGGCAGGAACTCCCTCTTGCTCACGATTCCACGCTTCTCGTTCGGTGTCGGCGACCGGTTCGCCCGCGAGGCCGAGGCCCAGCTGGCCGCCTTCGAGATGCTGGAGGCCCATGGCGTGGTGGTCGCGCCAGTATGGAACAAGTCGAACCGGGAGCATTCCTTCATCGGTAGCCAGCCTGTGAGCGTGCGGGAGGCCGCGGCTGCCGCCGTGGCGGCCCGGGGCTGGGCCCACCCCTGGTTCGTCGATGCCGACCACATCCGGCTCGACACCGTCGAGCCGTTTCTCGACTGCAGCGACTTCTTCACGATCGACGTCGCCGACAGCATCGGCCAGCCGGTGGATCCGGCCGAGGTGCGGGCCTTCGTGGCACGCCACCCAGAGCTCAGCCGGCCGCTCGCGATCTGCTCTGTACTGCGTCGCTTCTTTATCCGGGAACCCTTTCCAGCCCCACCAGGGGCACGAGGATTCTCTCAAAAGACCTGGCTCAAGATTTGGGGAGGGGGTCAGTATGAGGAACCACAGTGGTCAATACACGCTCATCATCGAGGAGCGGGATGCTGAGAACGAGCGCTGGCCGCACCTTCGCCGCATACCCCATATCAACCAGCCAGACCTCACCCCTTTTGGGCTTCGTCATGACCGGCCTCCTCGGCGTCATACATGGCGAAAACAGCGTCCCCAGCCGCGATAAGTTCTTCGTCGGAGACCGGACCGGCATTGGCCTCAGAAATGCGCGTCAGTTCGAGCAACACCGCGTACTGCTCGCTTCGCGATAACGCGGAAAATGTTTGAATCAGTTCGACTGCGGCATCACTCATGGTTTGGCCCTCACGCATCCAATTGTAGCCGAAGTCCATCTGGTAGGCACTCATGCCCATCGTGACGCGGCGAACGCAGTGGCCGAACCGGCCGGGGCGAGTCGGCGACCGACATGGCTGTCCTTCATCGGCTAACGGCGGCGATCAATGACTCGCGACCAGACGATTATCCACACCGCTGGGCTTCATCGCGAGTCCATTGCATCGGGTGGTTAGCTCTCTTGTGAAACAGGGAAGAACGAAATCCTGCCGCCTCCGAGACAAATCGACTCGCCTCGCGGTGTCGTGGCCCGCCATGATTCGTAGCCACATGACATTTGAATGAAGTGCAGATACATGCTTTCTGCAAATGAAACATGCATGTCGCCCGTCGTCGCATCAAGAGACACCGCTTGCACGCGATGTGATGCCAGCCGCGCCATGACGCGCTCGGCAGCATCCACGGGCGCAGGCAACCCGAACTTCTGTTCATGATCCTCGGAAGTGACGGCGACACCATCTGGTGTGACGAGGCGCCAAGACGACTCGGTGCCGATTGCGAGCCTGTCGCCAAAGGTGAAGAACCACGAGTAGTCCTTCTTCTCGACGCGGCGCAGTGCAACTCCGACGAATGACTCGAAATCGTCACGCATGTTTGAGCGAACACCCGCGATCAGCGGCTGACCATCGGCTCAGCCTCACCGCTGGATTCTATTTCGCTTCCGCACCATGAGTGTTGCTCCGGCGGGCGAACGCCACCGATAAGCCAGCGGCGGCCAAAGATTTGTGGTTTCAGAAATCGCCCAATCCGCCGCTTGGATTGATCGGCTTGTTCTGCCTTCTCTTCAGCAAGAACTACCCTTTCCAACCTCAGTGTATAGCACAAGTCCAAGTATAACCTGAAAAAGTTCGTCCGAGACATTTGCGGATATCAGAAGTTTTGTTCGCGTACTCCATCGGCTCCAAGACGCGATGCGACGGCCAGTTACATCCTGAAGTGTGAAATCCGTTCCGATCAATCCCATCCACAGCGTACATGACATCGGAAATTTCTTGTCCGAGTAGTTCAGGCAGCCTACGATCACGGATTGGGTACGAAACGCCAGCCGCTTGCTTGTTGGAACACGAACGGGTTCGATCGTAGCAATTTCTATCCCGTTTCGGTGCACAATGCCAATCGTTTCAACGATTGATCCAACGACCGAGTTACCATCGATCTTGAAAGCAAAAAGCGACTCACCCGGTCCAGTGACGTTTGGAGTCGTCTTCACTGGAATAGTCGCAAACGGCAGCTCGACTGTAAGCCGTTGTGGTCCAAGAATGTTCGAGACAATCGTAATCTGGCGAGAGCTCAAGTGATCTTTCAAGGCAGAACGCTCGCCTTCCGCAGCTCGCAGCCAACCGACTATCCATGCCGCTGGACGCCTTCGCGAGTCTGCTGCAAGGCTTGGTTCGCCGCTTTTGGGTGCCATACGGGGCGGCCTTCTTGAGCCTGCCGCTGTCGGGCATCCCTAGATATCCGATGGATATCGCCTTCGAATCGCTTGGCGATCTCGCGTCACACCTCGTGAAGCTCTTCGATAAGCGGATCAATTCGCTGAGTCATCGCCGTACTCCTCAAGCATGTCCTTTGGTGTGCATATCACTGGAAACGGAAGAGCGAAATCATCCAGGGTGCGAAATACGCGAGGCAGGATCATAGGGTTCGCTATGTGCGAGCAGTTCCATGTCAATAGGTAGTCTACGCGGCTCACTGCGGCAGAGGCAATGTGGAGGGCATCAACCAGTGCATCCTTCGGCAGTATCGCCCGGCTCATGATTTGGTCAGCCAAAGCATCGATCTCATCGCTGAGCGGCACAAGCGGAACTCCAGCCAGATAGCCAAGCCGCTCTTGAGCGCGGTCCGCTTGGCCGATGCGAGCCTCATCAACGACATACTGCGACGTCACGAGCTCGTACCGATGGCGGTAGATGTTCCACCTCCTCCGGGTCAGCACCTGCCGCTCCACCGACTCGGGTGAAGCCGAGAGGTTCTCCCGAAGGAAGCTGACGACAGACGTCTCGATATAGACGGTTTGCATCGACGCATTCTACTGGACAACGATGGCGATCAATGGCTCGCGGCCACTGGATGAACCATCACTCAGGACGCTGCCCGCGAGTCCATTGCATCGCTTGGTTCCGTGTGCTTCTTCACAGAACCGGACACGATCCGCCGCCCTGACACGCTCTGCCTCTCACGCAGGCGCTGGCGGAACTTTGCGACATCGCCGCCGCTGGCTTCTAGCAGGCGTCGGCGCACCTCGTGGATTTCAGCAACCACGGGATCGGCGTAAAGGGATTCAACCGGCATCGGAAAACTCCTCAGGCGTGACGATTAGGGGCGGCGGGAAGCCTTCGGCCCTGAGTGTCTCGTACAGTGCGGGAAGCAAATCCGCATTTGCGATGTGCCTGCAGTTCCAGGTCAACAGGTAGTCTACGCCAGCCGTGGCGGCCAAGGCGACGTGTTGAGCATCCGCCGCGGCTTTTGACGGCAGGAGGTGCCTCGCGAGCAGCAGGTCGGCAAGCCGATCAGCCTCCGCAGATTCCCCCAAGGAGCGGCAAGCCCTCGAGTAGACTCAGGCGATCCGCCGCTGCCGTCGGATCGCCCGCCCCGGCCTCATCCAACACAAGTTGGCTGATGTAGAGGTCGAAACCCTTGCGACGCTGCTGCCACCAGCGACGTGTCAGCTCTTGTCGGGCTTGGAAAACCACGTCGGACGCCGATCGCGCGGTGAGGTAGCCGACGATCGAGGTCTCGACATAGATCGCACTCATGACTGATCCAGATGTTTCACGGAACATCCGCGATCAGCGGCTCGCGGAAAAGGCTTTCCAAAAACGACCGGCTTGTTCGCGAGTCCGCTGCATCGCTTCGTTCGGCCTCCAAGGCGATCAGTCACTTCCACGGGACAACAACTTGCCCGACTTGAGCTCGAAGACGGCAATCGC
>JBIIYH010000313.1:0-3465 GCA_044346905.1 Pirellulales bacterium
GGCCGGGTGGCCAGCAGCCCCCCGGCCACGATCACGACCAGGGTGCCGAGCATCATCAGCGTGGCCCAGGCGGCGGTGCCCACCGCCGGCTGCAGGAGCGCGAGGGGGCCGGCCAGGACGAAGCCGGAGACGGCAGCGGCCAAGGCCGCCAGATCGATGCCCCCCGACACGGCGGCGGGACGGCGGCGAAGATGAAGCCAGCCGAGGACGACCAAATAGCAGCCGAGCGGCACCAGGGCGGCCCAGGCCGGCATGGCCGAAAGCGTGACGTTCATCGCTCCTCCCGGACGGCGGTCACGCCCGCCAGGCCAGCCAGGCGAGTGCCACGAGCCAGGCAAGCTCGGCCGCGGCGGCGACCGCAAACACGATCCAACTCGCGGCTGAGGTGTCGCTGCCCATCGGACCGCCGCCAGTGGTCAGACGCGGTCAGGCACCGCGAAGGCGAGGTCGCGGGCGAAGGCGTCGTCGAAGTCGAAGACATCGTGAAAGTCCTCCCGCTTGTCGCTGCGGGTCTTCCGCATCTGCCCGATGTCGATCATGTTGAACACGATCTCGCCGATGTCGGCCGTGCTGCGGATGCCCCAGGTGGCCAGCACCGTCTTGGCGAGGAAGCCGTACTGCTGCTGGCCGAACTGCCGGGCTGCCTCGCAGAGCTGCTGGCCGGAGACGTGCCGCTCCACCCGGCGGCGTTCGCGGCGGGGGCGGGACCGGGTTTTGCCGGACGGGGCAGGATCTTCGGACCGTGGCTGCTCGATCTCCTCCGCCGCAGGCTCCTGGCCGAAGCCCAGCGTCTCCTGGGCGAACGTGAGCGCCTCGAGCACGAACAGGTAGGCGTCGAGGGTGTAGCGGCGATCCTGGTCGAGGAGCTTGGAAAGCGGGTGGGAGGGGTCGAGCGTGGGCATCGGGGACGAGATCCGCCGGTCACAGGGACGAAAGCGGCAGTATACAGCCACGCCGCCGGCGGACAGGGCGGTGGCCAACCGCACGCGGAAATCAGCCGGCAAGACTCAGCGCGGGCCGGCGGCCGGCGGCGCCTGGGCGGCCAGGTCCTCGAGAATGTACTTGTAGCCGAATGGGGTGGTCGGCTTGGCGAAGTCTCGCAGCATGTCGAGGCTCTTGTCGATCAGGCTGGTCCGGGGATCGAACTGGTAGACGTCACGATCCTGTCCGCCAGGTTTGTAGATCTGGATCGCGAAGGGCATCAGGTCGCGGGCCTGAAGAATCAGTTCGACCTTGGAGAAGTTGGCGGCGTCGGCCTGGTACCGGGGGAGCGACTCCAACCAGACCTGATCGCGGACCTCCGGCGGCGTGATGATCCGCATGAAGTACCGCTTTCTGAGCGTGTCGGCCTTGGCCCCGAACACGAACGGCAGCGGCCCGTCGCTGATCGCCTTGCCCCGCATCTCGGGCGGCAGCTTCGTCTCCCGCAACTGCCGCTCGGCGTGGCGAAACTCGTAGATGCTCTCGCCGTTGCAGACCCAGTGCTCGCCGGCCTCGCCGCCGCGCACCTCGTAGCGGCGGGCCTCGGGGTTCCACTGCTTCGATTCGCGAACGCGAAACAGCCCCTTGTCGGGGGCCGCATACTTGAGCTCGCCGGTGCTCTCGGCGAAGGCCAGCCGGTCGCCGGCCGCATCGGCCGGGCTCCAGGCGTTGTATTCCCACTTGTGGAAGGTGCATGACCAGGTGCTGACAGCGGCGTTGCGGGCCTCCCAGGCCGCGAGCAGCCGGTCGAGAGCAGCCTGCTCCTGCGGCGACAGCGGTGCTGGGGGCTGGGGGGCGGCCGGCACGGCGGCGACCCGTTGGCCCGCGGGGACGGGAACTTGGGCCGGAGCTTGGCCGCGGGCATCATGAGCCGCGGCGGCCGCCGCCAGAGCGACGGCGAGCGACAGCGGCTGAAACGGTCTGGTTCGGCGCACCACGCTGGGCTCCCGGGGAGGCCGGGACTCTAGCAGGGGCGGCGGCCGGGGGGCGAGGCCGTTTTCGAGCGTCTCGGCGCCGTTTCGGCGGACCTCAGACCCCCGCCGCGGCCCGCAGTTCGGCCAGTTCGCGGGCGAAGCCGCCGGAGAGGATCGGGAACCGGCACCAGGTCTTGGGGTCGAGGTTCTCGTCGTCGAGGTGAAACGACGGGGCATATCGCTCCCGCTTCCACTGATTGCGGCTCCAGAGCGTGAAGAACCGCTCGACCCAGACCGCGAGCTGGGCGGAACCATGGCCCGGGAACTCCCCGCAAGCCCTCCGCCAGCATTCCAGCGGCGTCTGCCGGTCGCGGATCGCGAACCGCTCGATGGCGTCGAGCACGTCGTAGGGCATGAGGTCGGCCTCGTCGGTCTGCCCGGCCGTCGCCGGCCGCAGCTCGGCGGTCGGCTGCTGGGCGTTGACGGCGGCCAGCGCCGGCACCGATCCCACTCCCTCGGGCCCCTGCCGCTCGAGCCAGACGAGCCAGCGGCGGAGATAGGCCTTATCGATGCCGGCGATCGGGGCGATGCCGCCGGCCGTGTCGCCGTCCATGGTGGCGTAGCCCACCGCCGCCTCGGAGCGGTTGCTCGTGGAGACGAGCAGCGCCCCGGTGACGTTCGCGAGCATCCACACGCCGGGCGCCCGGGCCCGGGCCTGGATGTTCTGCAGCGCCACGTCGTCGCTCTCCCAGGCGAGCGGCCGGCCGAGGGCGGCGGCGACGATCCGCTCGTAGCCGCGGACGATCGGCTCGATGTCGAACTCGTGATACACCGCCCCCAAGGCCTCGGCGAGGCCGCGGGCCGCGGCCCGAGTCACCGGCCCGGAGTTGGCCGTGGCCTGATAGACGCAGGTGAGCGCGGCGGCCACGAGTTCGCGGGCTGCCTGGTCACCGGCGGTGCTCGCGACAAAAAGCCTCGCCCGCGCCGCAGCCTGCGGCAGCCCCAGTTCACCGACGGCCAACCGCACGGCAATCGCCACCAGGCAGGCCACGGCCGAGGAGTCGGCGCCTCCGCTGGCCGAGACGACGTAGCCCCGCGAGCGGCTCTTGCGGGCATAGTCGAAGAGCCCGAGGGCCACGGCCCGGGCAAACTCCTCCTCCTTCACGTGCGGTCCCCGCTCCCAGGCATCGCGACCGTCCTGGCCGGCCGGGGTCTCGGCCCCGCCGGCCGGCTGGTAGGGCACCGTCACCAAGTCGTCGGCGGTGCCGGGCGGTTCCGTGGCCAGCCGCGCCTGGGCGGGCCGCAGGGCATCGAGGTCCACCGTCGCGGTCGTCAGCGCCCGATCGGCGAATGCGAACCGGCGGCCGCAGGCGACCATCCGGCCACCGGCGGCCACGAGCACGCTGCCGTCGTAGATCGAGCGGCCCGCCTCGTTGCCGACGAGGTTCGTGTAGACGTACGCCGCCGCGAAGGCTCGCGAGCCCTCGAGCACGAACCGTCGCCGGATCTCCTCCTTGCCGAAGGCGAAGTGGCTCGCCGAGGGGTTGAGGATCACGTCGATGCCACGGGC
>JBIIYH010000071.1:0-11889 GCA_044346905.1 Pirellulales bacterium
CGCTGGTGTGGGGCCTGAACCTCGGCACCGCGGCCGTCTTGTTTCTGCTGGGTGCCCGGGGCAAGCACGAGCAGACCGTCTCGGTGGACGACATCGAGCAGCTGCTCGAGACGGGCCGGGCCGAGGGAGTGCTCGAGGCGGTCGAGCAGGCGGTGGCCACCGAAGCCCTGCGGCTCGGGGAGCGGACCGTCCGTGACGTGATGCGGCCCCGGATCGAGATCGACGCGCTCGACGTCGACACGCCCTCCGACGAGATCATCGGGGCGATCGCGATGGCCGGCTACTCCCGGCTGCCGGTCTACGACGGCTCGCTCGACCGGATCCTCGGCTACGTGGCCCTCCAGGACGTGCTGCGGACCTCCTGGATGGGCTGGCCGCTCGAACTGCGAAAGATGCTCCGGCGGGCGGCATTCGTGCCCGAGACCATGCCGCTCGACCGGCTCCTGGAACTGTTCCGCAAAGAACGGACCCCGTTCGCGATCGTGCTCGACGAGTATGGCGGCACCGACGGCCTGGTGACGCTCGACGACGTGCTGTCGGAGCTGGTCGGCGAGATCCACGACGACCGCCGAGCCGAGGAGCCGGCTGAGTTCGTGGAGCGGCCCGACGGCTCCTGGCTGGTCGAGGGAAGCGCGGCCGTCGAGCGGCTGGCGGCGACGGTTGGGATCGCGATCGAGGCCGAGCCGCGGGAGTACGAGACCGTGTCGGGGCTGGTGCTCGCCGAGCTCAAGCGGCTGCCGACGGCGGGCGACGCGATCACCTGGCAGGGGCTGGTGATCGAGGTCGTCGACATGGACGGCCGCCGGATCGACAAGCTGCTCGTCCGCCGGGCCTGAGCGTCATTCGCCCGGGCGGGCTCGGGCCAGGATGTCGTCGAGCACGAATGGGCTCGGGAACGACTCGTCGAGCTGCTCGAGCAGCTTGCGGTAGCGACCCACGATCTCGGCGATGTCGTCGGCCGTGAGCTGGTCCTCGCGGAGGATCTGCGAGGCATCGAAGACTTCCCGCCAGGCCCGGAAGGCCTCCTCGTAGGCCTGCTTCGCCGCCTGGAGCCGGGCAGCGGCGAACTCCCGGTCGGCCTTCCAGGTCAGCTCGCGGGCCCGCAGCGCCGGCTCCGTCACCTCCGCCTCGCACGTGGCCCGCCAAAAATCGAAGTTCACGATGTCCCGGTAGCGGTCGATGATCTCGGCCGTCTCGCGAGCCTCGGTCTCCTGGAGCGCGAGATCCCAGGCCCGATCGCGAACGTCGGCCGGGGCGGACCGGGCGACGTCCTTCCAGGTCACCTTGACCGCCGACTCGGCCTCCATGGCCAGCTGCAGCTGCTGCTCGTCCCGCTCCAGGGCCGGCACTGCGATCGCGGCCCGCTGCTCCGGGCTGAGCGCGGCCCGCCGCTCCTCTTCGAGCCTGGCGAAGCCCCCCGGTACGAGCGTCTCGATCTCCTCCGCCAGCCGTTTGGCCCGGTCCTGCTCGGCCTCCTTGAGACCGAGGCGGATCGGCACGTTCCAGCTGGTGGGGATCTCGCGGGTGGCGAACCGCCGCATCTCCTCGCCGGCCAGCTCCCAGGCCCGGCGGGCGGCGCTGCCGAACACGCCGTCCTCCTCCAGGGCCCGGGCATGGTTGATCGCGGCCATCATCGGCTCGCTGTGGAAGATCAGGGCCGTGGTCTTGAGCGGCACGCCGGAGTCGGCCAGCTGCTGTCCCTGCCGATACTTGCCCCGCGAGACGAGCCAGTTGTCCCGCTCCGGGAGCGTCCGCTGGGGATCGTCCCGCTCGTGGAAGTCGTCGTCGGCCACGAACAGCTTGCGAAACTCCTGCTTCTCGTCCGACTTGCCGATCTTGTGCCCCAGAAACCAGCCCATCCGCCCCAGCAGCCGCGGCTCGAACCGATTCAGGCCGATCCCCTGCCGCAGGAACTCGATCCCCTTGATGACCCAGGCATAGCGGTCGCGGTAGTCGTCGAACTCGACCGAGATGTTGTAGGAGAGGTTGTGGGCCTGGAAGTCCCAGACGGAATAGAAGTTGGGCTGGAGCTTGGTGAGCTGCTCGAGCGTGGCGGAGAGGTTGGCCCAGTCCTCCACCTTCTTGTAGTGATTGGCCCGATCCCAGAGCAGGGTCACGGCCACGTTCTTGAGGCCGAGCGTCGCGAACCGCATCGTCTCGCCGGTAGGGTCGATCTCGCCCAGGTTGGCCTGGGAGAGCCCGCGGGCGGCCCGCATCCGGGCCAGGAGGCCGCCGGGGCTCTCGGAGTCGGCCGGCTGGCTCAAGAGCGAGAGCGGCAACAGCAGGGCCATGATGCCCACGAGCGCCAACAGCGTCTCGGGCCGCAGGCCCAGCCAGCCCTGCCGCGTGGCCGCGGACGTTCCCCGTGTCGTCGTCATGATGCCACCTCCCGGGCCCGCAGGCAGAATGCTCCGGCGATGCAGAAGGCCGCCACGTAGGCGAGCGTCTCCAGGGCGTGCGCGGCCAGCAGGCCGGCAGGGATGTCGAAGCCCCCGGCCACGAAGTCGCTCGTCCCGAGGGTGGAGAGCGAGGGGAACAGCCCCGCCAGCACCCGCATCGGCGCGAGCAGCACCGTGTCGGCGAGTTTCATGGCCTGCACCCCGGGCGTGGGGTCGAGTTCGAGCGTGATGCTCGTCTGGGTGACGATCCGGTAGAGCGACTCGATCGGGCCGCCGCCGGGCGCGATCGTGGCATCGCCGGTCACCTGGCTGGTGAACAGCCGGGCGATGAACTCGCGGAACTGGCCGATCAGGAGCACCGAGAGCGACGCCACCAGCGCCACCGGGGCCGAGAGGAACGTGCTGAACATCACCCCCAGGGCCGTCACGATCAGCATCGCGAACCAGGCCCCGAGGCAGCCCTTGGCGTAGTTGAAGGCGAACGAGCCCTCGCCCGCCCGAAGATAGAAGTCGGCCTGGGCCACGCCGTAGTACTGGGCCGGCTCCAGGCACTGCAGCCAGACCTCCACCCGGCCGTCGGCGATGAAGTCGGCGAACAGGTCGGCCTCGCGGACCTGGCCGTCGGCCAGCACGGTGCCGAGCTTGCGCGGAATCCGAAACTCGTCGATCGTGAACTCACGGGCCACGATCGGAAAGGCCTCGCTGCGGAGCTGATTGACCGGATTCCGGATCTGGATCGTGCCGTGGATCCCCTCGGTGATGGTGCCCTTGTAGGTGCGGAACACCCGGATCGTCATCTCCAAGGGCAGCCCGTCGGGAAAGGCCTCCTCGGTGAGCCCCTCGAAAGTCCAGACCGCCGCGGCCCCGGTGCCCCCCTCGATGTACTGCCGGTAGGCCCACTCGGCCCCCACGCTGATCCCCTTCTCCGCCGGCTGCCCCTGGCGGTCGAGAAACCGCAGCCGGCCGCGGAGCGGTCGGCGGGCCTCGAGAATCCCCTCGGGCGGCCCCACCTCGTAGGCCCGGTCGGCCCCGACGGTGCGGGGCGTGATCCGATGGCGATGGCCTTGGAAGGTCTCGGCCACGCCGCGGCCCTCCGCGTCGAGGGCGATGAAGTGGCGGTGACCGCGGCTGGGACTCGTCCGCCCCTCGAAGCCGGTGACGGTGCCCTCCTCGTCCCGCACTTCCACGACGGCGCCGGGCGGCAGTTCGTGGCTGTGATCCACGCTGCGAACCACGAAGGCCCAGCCGGCCAATCCCATCACCGCCAGCAACCCCGTGCCGACCAGCGCGAAGCCGAGAAACCGGCCGAGCACGATCTCGGCGGTGCGCACCGGCTTCGTGGTGACCGTCTGGATGGCCTTCGACTTGATGTCGGCCGGCAGGCTGAAGGCGGCCAGGATCAACGTCACCATGCAGACCAGGAGGTTCATCGCCCCCAGGATGAAGCCCAGGTAGAGCCGGCCGGGATCGACGTTCGTGGGGTCGAGAAACCACCCCGCGAACAGGATCACGACGGCGAATACCAGCAGCACCAACAGCACGTTGCGGCGGACGGCCTCCTGGATCGCCAGCCGGGCCAGGGCCCAGACCCGGCCGAGCGAGGTGGCCCGCAGATCCCCCAGGCCGGTGAGCACGCCGCGGTAGACCCGGTCGCCCGCCTCGAGCGGGCCGCAGGCGAGCGACTGGACGAGCCAGGCGATCAGCCCGACCGCGAGCACCACGACCCCTGCCGTCAGCAGGAAGGCGAGCACCGCGGGGCCGATCCAGGCGGAGAACCGAGGGAGTTCCTGCTCCAGCACCATCGCGGTCAGTCCCCTGCCTGGCCGGTCGTCGCCGCCGGGCCGCGGGCCCGGCGGCCGGGCCGGGCCTCGGTATCCCGGACCACCTCCAGGAACAGGTCCTCGAGGGTCGTGGTCGGATGGCCGACCTCGATCTCGCTGCCGCCATGCCGCGCGAGCACGGCCCGCACTTCCTCGGCAGCCTCCGGGGAGAGGCCCTTGGCCCGAAACTGGGTCACTCCGGTCACGGTCAGCAGATCCTCGACCCGGCCGAGCTCCTTGAGCTCGCCCTGATGGAGCACTGCGATCCGGTCGCACACGTCCTCCACGTCGGCCAGCAGGTGGGAGCACATGATCACCGTCTTGCCCCGCTGCTTGAGGTCGATGATCAGGTCCTTCATCTCGCGGGTGCCGATCGGGTCGAGGCCGCTGGTCGGCTCGTCGAGGAGCACGAGCTCGGGGTCGTTGATCAGCGCCTGGGCCACGCCGATCCGGCGGGTCATGCCCTTGGAGTATTCCCGCAGTTGCCGCTTGCGATCCCGAGCCAGCCCCACCATCTCGATCAGGGCCGCGGCCCGACGCTGCCGCTCCTCCGGCGGCATGCCGAACAGACGGCCGTAGAAGTCGAGCGTCTCCTCGGCGTCGAGAAACTTGTAGAGATACGACTCCTCCGGCAGATAGCCGATTCGCTCATTCTTGGCGACGTCGGTGGCTGGCCGGCCGAACACGAAGGCCTCGCCGGACGTGGGAAAGATCAGGCCCAGGAGCAGCTTGAGGGTGGTCGTCTTGCCGGAGCCGTTCGGGCCGAGCAACCCGAAAATCTCCCCCCGGCGGATCTCGAGGTCGAGCGGCTTGAGTGCCGCTTTTTTGCTGCGGCCCCAGAAGTCGCGATAGACCTTGGCCAGATTGCGGGTCTCGATCACCACGTCGCCGGCGGCTGGACTCGGGGTGGCGGGCATGCCGTGGGTCTCCGGACGCGATCGCGGGCGTCGCCGCCGCCACTTCCGACGGGGCTCTCCCTTCGGTTGTATCGCATCTCCAACCGGCGCGTAGGGGCGGGCCAGCAGCGAGCGGATCGGATTGACACCCCGTGAGAACCCGATATCATATCGCTCGACTGAGAATGCGTCTCAATGTCGCCCTGGGCCTGCTGGGATTTTTCACATGCTTTCTTGTGGTTTTCTTGGAAAGCCCGCTCGGACTAGTCGCTCCGCGGCCGGCTTCTCGCTCGTGGAACTTCTGGTGGTGATCGCCATCATCGCCACGCTGATCGGGCTGCTCCTGCCGGCCGTCCAGTCGGCCCGGGCTGCGGCGCGGCGGGTTTCCAGCCTCACCAACCTCAAGCAAATCGGCATCGGGTTGCTCGCCTATCACGAAGCTCGGCGACGGTTGCCGGCCGGTTTCACATCCACCCCGACGGGCCCGTGGCCGGGTGGCTCCAACGACCCGGTACCCGAGTCGGGGCCTGGGTGGGGGCTTTTTGCAGTGATTCTTCCGTACCTCGACGAGACCGCCACCCATGACAGGATCGATTTCAGGAAAGCGATCGACCACGCTGACAACCGGGTCGCCCGCGAGACGATCGTCCCGGTCTTCGTCGATCCCGGCGACACGTCCCCGAAGCTCGTCGACATCAAGGACGGCAGCCTCAACACCCTGGCCCAGGCGGCCGTGTGCAGTTACGCCGGCTGCCTCGGCACCAAGCCCTACGAGGAGCAGCCCTTCAACGGGGTGTTCCATCGCAACAGCCGGATTCGGATCGCCGACATCACCGACGGCACCAGCAAGACCATCGCGGTGGGCGAGCGGATGAGCCGTCACACCCAGAGCGGGTGGGCGGGCGTGACACCCCGCCAGATCATGGTCTACGCGCCGGAGTCGCCCCGCTATGACGCTGCCAACCCCCGCTTCAACTCCCGGCCTGCCATCACGGCCACGCTCGTGCACGTGCGATCGAGTGCCCCGAGCCTGCAGGGGAGTCCGGGCGGATTTATCGGCCCGCACACGGCCGGAACACAGTTCCTCAATCTCGACAGTTCCTGCCGACTGATCAGCGACGATGTGGCGCCCGAGGTGTTCCGCGCCCTCTGCACCCGCGCCGGCGGCGAAGCCATCTCGGCCGAGTTCTGACCGCGACTTCGCCCCGCTGGCAGCCGCTCGAGCCCCGCTCAGCGGCCGGCCGAGTCAGCGGCGGGCTGCCGAGCCTCGGCGGCGGCGGCCAGCCGCGTGGCCACGTCAACCGCCTGGCGGGCGGCCGCCAGTTCCGCGGCCGAAAAGACGGGCAGATCGGGATCGCCCCCCGCCCGGTCGATGACCTCGGCGGCGAGCTGCTCCCAGGTTCGGCCGCTGGCGAGGTGCCAGGCCGCCGCCTGGGCGACCTTCTGCGACAAGTGGCCGCTTGCCAGGCCGCCCAAGACCAAAGCGAGCTTGGGGTCCTGCGACACCTTCTCGAAGGCGGTGAGCCGATAGGGCATGCGGGCGGTCGGCTCCCGCTTGCCGTATTCGAGGCACACGGTCGGCAGCTTCACCGCCACGGTCCCGCCGGCGGCCACTGAGAAGGGCTTTGTAAACGCATCGGGCGCTGCGGTCGCCACGGCGTAGAGGCCGCCCTGGGTCGGCGGCACGTCGGTCGCGACCGCCCGATCCATCGCCAGCCGCACCACCGCCTTGGCGGCGGGCCGGTCGTGGAGCCAGGCGGCGAAGGCTTCGCCCCGCTCGAGATAGAGCGTCTGCAGCCAAGCCGGCGCTTGCCAGACCATCCACTGCCGGAAGGCGAGCCAGCGGGGATCGTGCACGCCATACACCTCGCGGGCCACCCAGCAGCCGAAGGGATTGCCGCCCTGCGGGCCGCCGATGCCCATCCCCTGATTCTGCACCCCGCCGCCACCCACGTTCTGCGGCGTGCCGCCGATGCCGCCGGCGCCGAAGCCCGCCCCAGCCCCTCCGCCCATCTGGGCGAGCACCGGCACACCAGCGAAGGCCGCGGGCAGCCGGAGCGTGAGCGGCCGATCGCCGCGGTTGGTGACCACCACCTGGGCTGAGCGGGAATCGTTGGCGATGAACTTCACCTCGACGAGGCCTTCCGCTTCCGCAGCGAGCACGTCGGTGGCCTGGTCGGCGGCCGAATTGGCTGCCTGCCGGCCCCAGGCGCGGGGCGAAGCGGCGAGACCGGCCGCGAACACGGCGGCGATCAAGAGACGGGAAGCGGTCGTGCAGCGCATGGGAAAACTCTCCCGGGCAGGAAATGGCGGGGGGACGAGGCCTCGATGGCGACTCGAGGGCCGCCTCGTCCACGGCCGGTTCCCTAGTATGGCTCGCCGTCTCCGTCCAGGGAAACCGAGCCTGCAGGACCGGTCATGCCGGTCCTGACGCCTGGGCCCAGGGCTGCCGCCCGCACGGGCTACCGCTTGCTGAACTGGGTGCCGCGGCGGGCGCCCCGGAGGCCGTACTTCTTCCGCTCCTTCATCCGCCCGTCGCGGGTCAGGAGCCCTGAGTGGCGGAGCGGTTCGGCCAGTTCCGCGTCGAAGGTCTTGAGGGCCCGGGCGATTCCCAGCCGACAGGCGCCGGCCTGACCGGCCGGCCCGCCACCATCGACGGTGATCGCCACCTTCACGGCATTCCGCTTGCCCATCAGCTCGAGGGCGCCGGCCACGAGGTTCCGCTCATTCACCGAGGGGAAGTAAGCCTCGAGGTCGCGGCCGTTGATCGTCACCTCGCCGTTGCCCGGACGCAGACGCACGCGGGCCACCGCCGTCTTGCGGCGGCCGGTGGCGATGATCTCGTCGCCACGCCGCACGGCACGGACGGCCTGGGTCGTGCTCGGGGTGGGAACCGCGACGGCGGCGGGCTGCGAATCGGTGGTCATGATTTCCTCGGGCTGGTCTGGACAAAAATTCTTGGCTGGGATGCGGTGTGGCTTGCAATGCAGGGGCTGCCGGCAGGCGGGCGTCAGACACCCAACTTGATCGGTTCGGGCTGCTGGGCCTGATGCGGATGCTCGGGGCCGGCGTAGACCTTGAGTTTGTCGAGCATCACCCGACCCAGGCGGCTCTTGGGCAGCATCCGCCGCACGGCCTCCTCGACGATCAGTTCCGGCCGCCGGTCGCGGCGGTGCTCGGCCGTCTCGCTCCGCAGGCCCATGTAGCCCGTGTACCAGCGGTAGACCTTCTGCTGCCACTTCTTGCCGCTGAACGCCACCTTCTCGGCGTTGATCACGACGACGTGGTCGCCCGTGTCGACGTGGGGGGTGTATGTCGGCCGGTGCTTGCCCATCAGCACCATCGCGATCTCGCTGGCCAGACGGCCCACGCGGCGGTCGGCGGCGTCGACGACCCACCACCGCTGCTCGACCTCGCCGGGCTTCGCCATGAACGTCTTCATCGATGTCGGTTCCAAATCCTGCGCCTGTTTTTCGGAGCGCGTGCGGGGGCCGTCTGGCCGGGCCTTTGGCCACCAAACAGGCGTGCCGCACGCGAGCCCCGGAGACTACCAATGCCCTGTCCCGCGGGCAAGCGGCAGCGGCAAACCCGCGACATTCCCGCCTCGCCCTCTGGAGCCGCCGGGCCCCAGGTTGCGGTCCGGAGGCGTTCAGACCACACTCTTGACCCATTGGCCGCTCGATTCAAGCCCCCGGCATCCGGCTCTCCATGAAGGTCGCAGTCCTCAAGGAAACGTTTCCCGGCGAGCGCCGCGTGGCCGTCGTGCCCGCCGCCGTCCCGGCCCTGAAGAAGGCGGGGCTCGAGATTTCGGTCGAGGCCGGAGCGGGCCTCGCGGCCGGCTTTCCCGACGACGCCTACCGGGCCGCCGGCGCGACGATCGTCTCCCGCGAGGAGGCCTTCTCGGCCGACTGCCTGCTCACCGTCCGCACCTGCGGCGCCTGCGGCGACGGCTGGTGCCACGACCGCGACCGGCTCCGCTCCGGGGTGATCGTGGTGGGGCTGTGCGACCCGCTCTCGTCTCCCGAGGCCTGTCGCGAGGCGGCCGACAAGGGGGCTACCGTCTTCTCGCTCGAGCTCGTGCCCCGGATCACGCGGGCCCAGAGCATGGACGTGCTCTCGAGCCAGGCCAACATCGCCGGCTATCGCGCCGTGCTCGTCGCCGCGACCCACCTGCCCCGGATCCTGCCGATGATGACCACCGCCGCCGGCACGATCACGCCGGCCAAGGCGCTTGTGCTCGGGGCCGGCGTGGCGGGCCTGCAGGCGATCGCCACCGCCAAGCGGCTCGGCGCCCAGGTGAGCGCCTATGACGTCCGCCCGGCGGTCAAGGAGCAGGTGCAGAGCCTCGGCGCGAAGTTCGTCGAGCTGCCGCTCGAGACCGGCTCCAGCGAGACGGCCGGCGGCTACGCCAAGGCCATGGGCGAGGAGTTTTACGCCAAGCAGCGGGAACTCCTCGGCAAGGTGGTGGCCGAGAGCGACCTGGTGATCTGCACGGCGCTGATCCCGGGCCAGAAGGCCCCGGTGCTCGTCACGGCCGAAATGGTGCGGCGGATGAAGCCGGGCAGCGTGATCGTGGACATGGCGGCCGAGCGCGGGGGCAACTGCGAGGGCTCGCAGCCCGACGAGACGGTCGTGGTGGACGGCGTCACGATCCTCGGCCCCACCAACCTCGCGGCTGACGTGGCCGGCCACACGAGCCAGCTCTACGCCAAGAACATCGCCACCTTCCTCGCCCACCTCGTGAAGTGCGGCCTGCCCGGCAAGGTGGCTGCCGACGACGAGATCGTCCGCGACACGCTCGTGGCCACCGGCGGCCAGGTCGTGCATCCCAAGATCCGGGAGAAACTGGGGCTGCCGCCCCTCGAAGCTTCCGCCCCCGCCTCCTGATCGCCGCCCCCGCACGGATCGCCCCATGACCATGCCCCTGCTCATCGCCCTCGTCGCCGACGCCGCGGCCGCCCCGGAAGACGCGGCTGCCAAGTTCATCCGCCTCTTGACGGTGTTTCTGCTGGCGATGTGGGTGGGCTTCGAGGTGATCACCAAGGTGCCCCAGCGGCTCCACACGCCGCTCACGAGCGGCTCGAATGCGATCTCCGGCATCACGGCGGTGGGCGCGATCGTGGTGGCCGCGGCCGTGGCGACGGCCGGCTACCGGTTCGGCAACTTCCTCGGCCTCCTGGCCGTGGTCTTGGCGATGGTGAACGTGGCGGGGGGCTTCGTGGTCACCCATCGGATGCTCGAAATGTTCCAACCGAAGAAGAAGTAGCCCGAGATGTCGAGCCAAGCCTGGATCAACCTCGCGTATCTCGCGGCCTCGATGCTGTTCATCGTGGCCTTCAAGCTCATGACCGGCCCGCGCACGGCCGTGAAGGGCAACTACCTGGGCGCCGTCGGGATGGCGATCGCCCTGATCGCCGCCTGCTTCGAGAAGCCGGTGCTCGAATCGTTCGCCGAACGCGGCGCCTGGCCGCTCGTGCTCGTGGGCGTCGCCGCGGCGATCGGGGCGGCGGTGGGCGCCGTCATGGCGGTTAGATACCCGATGACCGGCATGCCGCAGATGGTGGCGCTGCTGAACGGCTTCGGCGGGGCGGCCTCCACCTTCGTGGCCGGGGCCGAACTCTGGAACGCGTCGGCCACGGCCAAGGCTGCCGACAGCCCGCTCGCCCCCTGGACACAGTTCGCGATCGCCACCGCGCTGACTGGCCTGATCGGTGCGGTCACCTTCTGGGGCAGCCTCGTGGCCTTCGGCAAGCTCGAGGAGCTGCCGCAGTTCAAGAAGCCCTGGACCGACCCCAACCGCCACTGGATCAACCTCGGCCTGGCCGCGGCCACGCTCCTGCTTGGCTGGGGCTTGTGCGTGTACCCCGCGTCGAACCTGCTCTTCTGGCTGCTCGTGGCCGCCGGCAGCGCCCTGGGCATCACGCTCACGATGCCGATCGGCGGGGCCGACATGCCGGTCGTGATCTGCCTCCTGAACAGCTACTCGGGCCTGGCCGCCGCCGCGGCCGGCTTCGTGATCGACAACTCGGTGCTCGTGATCGCCGGTTCGCTCGTGGGCGCCTCGGGGCTGATCCTCACGGCGATCATGTGCCAGGCGATGAACCGCTCGCTCGTGGGCGTGCTCTTCGGCGGCCTGGGCACGACGGCCGCCGTCAGCGGCGACGACGTCTACGCCGGCAAGATCAAGAGCGTGAGCGCCGAAGAGATCGCGATGGTGCTCGAGGGGGCCGATCGGGTGGTGATCGTACCGGGCTACGGCCTGGCCGTGGCCCAGGCCCAGCACGCCGTCCGCGAGCTGGCCGACGCCCTCGAGAAGCGGGGCACGACGGTCGAGTATGCGATCCATCCCGTGGCCGGCCGGATGCCGGGGCACATGAACGTGCTCCTGGCCGAGGCCGACATCGCGTATGAAAAGCTCCGGGAGATGGACGACATCAACCCCACCTTCCCGGAGACCGACGTGGCGATCGTGATCGGCGCCAACGACGTGGTGAACCCGGCGGCCCGCAACGACCCCACGAGCCCGATCGCCGGGATGCCGATCCTCGACGTGGACAAGGCCCGCACGGTGGTGGTGGTGAAGCGGTCGCTCTCGCCCGGCTTCGCGGGCATCCCGAACCCGCTGTTCGCGGCCGACAACACCCTCATGTATTTCGCCGACGGCAAGAAGGCCATCCTGGATCTCACGACGGCCCTGCAGAAGAGCTGAAGGGCCGCGAGGGGTGGCCCGTGCCATCGAACCGGCCTTGCTGGCGAAGCGCAGGCAGGATGCCC
>JBIIYH010000314.1:0-3461 GCA_044346905.1 Pirellulales bacterium
TCGGCGAAGTTTCACATCGACGCCAAGCTCGTGCTCGCGAGCACGGTGGCGAGGCTCGAGCGGGAGTGTGCCGCCGACCAGTCGATCTTCGAGGTTCACGACCACCTCGTGATCTCGATCGACTTCATCAAGTCGAACCGCTACCGGGCCGACTTCCTCCGCACCTGCCCGGAACTCGTGATCGTGGACGAGGCCCACACCTGCACCCGAGACGCGGATGCCCGCGGCTCCCGCCACCAGCGTCACGAGCTCCTCGCCGATCTGGCCAAGTCGCCCGACCGCCACATGGTGCTCGTCACGGCCACGCCCCACAGCGGCAACGAAGCCGCCTTCCGGTCGCTCGTGGCCCTGCTCGATCCCGCGCTCGCCGACCTCCCCGAAGATCTCTCCGGCCCCGCCCACGAGTCCGACCGCCGCCGGCTCGCCGGGCATTTCATCCAGCGTCGCCGCGCCGACATCGAGGCCTACCTCGACGCCCAAACCCCGTTCCCGAACCGCGAGGTGCACAAAGACCTCACCTACTCGCTCTCCGGCCCCTACAAGGCCCTGTTCGACGACTGCCTCGACTTCGCGCGGGAGCTCGTGGCCGTGAAGGGCGAAGACAAACGGCGGCAGCGGGTGCGGTGGTGGAGCGCGATCGCCCTGCTCCGGAGCCTGTCGTCGAGCCCAGCCGCCGCCGCGGCCACACTCGGCAACCGGGCCCGCGGCGTCGGCGCCGCGACGGAACAGGAGGCCGACGACCTCGGCCGCGCGGCAGCGACCGATGCCGACCCTGAAAACGCCGACGAGGCCGACGACGCCTCCGCGGGTGCCGAGATCGACGAGTCGCCCGCGCCGACCGACCGCCGCCGGCTCCAGGCCCTCGCCAAGCGGGCCGCCGAGCTCGAGGGCGATGCCGACGCCAAGCTCGCGGCCCTCGTCAAGCTCCTCAAAGACATGCTCAAGCGGAAGCGGGCCCCGATCGTCTTCTGCCGCTACATCGCCACGGCCGAATACGTGGCGGCCAGCCTCCGGGACCGGCTCGCGGTCAAGGGCCTGGAGATCGACTGCGTGACGGGCTCGCTGCCGCCGGCCGAGCGGGAGGAGCGGGTCGAAAAGCTCGCCGCGTTCGACAAGCGGCTGCTCGTGGCCACCGACTGCCTCTCCGAGGGCATCAACCTCCAGGAGTCGTTCGACGCGGTCGTTCACTACGACCTCGCCTGGAATCCCACCCGTCACGAGCAGCGCGAGGGCCGCGTCGATCGCTACGGCCAGCGGCAGCCGACCGTCGAGATCGCCTTCCTCTACGGCGCCGACAACGGCATCGACGGCATCGTGCTCGACATCCTCATCAACAAGCACCGCAGCATCCAGAAAACGCTCGGCGTGAGCGTGCCCGTGCCGATCAACACGGAGAAGGTCGTCGAGGCGATCTTCGAGGGGTTGCTGTTGCGGGGTGGCGACGCCAAGGCCACCCAGAAACTGCTGCCCGAGGTGGCGGACTACTTGCAGCCCACCACCGCGGCCCTGCATGCCGAATGGGACCGCGAGGCCGAGCGGTCGAAGCGCACCCGCACCATGTTCGCCCAGGAGGCGATCCGCACCGCCGTGGCCGCGAGCTGGATTGACGCCTGCCAGTCGATCGGCAAAACGGTGGACGTGGAGCGGTTCGTGGCCCGCGCGGTCGAAACGCTCGGCGGCATCGTGAAGCCGGTGGAGAAAGCGGGCGGCCGCACGGTGCTCGCGATCGACCTCGCCGGCACCGATCCCGCCTTTCGGGCCGGCCTCCCCGAAGGCCTGCCCGATCGCTTCGATGCGGTCTTCGAGCTGCCGCACATGGAGAAGACGATCCTCCTCGCCCGCACGCATCCCTTCGTGGAGGCCCTTGCCAGCCACCTCGTGGGCACGGCGATCGACGATCCTGCCTCGGCGAAAGCCGCCCGCTCCGGGGCGATCCGCACGAAGGCTGTCGCCAAGCGAACCACGCTTCTGCTCGTGCGGCTGCGGTTCCACATCCTCCGCTCGGTGGGCGGCGACACCCGCGAGCTGCTGGCGGAGGAATGCTGCATCGTGGGCTTCGAGGGTGCGGCCGAGCAGGCCGCGTGGCTCGCCCCGGAGCAGGCCGAAGCCCTGCTCACGGCCACACCCGACGCCAACATCGCGCCCGAGCAGTCGCGGCAGTTCGTGGGCAAGGTGGTGGAAGCCGCCCCTGCCCTGGCCCCCTGGCTCGATTCCTACGCGGCCGAGCGGGCGAAGTCGCTCCTGGCCGTTCACCGCCAACTCCGCGACGAGAGCCGGATCAAAGGCCTCAAGTACGACGTCCGCCCGCAGCTCCCGGCCGACGTCCTGGGCGTCTACGTCATCCTGCCGGCTGGACAATCCGCATAGAAGGACGATGATTTTTGGCGTTTTAGGCCAGAAAACTGATTTCCTTTAGCCAAATCGTATCACATACGATATGATTCCTATGAATTTCGAGTCGTATACGCCTATTTTGAGGTCGGTCATGGCAGCCACCATTCAGTCCCCAACCAATCATCTCGATGAACGCAGGCGGGAACTGCGGATGACAATCCCGCAGCTCGCCCGGCGAAGCGGTATTTCCACGGCGACAGTGGCGAGAGTCCTCCGGGGCGAGCCAACCGTGGCGATGGGCCACGTGTGCGCGGTCGCCGATGCCCTGGGAATGCAGGTTGGCGTGCGTCCCCTGCTCTCGGTCGACACGCTCGTGCGCCGAGCCGCGAAAGCCAAGGCCCGGCGGGCCGCGGCTCTCGTGCAGGCGACCTCAGCCCTTGAGGCGCAGGGTCTGTCGAGGCATCAGTTCGACGCCATGGTTGACCGTACGACCCGGGAACTGCAGGCGGCTGGCGGCCGGACCCTCTGGGCCGACTGAGCCATGTCCACTGACGGGGAAACGCCGCTTGCGGATTTCGACGGCCTGCGAAAACGCCGCATCCGCACCCGCAGCCAACTCGCCGTCGCCGAAGCCGAAAACATCCGGCGGGCCGTGATCCGCTACCTCGTCGCCGTTCCGTCCCGCAAAGTTGCGACATTCGACTTTGGCTGGATGCTGCGGCTCCATGGCGAGATGTTCGGCGACGTCTGGTCCTGGGCCGGCCAGATCCGCGACAGGCCTTTGTCACTGGGCAGCGCCCCGGCGCACATCGGCGAACACCTCGCACAGCTCTGCGACGACATCCGCGGCCGTGAGCCCTACATGCCGAGTGTCCTCGAGCAGGCAGTTCTCATCCATCACCGGGCGGTGCAGATCCATCCCTTCCGCAATGGCAACGGCCGCTGGTCGCGGATGCTCTCGAACATCTGGCTGCGTATCCACGGCTGCCCCATCGTCGAATGGCCCGCGGACCTCGGCGGCGAAAGCCCGATTCGCCCGGAATACATCGCCTGCCTGCGTGCCGCCGACGCCCGCGATATGAAGCCACTTCTCGACCTTCACGCTCGCCACCAGCCGTCGCCCAGCC
>JBIIYH010000386.1:0-3452 GCA_044346905.1 Pirellulales bacterium
GCCGTCGCGGAGCATCTTCAGAAAGCCGATTACGCCTTCCCTCGTGACGGTTAGCGGGCCATGCGTCGTCTTCGTGGCCTCCGCGTAGCGGCGAATCCACGCCGGAAACCACTGCCGATCGGCGGGCGCAAGCAAACTGTCGCGCACGCGGGTGCAGTAGCGCTCGACACTCATCGGAAATCTCGTCACGCGAAAGGAGTTCAAAGCCCAAGCAGAGCCGGAACTGTTCTTTTGTATACCCCTGACCCAACCCGTCAACCCCCCGCGATCTGGCTGGACTCCGACGAGCGAGACCACCCCCCCCCTCGGCGGGCGTTCTGCACAGCGATTGGATTGACGCCCCTCGACGAGTCGGGGCATAATCCGGTGAATAACGGTGTTAGGCCGCACTGACTGCGGCTCAATTAGATAGTTCGACCAAGGAGAAGCCATGAATACGTCCGCCGTGGCGAAAACGCGTCCACTTTTTCGGGTATTGGCTGCTTGTATCGCGATGTCCCAGATCGCTATTGTTCCCTTGCTCATTTACTGGAGCATGACGGTGACCGCTCCCGCGTGGGCGGCACCGCTCGCTTTGTTTATGGGACTCATGTGTCTCTCCAACGCAGTAGGGTTTGCTGGTGGCGCGCTGACCGGCGAAATGTTTAGGTTCAGACGGCATGAGCGCAAGGAGGCCGAAATGAAACCTACCTGGACGGATTCCTACTATTACCGACGCCACGGTTTTGCCGGACTTCGGTGGTTTTATCGGATCTGGTTCTCCTTGATGTTCTTGATTCTCGCCGGCCTGCTTGCGGCAGTTGTCTGGCTCTCCGTTTTCCTGCCCGAGCCAAAGGGAATGCGTTTCGCCGTGTTGGCGCTACCGCTCTGGTTTCTTGCTTCCGTGCTCCTAGCAAGAATGTGCTCGAGGTTTCGTAGCGAACTTGCGACGGTCGAACTAAGCAATGCAGCGGACTCGCGATAAAATCGGTCGGTGTGGAAAGTCTAAGGTCGCGAGCCGCTGATTGCAGTCGTTCGCAGAAAGAAATGGCCATCATCCCGACACTTGAGACGGAACGGTTGGTGCTGCGTCCGTTTTGCCATCATGACGCGGCCGACGTGACGCGAATGGCCGGAGACCGTTCGGTTGCGGCCATGACCAGCAATATTCCTCATCCCTACGAGGATGGCATGGCGGTCGAATGGATTTCGCGGCATGCCTCTGAATTTGAAAAAGAGGAAGGCGTGGCTTTTGCAATTACTCTCAAGCCCGATGGCATGCTTGTTGGAGCCATAAGCCTGATGGGCATGTGCAAAGAGCATCAGGCCGAACTCGGTTACTGGATTGGCCAGTCGTACTGGGGGCTTGGGTACTGCACCGAGGCCGCCCACGAAGTCCTACGATACGCATTTGATGTGCTGCGACTTTCAAGAGTGCATGCGAGCCACTTCGCCCAGAATCCAGCTTCAGGGCGCGTCCAGCAGAAGATAGGCATGCGCAGGGAAGGGTGTCGCCGCCACCACGTCAAGAAGTGGGGCCATTTGGTGGATCTCGAACTCTACGGCATTCTCGAAGAAGAATGGAAAGCCGTTGCGAACCAAGCGATGCAGCGGACTCGCGATAAAATCGGTCCTGATGGAAGGCCCGTGGTCGCGAGCCGCTGATCGCAATCGTTCGCTCAGCCATCCGTCTCAAAGGAATGCTCATCATGGATATAAGGTTGCTCTTGTTCATCGTGGCGCTAAAACTCATTCCCGCCGACATCGATGCGCTACGCATCCAATTCAATGAAACCCCAGCCGTTACCATTAAGCGAGATGCAAATAAGCAATGGCATATCCCTCACGGTTGGGGCCGGGACCTTCCCCAAAAAGTCGAGGGCGAGACCTTGATTGTTTTGAATGAGACGGAAGTCGCCGCAAAGGACCATAGCAAGTGGGAGAAAGTTTCCCTCAAAGACTTGGGCATCGACCCGAGTGTGGACATGTCGGCACTAAAGGAACTAAAGGTAGGCGATGATCTTTCGGTTGCGATCGGCCGCACCGATCAAGGCGTGAGGCTCAAGGGCCAATTCAAAGGACAGTCGGGGGTTCTCGTTCTCGACGTAAAGTGGTCTGCGCTCAACCAATCAGGGGTCAAGGCAAGCGAACCAAGCGATGCAGCGGACTCGCGATAAAATCGGTCGGTGTGGTTCGCGTAAGATCGCGAGCCGCTGATCGCCATCGTTCGGTGCTAACTCGACACTATGAATGACTACAGCTCTCTTATCGCCGTAGCCTCCCGGATTGGTCCGGAGGAATCACTGTCCAATCTCGTCTGGGACGAACGAGGGGACCCGCAAGAGTTTCTCCACAGAAACTCAGATCTGCTGATGGCCGCTCGTCAACTGCTCGCGCGGGACTTGCGTCGTTCAGTAAGATACGAAGCAGACTTTCTATCACACAGTTTGGAGGAACTGACTCATTATCGGAACTTGGCGCGAGCTTTAACGCTTCAGCTTCGTCATTCACATGCCGTTGGCAACTTGGAAGAAGCCCTGGTTGTCGGCTGTGATATTCTTAGGCTCGCAAACGTTTCACGCGGTGGGCTTGTCGCTCATAT
Source organism: Pirellulales bacterium (assembly GCA_044346905.1). GTDB lineage: Bacteria > Planctomycetota > Planctomycetia > Pirellulales > UBA1268 > QWPN01. The sequence goes on from JBIIYH010000386.1 coordinate 2,582, forward strand.
GCTCGTCGGCGATGTGATTGAGTATTCGGCACTTCAAGGCTTGAATGCATTGCGTCGTCGTCTGTCGCCGGATCTGTGCAAGACAGCAATCGCTGCGTTAAGGCAGCTTGAAGATGAGCGAGAGCCCTACGAGGAAGTCGCCCGCCGGGATCAACTATGGGAAGAGACTGTAGACCCGAAAGAACCGCCCATCGACATGGCAGCGTCGTCGGCGCCAAGGCTGGACGAAGCAGATCTGAGTTATGAGCAGCAACGTCTGTTCGACCAGTTCAACAATCTTCCCGCCTCCGACAAGCGCGACTTGTACATGGCCGTGGATCGCAAGACGCTTGCCATGTTGCGGCTCCTCAGGACCGACTTGTCTCTTCGCTGTTGGCATGCCGCTAACGGGGAATACCCGTCGGAACTGAACTGCGCCGACTTGATTGATCCAACGGCAGGATTGGACCCGTTCACCGGTAAGGCGTTTGTGTACCGTCGAGACACTCCGCACTTATTCACTCTTTATAGCCCTGGGCCAACGCTAATCGACAACGGCGGGGCGTTCGGAGCGTGGACACTGGTTTCAACTGGAAAAGCAGATTTGTGCCTCGACATTGCGGACTATGAAGACTAATCGGTGGCGAATCAGTCGAGCGGTAGTCCCGGGCCTTTGCATAACGCAACAGAACGAAGCGATGCAGCGGACTCGCGAACAAGCCGGTCATTTTTGCAAAGCCTTTTTCGCGAGCCGCTGATCGCGGGCGTTCGGCTGGGCAGGAGGAATGCAGATATGCGCATTGAAACAACTGCACGGATTGGAATAGCAACAGTACTGGCCGTGGCTGCGGGACTTCACGCGGCCGAAGCGCCTGGCAGCAAGGCTGGTGTT
>JBIIYH010000072.1:0-11833 GCA_044346905.1 Pirellulales bacterium
CGCGTAGGTCGGAGAGCCGACGGGGCCGGCAACCCGCTCGATCCCGCCGCCGGCGGTCTTCCACAAGCCGCCCCCGGGCTCCGTGAGCCAGACCGTGCCCTGGCTGTCCGCGCACATCGAGTGGCCCGTCGGGGCCAGGACCGCGCCGGCCTGCTCCGCAGGGGCGACGAACAGCCGGGGCCGCACCCGCGCCAGTCCCCGCCGCTCGAGCCCCAGCCAGAGGCTGCCTTCGGCGTCGGCCTCCAGGCACTCGACCTGCGATTGCGGAAACGCGGGATCCGCCGTCGCCTCGACGATTCGCCCGCCGGCGGAGACGTGCCACAACCCCTCGCCGTCGGTGGCGATCCAGACCCCGCCGATCCGATCGTCGGCGGAGAGCCGTTGTCGCCGGGGCGAAACGGCGGCGAGGAGCCGTTCGTCCCACGGGCCGGCCGTGGTCTCCCAGCGGCCCGACCGATACTTTCGCAGCCCGCCCGCGAACAGCACCCACAGCCCGCCGTCCGACACGGGCATGACGGCGATCGCTCGCTGCGGTTCGTCGCCGTCGGTATCCGATTCCGGCACCGGCACGAACGCGGCGCCATCCCAGGCGGCGAGCCCTCGCTCCGTGCCCGCCCAGATCTTGCCGGCACGGTCTACGGCGAGGCATTCGACCCCGCCCGACCGGGCGTAGGCGTTGGTCGGCAGCGGCCGACAGGCGTTCCCCTCCAGTCGCCACACCTCTCCGGACCCGGCGGTTCCCAGGATCGTGCGGTCGACCCCCATGACCACCGTTCGCCCGAGCGTTGCGATGCCTTCGCCCGGCGCACGCATCAGGGTCCAGCGGGGAGCGTCTCCGGCGTCGCTCCGCCTGACGACGTCGCCCAGATTGGTGGAAAACCAGCGGCCGCCGGCATGCTCGCCGAGCGACTCGTGCAGCCACCATGACAGCGTGTCGCCGCCGCCAGTCCGGTCGCTGGCGATCGTGCGGCTCCGCACCGAACCGACGTCGCCGGTCAGAAACGACACCCAGAGCGTGCCGTCGGCGGCGCGGATGATTCGATGCACCCGCGGGGGGGAAAGCTCGTGCGGTGCCCGGGGGGAGATCCGTTCGAACTCGACGCCGTTGAAGCGGGCGACGCCGCAGTCGCTGGTGCCGACCCAAAGGTAGCCGTCGGCGGTGCGGGCGACGGACACGACCGCGTTGTCAGGCAGGCCGTCGTCGGTCGTCCAGACGGTGACACAGTGCTGGCGGGTGAGGATCTGCTCGGCGGCCGCAGCCACCCCGCCGGCGAGCCCGGCGGCGACGGCTGCCCACACGCCGGCCGCGGCCGGGAGCCGCGGCCATCGACACCCGCCTCGGACGGTCCCACGGTCCTGGTTGTGCACGGCATTCTCGCGGTCTGGAAGCCCCGACCTCATCGCTTTGGCCGATGCTGCCGGCCCGACCTCGTTTTACTCTATCGCACGATGGCCGTACTGTTGCAGCGAACGGCCATGTGGGCCCCCCGGCGATGCTCGAAAGGTTTTCCGACCCATGCAGCAGCGTCGCGGTTTCACCCTCGTCGAGCTCCTGGTCGTGATCGCGATCATCGCGGTGCTCATCGGCCTGCTGCTGCCGGCGGTGCAGTCGGCCCGCGAATCGGCGCGGCGGGCATCGTGCGGCAACAACCTCAAGCAGCTCGGCCTGGGGATGCAGAGCCACCTTTCGAGCATGCAGCACTTCCCCGCCGGCTACGTGGGCGTGATACCCGGCCACGGCGGCAACGCCTGGGATTCGAACAATGAATACACCTGGTCGTGGGGCGCCCTGACGCTGCCCTACATCGACCAGCAGGTGCTGCACGACAGGCTCTCGCCGCGGACCCGCCGGCTGTACGACCACCTGACCAACGGGGGCGTGCTCGGGGATCTCCAGGCGCCGCTGTCCGTCTTCCGCTGCGCCTCCGACGGCGAGTTTCAGGACGTGAGCGTCCACCCGAATCGGATGGTGCGGGTGGCGAGCCTGGGCGGGGACATCGGCACCACCGCCTCGAGCTACGTGGCGAGCAACACGGGCTACATCTGGCACCCCGGGGGCAGGTTCATCGGCGGCCCTCCCGGCGGCCCGGGCGCCCCGATCTCGCAGTGGGGCGGCGTCGATCCGGTGCCGCCTGCCGGGGGCTGCTTCTGGCGGGACTCCAACCTGCTGCCAGCGCAGATTCGCGACGGCCTGAGCAACACGATCATGCTCGGCGAGCGCACCTGGGCGAACGGGGCCGGACTGGCCCTGGCGACCAATGCCGTCAACGAGCAGCTTTCGGTCGAGAGCTGCCTCGGCACCGCGGCCGAGCAGATCAACAGCACCGAGCAGTGGGGACGCCTCCGCGGGTTCTCGAGCCCGCACGCCGGCTCGCTGCAGTTCCTCTTCTGCGACGGCTCGGTGCGGCCCATCCGGGAGACGATCGAGCACACGATCCTGCGGTCGTGGAACGGGGGTACGCTCGGCTCGCTTTCGGCATTCGAGCGGCTCGTGAACCGCAAGGACGGGCAGCCGGCTCCGGATTTCTAAGCGATGAAACACGTTCCGGTGTCCGATCAAGGGGAGCGAGCCGTGAGCCACGCCCGAGCCTTGCCAACAGGCTGCCCGTCCGGTTGCCACCCGTCTGGTCGGGCCCCCCGGCCGGCCGTCGCATTAATGGCGGCGCTGCTGGTCGCCTGTCTGGTTGCGGCCGGCTGCAACTCCCGCACGGCGAGCTACCCGCCGCTGGGCGACGTGGCGGGGCTGGTCACCGAGGGGGGGCGGCCGGTGGCAAACGTGACGGTCGTCTTCCAGCCAGTGGCCGGCGGCCGTGCCTCGACGGGCACGACCGACGCGAGTGGCCGCTATGTGCTCCAGTACACCGACGTTGCCAGGGGCGCGATGGTGGGCGAGCACGACGTGTCGCTGGCGGCGGCCGTCGGCACCGCCGACCCCCAGGCGACGCTCGCGGCGGGCAAGGGCCTCGGGAAGCGGTGTTCATTTACGGTCAAGCCCGGGAAAAACACCTTCGATCTCGATCTGAACGGCGACTGAAAAAGTCGCGTCTCATCCCTTTGGACGATACCGCCGGTGGCGGGAGGCGTGTAGAAAATCTCAGTCGCGGGAAAGGGAAGTTTTTGGCCTGCGGATTCCGTGATTCTTTGACCCCTGTTTCTTTGCTTCCAACCGACTGATCTCGACCCCATTGGGATTTCGACCTCTTATGGACAACGCCAAAGCAGCCTGCCTGAAGACGCTGAGTCGCCCTCGCCTCGCCGCTCGCCCGAGCCTCGCCTGCTCGCTGGTCGCCCTCGCGATCGTCTCGACCATGGGCCCCGCCCGGGCGTCGATCATCAGCAACGGCAACTTCTCGCAGAATGCGAGCAGCTTCACGGCGTTCCCCGGGTATTTCGGCGGCGGTAATCCCACGGCCGCGTCGATCGGCTGGAACGTGGTCAACGCCGGCGGGGTGGCGTCGACGGCGTTGTCGGGAAGTTCCCCCTGGAGGCCGTCGTCGCCTGGCGACGTGACGACCTGGGCCTTCATCCAGGGAGACGGCATGCTCAATCAACCGGTTTCGCTCGTCGCGGGCCAGGAGTATCAGATGTCGTTCGTCCTGGCCCAGTCGAGTTTTGACGACGCGAATCCCGGCCGGGCGCAGGGCACCGTGCAGATCGCCGACGGAGTCAGCCAGGTCCTCGTCGGCTCGGGCTATCCAGCCGCTTCCCTGAACACGAGCACCTTCACGAGCTTCAGCCTCAACTTCACGGCCCAGAATCCGCAGGAGGGCCGGCAGTGGCGGATCGAGATCTACAACCAGCCGACGGGCGACGCGCCCAGTCTCCTGGTGAGCAACGTCGCGATCACGGCCGTGCCCGAACCCGGCACGCTCGGCCTTCTGGGGGCCGCTGCCGCCGCGATCGTGGGCTGCGCGTGCCGCCGGCGCACGTGACCGCAGCGGGCCGGGGGCGGCGGACGCTCGGGCTGCTTGGGCTCATAGTGGCCTGCGGCATCGCGACCGCCGCCGAGCCCCGGGATCGCGTGCTCGAGCAGGCCCAGGCTCACTGGCGGCTCGGGGCCGACAACCACGATTCGAGGCATCCGCTCGCACCGGTCGGCCGCGTCACCCCCGGCCGCGACGCGACCGGCACGGGTGCGATCAGCGGTTCGAAGACCGCCGTGCTGGAGGCCGCGTACTTCGATGCCGGCAGGGGCCTGAACCTGCAGGGCGACGCCTGCACGGTCTACCTCCGGGCCCGCGACCCGGGCGGCACCTGGGGCACGGCCCTGTTCGCCAAGCGGGGGCATCACGAAATCATCAACTTCAACCTCTATTCCAGCGGCGACCTGTTCGGGTTCGAGCTTCACGGCGAGCGGGGCCTGGGGCAGGTCACGTTCCCTCGGTCCGCGATCGACCCGACGGCCTGGCATGATTTTGTCGGCGTCTACGACGGCCGAACGATCGAACTCATCTGCGACGGCAAGGTGATGGCGTCGCGGCCGTGGGCGGGCGGGCGGCTCACGGAAAACGAGGAGCCGCTCCTGGTTGGCGCCGAGACGGAGCGGGGCCGGGTCGTGCGGCCGTTCACCGGGGAACTGGAGGAGGCGGCACTCTGGTCGCGGGCCCTCGCCCGCGGGGAGCTCGCGGCCCTGTCTCGGAAGCAGACGATCGAGGAACTCCCGGCCGAGCGACCGGAGGCCGTGTCGCCGATCCACTTCCGGCCGCCGACGGGCAACGCCGGCGACGTGATCCCCTATTTCGCCGCGGGCCGCTACCACCTCTTCTATCTCAACGAGTCGAAGTGGGCCCACGTCGTCAGCGACGACCTGCTGCACTGGACCCCGCTGCCGCCGGCGATCGGCCCGTCGCCCGAGGCCGGCAGCCCCGACGGCGAGGCCTGCTGGACGGGCAGCATCGTCGAGCACGAGGGCGTCTACCACCTCTTCTACACGGGGAAGAACCTGGCCGATCCGGCCGGTGACCAGAAGGTGATGGTGGCCACCAGTCGCGACCTGATCGCCTGGGAGAAGCAGCCGGCCCGCACCTTCTACGCCGACGGCACGATCTACTGGAGCAGCCCCGTCAACGGCCCGGCCGACGCGCGGCCCTACCACCACCAGGCCTTCCGCGACCCCGACGTCTTCTGGCACGAGCCCCGGCGGGAGTGGTGGATGCTGCTGCACGCCCTGACGGTCACGGACCTCGTGCCCTGCCTCGGCCTCTACGCGTCGCCGGATCTCGTGCACTGGGAGCCGCGCGAGCCGATCGCGACCTACCCCGCCCTCGACGCCTCGCTCGACTGCCCGCACGCCGCGCCCGTGCAGGATCGCTGGTTCGTGCTGGCGGCCGACGCCAACTACACCTCCGCCGAACGCCCCGAGGGCCCCTATCCGCCGCGGATGCAGACCTACGACTACGGCGACCTGTTCGTGCCGAAGTCGCTGTCCGACGGCAGGCGGCGGCTGATCTGGGGCTGGGTCCGCGACCTGGAGGGCCGGCGCGACGCGGGCAAGGAGCTCTGGGGGGGCACGATCTCCATGGCGAAGGAGATCTATCCGGACGCTGCCGGGGCCCTCTGCTGCCGCCCCGCGGCGGAGGTCGTGAACGCCTTTCAGCGGGTCGCCGTCGACCTCGCGACCAGGCCCCCGCTGCTGGCGGCCCGGGGGGCCGCGGGGCACGACGGCTCGTCGCTCGTGTGCGCCGACGGATCCTGCGAGCTCGAGGTTCCGCCGGACTACCTGCTCGAGTGCAGCGTGGAGCTCGAGCCCGCGACGGAGTTCGCACTCGTCTTCCGCGACCAGGGGGAGCGGCCCGGCGGCTACGAGCTCGCGGTCTCCGCGGCCACGCGGACCGTGACGATCTCTCGCGAGGGCCGGCGGTTCGGGGGGCCGATCGACCTCGACGTCGCCGCGCCCGTGAAGATCCAGGCCTTCGTGCAGGGGTCGATCCTGGAATGCTTCGTCAACGAACGCTGGGCGTTCACCTGCCGGGCGTATGATTTCGCGGCCGGACGCCTGGGCATCCGGGCGGACGGCGGCCGTGCGGCGATCGGAACCCTGACCGTCCGCACGCTCGGCCCGTGAGGTTTCGCGTGCCGCGGCGGGCCGCCGGTCCACGAGAGGTTCTCCGTCGCGTGAGCCGGCTGGATGATCGAGGAGGCGTGGCATGAGCGGTGAGCGAACGCGGGACGCGGGCGGGCAGGCGGCGGGCGGGCGGCGGGCGCGCCGGATGCCATCCGCCTGGAGCCGCCTCGCGGCCGGCGTCGTCCTGGGCGCCTTGCTCTCGGCCTGGGGCTGCCGTCCGGTCGCGTCCAGGCCCGCCGCCGAGGCCGCCCCGCGGGGCACGATCGGCGTCTCCCTGCTCGCGCTCGACAATCCGTTCTTCAAGGTGATCGGCGACACGATCGCGGCCGAGGGGCGGAGGCAGGGCTTCGACACGATCGTCGTGAGCGCCGACAAGGACGTGGCCCGCCAGGGCAACCAGATCAAGGATTTTCTGGTGGCCAAGGTCGCGGCGATCGTGCTCTCGCCGTGCGACTCGAAATCGATCGTCCCGGTGATCCGCGAGGCCAACGCCGCCGGCATTCCCGTCTTCACCGTCGACATCCCCTGCGACGAGCCGGGCGTCGCGATCGCCACGCAGGTGGCCACTGACAACCTCGGGGGCGGTCGCGAGGCGGGCCAAGCCATGATCGAGATGCTCGGCACCGGCGGTGGGAAGGTCGCCGTGCTCCACCTCAAGCAGGCGGAGTCGTGCCAGTTGCGGGTCAAGGGATTCCGCGAGGTGATCGACGCCCACAACGCCGCGGGCGGCCCGCCGATCCAGATCGTCACGGAACTCGAGAGCGGCGGCGCCAAGGATGGCGGTGCCAAGGCCATGGACGACGCCCTGCAGGCGTTTCCCGACCTGCGGGGCGTGTTCGCCATCAACGACCCGGCCGCGCTCGGGGCCCGGGCGGCCCTCGAGAAGGCGGGGAAGGCCGGGCAGATCGGGATCATCGGCTTCGACGGCCAGCCCGAGGGGAAGGAGGCGATCCGGGCGGGGAAGATCTACGCCGATCCGATCCAGTTTCCCGACCGGATGGGGGAGGAGATCGTGGCCGCCATCGTCCGCTGGTCGCGGGGCGAAACGCTGCCCCCCAAGACGCTCATTCCCACGCGGCTCTACCGCCGGGCGGATGCCGAGCGGGATCCGTCGCTGCCCCCGGAGGCCGCCCCGTGAGCCAGCCGTCCGTCGCGGCCGGGCCGCTGCTCCAGATGCGGGGAATCGTGAAGTCGTTTCCGGGCGTGCAGGCGCTGCGCGGAGTGGATCTCGATCTCTTCCCGGGTGAGGTGCTCGCGCTGCTCGGCGAGAACGGCGCCGGCAAGAGCACGCTCATGAAGGTGCTCGGCGGCGCCTTCCGCCCCGATGCCGGCACGCTCCGGCTCGACGGCCGGCCGGTCGCGTTCCGTTCACCGCAGGAGGCGCGGGCCGCGGGCATCGCCGTGATCCACCAGGAGTTCAACCTCGTCCCCGGGCTGACGGCCGTGGAGAACATCTTCCTGGGCCATGGACCCGCCCGGGCAGGATTCGTCCGCAAGGCCGAGGAGCGGCGGCGGGCCGCCGGCCTGTTCCGCCGGCTCGGCGCGGCCATCGACCTCGACTCGCCCTGCTCCCGGCTGCCGACGGCAACGCAGCAGCTCGTCGAGATCGCCCGGGCGCTCGCCGCCGAGGCCCGCGTGGTCGTGATGGACGAGCCGACCGCCGCGCTCAGCGAGGCCGAGGCCGGCCGCCTGTTCGAGATCGTCCGCGATCTCAAGACCCGCGGCATCGCCGTCGTCTACATCAGTCACCGGCTCGACGAGATCTTCGCGCTCGCCGACCGCGTGGTCGTGCTCCGTGACGGCCGTCAGGTGGGAAGCCGCCCCCGCACCGGCCTGGGCCGGAAGGAACTCATCCAGCTGATGGTGGGTCGCGACCTGGCCGACGAGTATCCGCGGCGGCGGCCGGCGTTCGGCCCGGTGCGGCTCGCCGTCTCGGGGCTGTCCCGCGGCCGGGCGGTGCGGGACGTGTCGTTCACGGTCCGCGGTGGCGAGATTCTTGCGCTCGCGGGCCTGGTGGGTGCCGGCCGCACCGAGACGCTGCGGCTCGTGTTCGGTGCCGACCGGAGGGACGCCGGCGAGATCCTCCTCGACGGCCGCCCCCTCCAGATCCGCTCCCCGCGCGACGCCATCGCCGCGGGGATCGGCCTCCTGACCGAGGATCGCAAGCTCCAGGGGCTCGTGCTCGGCCGGTCGGTTCGCGAGAACTTCGCCCTGCCGAATCTCGGGCGGCTGTCGCGGCTGGGGTTCATCGACGGCCGCCGCGAACGCGAGGCCTTCGGCCGCCACGTCGCCGCCCTGCGCATCAAGGTGCCGCACCAGGACGAACTGGCCCGCAACCTGTCCGGGGGCAACCAGCAGAAGGTCGTGCTCGCGAAGTGGCTCGAACGCGACTGCGAGGTGCTGTTCTTCGACGAGCCCACCCGCGGGATCGACGTCGGCGCGCGGCACGAGATCTACCTGCTGATGAACGACCTCGCGGCCCGGGGCAAGGCGATCGTGATGGTGAGCTCGGACCTCCCGGAGGTGCTGGGCATGGCCGACCGGATCCTCGTGATGCACGACGGCCGGATCACGGGCGCACTCGACAACCGCGGTGGCGGTGGGGCGACCCAGGAAGACGTGATGCGGCTCGCGATGGCCTGAGATCGCCATTCCCGATCAGGAAACCTCCATGGCAAAAATGCTTCGCACGCTGCTCGCCGACTACGGGATGCTGCTCGTGCTCCTGCTGCTCGGGCTCGCGTTCAGCCTGCTCACGCTGCAGGAGCAGCCGGCCACCGACGCGGCCGCGGCCCGCCGGATGGTTGCGGCGATCCGCCAGACGGTTCCGGAGGCGCGACGGATTCTCGTCGCCATCCGCCCCACGGCGGCCGACGACCTGCTGGCCGCCGCGATCCGCTCCGAGATCGACGCCGCCGGGCTCGAGGTGGCCGCGGTGGCCCGCGGCGAACCGCAGGCGATCCGGGCGACGCTCGAGCGGATCGCGGCAGACGGCGGCCGGATCGACGCCGTCGCCGCCGGCGAGCGGGCCGGTTCGTGGCTCGTGCTGACCGAGATGGGCGACCTCTTTCCCGGCCTCGGCCGGCCGCCGATCGTCGTGCCCGACTCGGTCGTCTGGCCGGTGTTCTTGAAGGCCGACAACCTCCTCAACGTCGCCAACCAGATCGCCGTGATCGCGATCATGGCGATCGGGATGACGATGGTCATCATCACCGGGGGCATCGACCTCTCGGTCGGCAGCCTGGCCGCCCTCGCCGCCGTGCTCGCCGCCCGGCTGATCCGCGACTGGTGCGGGGGCGTCGCTGCCTCGCCGGCCGGCATGCTGCTCGCCTGCACCGTGGCGATCGCCGCCTGCGGGCTCCTGGGAGGCGTCTCCGGCGCGGTGATCACGCTGTTCCAGGTGCCCCCCTTCATCGTGACGCTCGCGATGATGCTCGTCGCCAGCGGCCTGGCCTATCTCGCGGCGGCCGGCCAGTCGATCTACCAGATTCCGGAATCGTTCGTCTGGCTCGGCCGGGGCGCCGGGCTCCTGGGCCTGCCGCACGCCGTGGTGCTCATGCTCGCGCTCTACGCGGCCGCGCACGTGCTCATGACGCGGACGACGCTCGGCCGTTCCCTGTATGCGGTGGGGGGCAACGAGGAGGCGGCGAGGCTTTCCGGCGTTCCGGTGCGCCGGGTGCTCCTGTTCGCCTACGTGACCTGTGGGATCTTGTCCGGCCTCGGCGGCGTGATCCTCGCCTCGCAGCTCAAGAGCGGCTCGCCCACCTATGGAGCGATGTACGAGCTGTACGTGATCGCGGCGGTCGTCGTCGGCGGCACCGCGCTCGCCGGCGGCGAGGGGCGGATCCTGGGCACGCTGATCGGGGCCCTGATCATCGCCGTGATTCAGAACGGCATGAATCTCGTGGGCATCGAGAGCTACACCCAGAAGGTCGTGCTCGGCCTCGTGATCCTGGCCGCCGTGCTCGCGGATCGGCTGCGGCGGCAGGGCGGCCTCACCGCTTGACCCGCTGGGCGAGGCCGGCGGCCAGGCGGTCGAGCGTCTGGCTGCGGTCGTCGAGGCCGATGTGCACCCGGATCAGGTTCATCGCCTGCTCGTCGGCCAGGGCCGCCCGCAGGGCCTCGTCGAACTGCCCCTCGGTGCGGACGTCCCAGCCCGTGCCGCCGCCGAGCAGCTCGGGGATGCGCTGGTACTGCCAGGGGTTGATGTCGTTGAAACTCCCCTCGTGAAGGAGCCGCTCGGTGCCGTAGCCCTTGTTGTCGAGCACGATCACCGTCACCGCCAGGCCGCGGCGGACGATCGTGGAGAGTTCCATCCCGGTCATCTGGAAGGCGCCGTCCCCCACCAGGGCGATCACCTTGAGGTCGGGCCGGGCCGTCTTGGCGCCCAGGGCCGCGGGCACGGCGAAGCCCATCGAGGTGTAGTAGGCCGGCGCGATGAACTCGGTCTGGCCCCGGATCACGAGGTCGCTCGAGGCGAACAGGGCGTCGCCCACGTCGGCGATCACGATCGTGCGGTCGTCGAGCGATTCGTCGAGCCGGCGGACGAGCCGCGTGGTGGTGATGGCCGCGTCAGGGGCGAGCACGAAGGGCTCGAGGGCCGCGGCGGGGCCGGGCGGCAGCGGCGGGGAGGCCGCCCGGGGCGCGGCGGCCGCGAGACCGCGGATGAAATCCTCGAGCAGGACGTCGTGGAAGTGATGGTGGCTGATCCTGAGGTCGTCGCTGGCGGCGTAGATGCTCGTGGCCGCGTCGAGCTTGGCCGTGAAGATGCCCAGGTCGATGTCGGTCAAGAGCGCGCCCAGCAGGATCACGCAGTCGCTTCCCTCGACGAACTCCGTCACTTCGCGGCGGCCGAGGGCTCCCTCGTAGAGCCCGATGTAGAGCGGGTGCACCTCGCTGACCACGCTCTTGGCGAGCATCGTCGCGGCGATCGGGATGCCCGCCTTTTCGGCCAGGGCCACCGCGTCGGCCTGGAGGCCGTAGCGATGCAGCTCGACCCCCGCGATGATCACCGGCTGCTTGGCCGCGGCGATCCGGGCCGCCGCCTCCCGGACCGCCTCGGCCAGCGCCTCGGGATCGCTCACCCGGGGCGGGTGGACGTAGGGGCGGATCTGGTCGGGCACGACCGAGACCATGTCCCGCGGCAGCTCGAGGTAGACCGGCCGCTTGAGCCGGTGGGCGGTGTCGAGCAAAAAATCGATGTCGCGAAACGCCGTGGCCGGATCGACGATCTCGAGGCTCGCTGCGCAGAGCTTCTCGAACACGTCGAGCTGCGTGCCCCACTCGCGGACGCGATGATGGAGGAGCGGGTCGCCGCCCCGCTCGGCCAGGCCCGGCGCGCCGGAGATCATGATCACCGGACTCTTCTCGGCGTAGGCCCCGGCGATCGAGTTGGCCACGCTCAGGCCCCCCACGCCGTAGGTCACGCAGACCGCCCCCATCCCGTGGACGCGGGCGTAGGCGTCGGCCGCGAAGCCGGCGCAGTCCTCGCGGGTGCAGTTGACGAGCTCGAGGGGCGAGTGCTCGAGCATGCTGTAGAACGTCAGCACGTAGTCGCCCGGCAGTCCGAACACGTGCCGCAGACCGTAGTCGGAGAGCCGGCGGATCAGGTACTGCCCGATCGAGAGGCTGGTCATGCTTTCAAGGATAGCCCGGCCAATGGCACTTCCGCACGCGTCGTCCGACTGATGAGCGGCTCGTGAGTCGGGTGCTCCTGTGTCCCGGCCCGCACCAGGTGCTTCCCAATCCGCCTGCCCTCCCCCTCCGAAG
>JBIIYH010000005.1:0-34917 GCA_044346905.1 Pirellulales bacterium
GTTCCTGACACGTTTCCGACACCTTTTTCTTCACAGCTTTCGCAGCGCCGCCAGCGTCCGGGTGTTGGCCACGTCCTCGGCCTCCAGCCCCGCCCGGCGGGCTTGCAGAATGCCGCACCGCATCACGTCGAGGCCCCGGATGGAATGGGCGTCGGTCGAGATCACGAGCTTCACGCCGGCCGCCTTGGCCGCCGCGGCATGGCGGTCGTCGAGGTCGAGCCGCCAGGGATTGGCGTTGATCTCCAGGAAGGTGCCGGTGCGGGCCGCCGCCTCGATTACCGCCTCGAGATCGACGTCGTAGGCCGGGCGGCGATTCAGGAGCCGGCCGGTGGGGTGGCCGATCACGGCCACGTGGGGATTCTCGATCGCCTGAATAATCCGGGCCGTGATCCGGTCGCGGGGCTGGTTCTGGCCGTAGTGCAGGCTCGCCACCACCCAGTCGGCCTGCGCGAGCACTTCGTCGGGCAGATCCAGGCCCCCTTGCTCGAGGATGTCGACCTCGATCCCCTTGAGCACCACGATCGGCGGCCGGCCGTCGGCGGCGAGCGACTCGTTGAGCCGGTCGATCTGCTCCCACTGCGCGAGCAGCCGGCGGCGGTCGAGGCCGTGGGCCATCGTCACCCGCTGGCCGTGGTCGGTGATGGCGATGTAGGCCAGCCCGCGGTCGATCGCCCCCCGCACCATGTCGGCGAGCGTGTCCTCGCCGTCGGTGGCGGTGGTGTGCATGTGCAGGTCACCGCGGATGTCGGCCAGGGTCACGAGCTTGGGCAGGTCGCCCCGTTCCGCTTGCGGGATCTCATCGCGACCCTCGCGGAGTTCCGGCGGAATCCAGGGCAGGCCGAGTGCGGCATACACTTCCTCCTCCGTCCGCCCCGCGATCGCCGGCCCCTTCACCGCGTCGTCCTTGGCCAGCCGGAAGACGCCGTATTCGTTGAGCGACAGCCCCCGGTCGCGGGCCCGGCCGCGGAGCCGGACGTTGTGCTCCTTCGAGCCGGTGAAGTACTGCAGGGCCGCCCCGAACGACTCCGCCGGCACGACCCGGAGATCGACTTGCACGTCGCGGGGGCCGCGGATGCTCGTCTTTGTCTCGCCGCGGAGCAGGACGTCGGCCGTCTCGGGCCAGGTCACCAGCCGCTCCATCACGGCCGCGGGCTCATCGCTCTCGACCACCAGATCCAGGTCGCCGATCGTCTCACGGCCCCGCCGCAGGCTGCCGGCCAACTCCATCCGCTCGGCCGCGGGGCACTCCCGCATCCAATCGACCAGCCTGATGGCGATCGCCTCGGCCTCGCTCCAGAGCAGCCGGGCCCGCTCGGGATCGCGGGCAAAGGCGAGCTTCTCCAGGATCGTGGCCTCGGTCTTGGGGCCGAAGCCCTTGATGCCCCGGACGCGGCCTTCGCGACAGGCCGCCTCGAGCGCGGCGAGCGAGTCGATGCCGAGGGCCGCGACGAGCGCCTTGGCCTTCTTCGGACCCAGGCCCGGCACCCGCATCAGGTCGAAGGCCACCGCCGGCACCTGCCGCTCGAGTTCCTCGAGCAGTGGCAGCCGGCCGGTGTCGAGCAGGGTCTCGATCTTGCCGGCCAGATCGCCGCCCACGCCGTCGAGATCGGTCAGCCGGCGGCTCGGATCGGCCCGCACGCTCGCCAGCGACTCCACCAGCCCGGAAATCGTGCGGGCGGCCGTGCGGTAGGCCCGCACCCGAAACACGTTGTCCCCCTGATACTCGAGCAGGTCAGCCACCTGCTCGAAGGCGGCGGCGATGTCGGCGTTGGTCATGGCGGGCTCCTCGAGGGCGGCCGGGATTCGGCGCGCCCGCAGGGCCCGCGGTCAACGCGACGCCTGCCGCCACGCCGGCAGGGCGGCCGTGGGGTATTGGACATGCGCCCCGCCCCCATCGGAAGGGCCCCAGGAGGTCGTGTGGCTCGTCGGCTCGAGCAGCCGGGGGAAGGCTCCGCTTGCGGCCCCGGGTCCGGCACCGGGCAGGACAGGCATCCCGGCCGGGTTGCCGCCGTTGCTGCCGGTGGCAGGCTCCGCGTTGCCACGGGGAGGCTCGGCGGTCGGGCGGCCATAGGCTCCGGCCCCGTTTGTCGCTGGGCCGTTGGCCCCGGCGCCGGTCGCCGCTCCGGCTGAGCCGGTGCCAGAGCGAGGCAGTTCGGGGATCGGCCGCAACGACGGGGCCGGGCTCAAGGCTGGCGGCTGGGTCGGCTGGGGCTGCACCGTCTGGAGCGTTGGCGAGGGTGCGTAGGTGCCTGCCTGCGGCGTGATCGTCTGGGCGGCGGAACCCTGGATCGTCGGCACCTGGGGCTGGTAGGCCGGCGGTGCCACCGGCTGATACTGATAGGTGGGGGCCGGGGCGATGGAGCCGGGCGGGAGCGCCGGCGGTGCCACGCCCGGCAGGGGCTGTCGGGAGATGTCGGATCCGGCACCCACCCAGGCCTGGGGCGTGGTCTGGACGGCGCTGAAGGGGCTGGCGGCCGGCGGCCCGGCGGGCATCGCAGCCGGCATCGCGGCGGGCATTCCAGCCGCGGGGGGAGCGGCATAGCCGGGCTGCATCTGCACGTATTTGGTGGTCGTCACGGCCCGGTACTGCGTGACAGGCACGTTGACCGCCTGCTGGACATATTGCGTGACCGGCTGCATGCACTCGACCGTGCAACCGGTGCAGGGATCGACTTCGCACGACGGCTTGTAGCTCGTCACCGGCACGCACTTGTATTCGGTGCGATAGGTCGTTTCCGGCACGTAGCTCGTCTGCTGTACCGGCACCATCACCGGCGGGGGCGGCGCTGCCACCGGCGCCATCATCGGGGCGGCCACGGGCGCGACGGCATAGACCGGCGCTTGGCGGAAGCACGACTGGCAGCCGCTGAACAAGCCGCTCAGGCAGCACTGGGCAGACGCGGGCCGGCTCGCGACAGCGGAGCAGCCGGCGACCGCCAGGACGAGAGCCGCCATTCGATGCACGTTCATCGCACGTTCCTTCCTTCGGGGATGCCGGATTTCCACCGGCACGCAACCCTAGGACGCGTCGCGGTCCGGCGACGTCGAAAAAAAGCCGCGCGGGAACATGAATTCCCGGCCGCCGGGCCGGACGACCGGAACGACCCCCAGAACCGTCACGCCCGGCGGGCCCGGTGCTCGAACCGGTCGTAGAGGTCCGCGAGCGCGTCGCGGAGATTGCCCCGGTGGCGGGCGAAGGCATCGGCCAGATCGGCCGGCGTGATCAGGCCGTCGTTCGCCGGCAGCCGGGCCACGATCGCCGTCAAGAGCGGCAGCGTGCCCGCCGTCTCCACGGCGGTCGGCATGCCCGCAGGTCGGTGGCTCGTGACGACCAGCCGGCAGCCGCGGAGGCGGGCTGCGAGCCTCGCCAGGCGGCCCGCCAGCGGGCCGACCCGCTCCCAGCCGTCGAGCAAGAGCGTGGTGCCCCGCCGGGCTCGGAGGATGGCCCGCAGTGCCGCGATGGAATCGCGGCGGCGGCGGAGGACAAGCGGGCTGCCAGCCGAATCGAGTTCGGAGGCGATCGCCGCCAGGAGCGTCGATTTGCCGGTGCCGTGCGGGCCGACGATCGCCAGGGCGGGGTGCCGATCCAGCATCGCGAGCACGGGCCCCACGGCGAGCGGACCACCCAGCGGGTCCAGGGGGGGCACCGCGCCCGGCCGCGTGTGCCGCGTCGCGAACGGATTGGAGCGATGCCGGGCGGAAAGGCTGGAAGCGGTGGCCATCATCAGGAGCGATTCGGGAAGGGGGCCGCCGGCACGTCGCCCAGGTCGAAGACATGTTCGGAGACGAAGTCGCGGCCCGCGTCGAAGAACAGCCGCACCCTGACGCACCATCGGATCTTGACGATCACCCCCTCGTAGGAGAGCGGGCTCGCCGGCAGCCGGCAGGCGAACGACCCGTCGTCGGCTTCCACCGTCGCCCGGTCGGTGATCCGCTCGAAGTGGTGCACGCCGATGTCCTCCTCCCCCTTGCCCTCGGTGTACCAGAGGATCGAGCGTTCCACCGTCCTGGCCACCTGGCCGGCAGGCAGCTCCACGGCATATCTGACCTCGATCGGCGCGAGCGGCTCGTAGCGGCGGTCCGGCGCGCAGAAGTGGACCGTCACGGAGGGGTGCAGGCGGGCTGGATCGGAAGCCTGACTCACGACGGCTGCGCTCCGGCGGGGAACACGACCACGGGAAACGACCGCGTGAAGGCCGGCCAACGGGCCGGTCGGCCGCGGACGACGATCCGCCAGTTCACCGCATTGTGCTCCGAGGCGAACGAGTGCATGGCCGTGGCCGGCACGTGGATCGTCGCGCGGGCCTCGAACCGCGTGCCCGGCGCGAGCTGCAGCCCCTGCCATGATCCCAGCGGCGCGTTCCAGACCAGGAGTCGATCGGTGCGGGTGTCGGTGCCCTGGCGGAACGTGGCCCGTTCCTCGAGTTCGAGCGACAGCTCGAGGTCGCGAAAGATGCCCGAGCCCCCCTGGGCGAGTAGAGCCTCGTAGGTGCCCCCGGGTCGGAGCGGATGGGCCGAGATCTCGAGCTGGGTGGTGCCGACGGCCGTCGCCAGCACCAGGCTGCGAACGAAGACCACGACGCCGGCCACCCCGACGACGGCGAACGGGACGAGCACCGCCAGCAGGAGCCAATCGATCCGGCCGCCGAGCAGGTCGAGGCCGGCGTTCACGGCCAAGAGCACGAGCACCGCGTTCCACAGGACCGCGAATAGCCCGAAGCCCAGCAGGCTCCAGCTCTCGGGGCTCTCGACGGGCAGCCGGTAGCGAAGGATGGTGCCTGGTGAGTTGACCAGGTCCTCGCAGGAGGGAACGCCGGGGTGGCCCTCGGCCAACGGCAGGGCCGTGGCGAGCGGGTCGTGCGGGCGACGTCCGGACGCCGCCTGCCGCTCCTCGCTGCGGCCCCAGCGGGCGATCGCCCGGGCCAGCCCCGCGCCGCCGAAGGCCAGGAGGGCGCCCGGTAGGAGGAGGGTCAACGCCCACATCCACCAGTTGTAGCCGCGGGAGAGCACCACCTCGTCGGGGCGGCCGGGGTCGTACCAGCAGGTGGTCTGTCCGCCGAGGGGGGTGCGATCGAGCCGCTGCCGGGCCCGGTCGCGATCGGGCTCGCGAGGGCCATCGAAGGCCCAGGCTTCCACGACGCCGCCCTCGGCCGCATACCGCAGCCGCACGGCGGGTTGCCAGGTGCTGCCGGAGCCATCGGTGCGGCGGGCGAGGCCCTTGCCCACCACCGTGGCGGAGGCCTCGGCGAAATCATGATTGATCCGCCATTCGGGAACCGCCACGCCCGTCACCAGGAGCCCGCCGAAGGCCAGGCCGGCCGCCACGAGCACCGCATGAAACAGGGCGTCACCGACGGAGCCCCAGATCTCCGAGCCGGTCTGGCGATGCCCCCGCTTCTTGGCGAAAAAACGCGGCAACCTCACGAGCTCGCTCCTGGCCGCTCGCCCGCCGAGGCGGGCCGTGCCGGCCTATGGCGCGGTCGAGACCGGCCGACAGGCATCCCCGTCGCCGGGGTTCGCCGTGCGGAAGAAACCGATCTTTTCCAGCGCCTTGTAGACCTCTTCGAGCGTCTTCTCACCGAAGTTGGAGATGGAGAGCAGGTCGGCCCGCGTGCAGTTGAGCAGGTCGTGAACCGTGAAAATGCCCCGTTCCTCGAGGCAGTTGGTGGTCCTGACGGAAAGACCGATCTCGGCCGTGCTCATCTCGAGCTTTTCGGCCATCTCGTCGGACTGCATCAGGTCTTTGTACGGAATCCGAGGCATGGGGTCCCTCCCGTGCGACTGGTGTGATGAATGGCGGGGCGTGCCGGCGTCCAGTGTCCGCCGGTCAAGCTGCTGCGGGAATATAATCAAAGCCTCGCAAAACCGACTACGCACCGCCGGGGGCACCACGACCCTGCCGGCACCGTCGCCGGGTTGCCCAGCCTCCCTGTTTTCGCGGGAAAGACGCCGTGCCGGAATCATTTCTCGACCGCTTGAACGACGCCCAGCGTGCGGCCGCCGCCCACGTCGAGGGGCCGCTGTTGGTGCTGGCAGGGCCTGGTAGCGGCAAGACCCGGGTGGTCACCCATCGCGTGGCCAACCTGATCGCCGCCGGGGTGCCCGCCGCCTCGATCGTGGCGCTCACCTTCACCAACAAGGCCGCCGACGAGATGCGCCGCCGGGTCGCCGAGCTCGTCGGGCCGCAGCCGGTCGAGATGGGGACGTTTCACCGGTTCGCCGCCCGGCTGCTGCGGCGACATGCCCGGCAGGTCGGCCTGACGAGCGACTACTCGATCTTCGACCCCGACGACGCGGCGGCCGTCCTCAAGCGGGCCGTCAAAAAGCTCGGGCTCACCCTCTCCCACACGCCGATCGATCGGATCGCGGGGGTGATCTCCCGGGCCAAGAACGACCTGCTCACGCCCGAGTCGTTCGAGCCCGGCTGGGGACGGCCGGCCGACGAGGTGGCCCGCAAGTTGTGGCCGGTCTACCAGGAGCTGCTTTTGGCGGCCAACGCCGTCGACTTCGACGACCTGCTCGTCCACATGGCCCGGCTGCTGGCCGAGGATCCCGAGCTGCGAGCCACGCTCGACGCCCGCCATCGCTTCATCCTGGTCGATGAGTACCAGGACACCAACGCGGTCCAATATGCGATCGTCCGCGGCCTCTCGATCGACCACCCGAATCTCGCCGTAACGGGCGATCCCGACCAGGCGATCTACGGCTGGCGCGGGGCGAGCATCCGCAACATCCTGGAGTTCGAGCGGGACTATCCCACGGCCCGGGTCGTGAAGCTCGAGCACAACTACCGCAGCACGGCCAACATCCTGGGCACGGCCGACCGGTTGATCGCCCACAACTCCCGCCGCAAGCCGAAGCGGCTGGTGACCTCTGCCGAGCCGGGCGAGCGGGTCCGGATCGTGCTCGATGCCTCGGGGCAGGACGAGGCCGAGCGGATCGCCGCGGAGATCGCCGCCGCGGTCCGGGAGGGGCGGCGCACGCCGCGGGATCACGCCATCCTGTTTCGGACCGCCGCCTTGTCACGCTCGCTCGAGATCGCGCTGCGGACGGCTGGCGTGCCCTATCAGCTCGTGCGGGGGCTCGAGTTCTTCAAGCGGCGCGAGATCCGCGACGTGGTGGCCTGGCTGCGGCTCCTGCGAAACCCGCGGGACGACGAGGCCTTCCTCAGGGTCGTCAACGTGCCGTCCCGGGGCGTCGGCCGGCAGTCGCTCGAGCGGCTCGCCGCCTGGGCGGAGGACCACGGCCTCTCCCGGCTGGCGGCCGCCGCGGTGGCCGACCGGATTCCGGGGATGCCCAAGAAGGCCGCCCGCGAGCTGCCCGCCTTCGCCCGGCTGCATGCGGCGCTCGGCGAGACGGCCGGCCGGGAGCCGAGCGTGGCCGCCTTGCTCGAGAGCGTGCTCGACCGGACGGGCTACCGCCGCCAGCTCCAGGACGAGTCGGAGGACGACGAGGAGGGCCAGGAGCGGCTGGCGAACGTGGAAGAACTCGTGACGGCGGCCCGCCAGTTCGACGACTCGTTCGCCGCCGACCCGGCGGCGGCCGGCGGCGAGACCGACCCGCTCGGCGGTTTCCTGGAAACGACGGCGCTCGTCGCCGACGCCGACGCCTGGGATGCCGGGGCGGATCGGGCCGCCTTGATGACGTTTCACGCCGCCAAGGGCCTGGAGTTTCCGGTCGTCTACCTGGTGGCGATGGAGGACGGCATCCTGCCGCACGAGCGGAGCCTCGACAGCCCGGACCAGCTCGAGGAGGAGCGGCGGCTGGTCTTCGTGGGCATCACCCGGGCCCGCGCGGAGCTGCATGCCAGCTGCGCCCGGATGCGGGACTACCGGGGCAAGCGGCGGATTTCGGTACCCAGCATGTTCCTGGCCGAGATGACCGGCAGCGAGACCGTGGTCACGGGCGACGAGGCGCCCGCCGCCGGCCCCCGGCCGGTCTTCGATCCCTTCGGCGAGGCCGCCCGGGCCGCGGCCGACGAGTTCGCCGACTTCCTGCACGACGGCGCGGCCGCCGCGCCGCGGCTCAAGGTCTTCCGGCCCGACGGCCTGACGCTCGAGACCGAGGAGTCGCAGGCGGAAGCCGGTGAGGCGGCCCCCGCCCGCGACTCGGGACAGAAGCGTCGCGATCGGTCGCTCGGCCGGGCCACCGATCTCGCGACCTGGGCGATGGGGCAGGCCGGCATCCAGCCGGTCGAGCATCACTTCGAGCCGGGCCAGCGGGTCCGGCACGCCGAATACGGCGAGGGCGTGCTCGTGAAGATCAGCGGCGTGGGCACCCGCTCGGTGGGCACTGTCACGTTCGACGGCCCGGCCGGCACGCGGAAGTTTTTACTCGGCCACGGCGGCATCCTGCCGGTGCAGGAGAGTTGACTGCGCGGGTCAGCCGCCGTGGGCCCGCCACCAGGCGACGGTCGCCGCCAGCCCGGCGTCGAAATCCTGGTGGGGCTCCCACCCGAGCAGCTCCCTGGCCCGCGAGATGTCGAGTCCCCGGCGAGGCTGGCCGTCGGGCTTGGTCGTGTCCCACACGATCCGGCCCGTGTAGTCGCAGGCTTGGGCGATCCTCGTCACGAGATCGCGGATCGCGATCTCCCGGCCGCCGCCGAGGTTGATGGGCAGCGGCTCGTCCATCACCTCCGCCGCCCGCACGATTCCCTCGGCCGCGTCGTCCACGTGGAGAAACTCACGGGTGGCCGAGCCCGTGCCCCAGCAGACGACCTCGGCAGCGTCGGCCCGGCGGGCCTCCTCGCACTTGCGGATCAGGGCCGGGATCACGTGGCTCGAGGCCGGATCGAAGTTGTCCCGCGGTCCATAGAGGTTGACCGGAACCACCACGGCCGAGCGGAGCCCGTATTCGCGGCGGTATCCGTCGAGCATCACGAACACGGCCTTCTTGGCCACGCCATAGGGAGCGTTGGTCTCCTCCGGATAGCCGTTCCAGATGTCGTCCTCGCGGAACGGGATCGGCGCGTGCTTGGGGTAGGCGCAGACCGTGCCGGTGTGGACGAACTTTTCCAGGCCCCGGCGGCGGGCGTGCTCGACCAAGTGGAGCCCCATCGCCATGTTGGCGTAGAAGAACCGGCCGGGATGGGCCATGTTCGCCCCGATGCCGCCCACTTCGGCGGCCAGGTGGATCACCACGTCGGGCCGGGCCGTCTCGTACAGCCGGGCCACGTCGGCCTCGATCGTGAGGTCGAAATCGCGGCGCCGCGGCACGAAGATCCGCTCGGGCGAAACGCCCCGCTCGGTCAGCCGCCGGCAGACCGATTGCCCGAGGAAGCCCGCCCCGCCGGTGACGACGATCCGCTTGGTCGCGAGGTCGATCATGAAG
Organism: Pirellulales bacterium; assembly: GCA_044346905.1. Taxonomy (GTDB): domain Bacteria; phylum Planctomycetota; class Planctomycetia; order Pirellulales; family UBA1268; genus QWPN01. Next base: position 9,331 of record JBIIYH010000005.1, read on the forward strand.
GGAGCCTGGTGCCCGCGAGGTGGAGAAGGGTCACCGCTGCGGCAGGCCGGCGGCATGGCCGGCGTCGCGGAGCACCTGCTCGCGGAGGGCGAGTTCCATGTCGGCATCGACCATCAGAGCCACCAGTTCGTCGAAGGAGACTCGTGGCTTCCAGCCGAGCTTCGCCCGGGCCTTGTCCGAGCAGCCGAGCAGCAGGTCCACCTCGGCCGGGCGGAAGTACCGCGGATCGACCTCGACGAAATCCCGGTAGTCGAGATCCAGCCGTCCGAAAGCCTTCTCGCAGAACTCGCGCACCGAGAAGGTCTCGTCGGTGGAGACGACGTAGTCGTCGGGCTCTTCCTGCTGGAGCATCAGCCACATCGCCTCGACGTAATCGCCCGCGAAGCCCCAGTCGCGCCGGGCGTCGAGGTTCCCGAGGTAGAGCTTCTTCTGCAGCCCAAGCTTGATCCGGGAAACGGCCCGAGTGATCTTCCGCGTCACGAAGGTCTCGCCGCGGCGGGGGCTCTCGTGATTGAAGAGAATGCCGCAGGATGCGTGCAGGCCGTAGCTCTCCCGGTAGTTGACCGTGATCCAGTGGGCATAGAGCTTGGCCACGCCGTAGGGGCTGCGGGGATAGAAGGGGGTCGATTCCCGCTGTGGGGTCTCCACGACCTTGCCATACATCTCCGACGACGAGGCCTGGTAGAAGCGGATTTGGTAGCCGACGGCGTCCTGGAAGTCGCGGATCGCCTCCAGCAGCCGCAGCACCCCGACGGCGGTCACGTCGGCCGTGTAGGTGGGCTGGTCGAAGCTGACGCGGACATGGCTCTGGGCGGCGAGGTTGTAGACCTCGGTCGGGCGGATCTCGCGAATCAGCCGGGCCAGTCCGTTGCCGTCGGCCATGTCGCCGTGGTGGAGCACGAACGGCCGCTCGACCTCGTGGATGTCGCGGTAGAGGTGCTCGATGCGCTGCGTGCCGAAGGTGCTCGATCGGCGCACGAGCCCGTGCACCTCGTAGCCCTTGTCGAGCAGCAGTTCGGCCAGATAGGAGCCGTCTTGGCCGGTGATGCCGGTGACGAGGGCACGCTTCGAGAGACGCGACATGGCTGGTTCCGCGAGGGAAAAAGTCGGAGCAGAAGGGTCAGTCGATCGCCGCCGCATCCGTCGCAGCGGGCCGGAGAGCCTCGGTCGGCTCGGCCGCGGGATCGCTCGGGGCCGGAGTATCACCTCCCGCCAAGGCCGAGTCGAGGGCCGGCGCCAGCTGGGCGATGAAGTTCTCGCAGTCGAGCATCGACTGGGAGGTTCCGATCCTGGTCTGGTCCGCGATCGCGTACAGCTTGTACACCGACGGCTCGCCGCTGAGCGCGATCCGCGGCAACTGGGGCGCGACCCAGTCGATTCGGCCGTCGCCGCCGGCCCCCCCGATCCCGTAAGTCCAGAAGATCCGGAGCGTCTGCCCCGACTTCTGGAACGTGCCGGTCAGCACCTCGGCCTGGCGGTCCTCGCCGATCGGCACCTTCACCCGGTGCTCGCTCTCGCCGATCGTGAAGCCGGCGCCGGGATAGCAGCGGTCGGGCGTGTGGGCCGAGGCGTCATACGGCAGGGCGCAGACGACGAAGGCGGACACCCGCGACTTCGTCCGCGTGTTGCGGTAGAGCCGCGAGATGTGACCGACCGCGCCGGCCGCCGCCAGCTCCTTGGGATCGCTCTCCAACTCCCGCTCCACCTCCCACTCGCCGAACCGCTCCGGAAATCGCGACTCGAGCAGCTGGGCAGCCTTTTCGACCTGATCGCGGGAAATCGGCACCCAGCGCTCGGTCCAGCGGCCCTGCACCGCAGTGGCCACCGCCACGAGCGCGACGGCCGCGCCGAGCATCGCAAGCTGCATCCCGGATTTCGTCACCGTCGCGTTCCCCCGTTCAACTCACGTCACGTGGATCCTGTCGCATCGACGCCCCGGCCGGGCGTCGGCCGGCTCAAGCCGGCATCGGCGAGGCATAGCCGCGTCGGGCCGCCGTGTCATCGACCCCGTTGACCACCGCCCCGAGCACCCGGACCCCGACCGAGCGGAGCTTGTCGACCGCCGCCGTCACCTGCGGCACTCGGCTGACATCCCGCATGGTGGCCACGATCGCGACATCGCTCGATTGGCCGAGCAGGAGCACGTCGGCGAAGGCCAGCACGGGCCCCGCGTCGATGACCACGTGGTCGAACGACTCGCGGAAGCCCGCCAGGATCTGCGCCGTCACCGTTCGGGAGAGGGCCGTGATCGCCGCATAGTCGCAGGCGCCGCCGGTCACCGCGAACAGCCCTTCGACCCCCGTGGGTTGCACCGCCTCATCGTTGACGATCTCGCCCCTGAGCAGTTCGGGGAGACCGACCCGCAGGTCGAGGCCGAGGGCCAGGTGGACGTTGGGATGCCGCAGGTCGCCGTCGAGCAGGAGCGTCCGCTTGCCCGCCCGGGCCAGGCTCGCGGCGAGCTGGGAGGCGAACGTGGTCTTGCCTTCGTGCTCGACCGCGCTGGTCACGAGGATCACCTGCGGGGCTTCGCGGCCGGTCTGCGAGAGCACTGCCCGCACGCCGTCCACTCGCTCGGCGACGGTGCCGGGGTTGGTCCGCCGGGTAATCCGCGGCACCGTCCCGATCACCCGCAGCCCGACCCGCTGCGGCACCTCCTCGGAGGTGCTGAGCCGGTCGCGGAGATACTCGAGCGCCACGACAGCCCCGCCGCCGAGCACGAGACCGGCGCCGGCGGCCAGGGCGGTGAGCATCGTTCGGAACAGCTTGTCGCTGCCCTCGGGAACACTCGCCTCCTCGATCAGCTCGACGCGGTTGGGCATCGAGATGTCGAGCTCGGTGGCGTTGAGCCGCATGCCCATCTCGTCGGTGACCTTCGAGAGCTGCTCGATTTCCTGCCGGCGGGCCATCAGGTCGGCGTTCGCCTGGCCGAGCTGCTTCACCTCGTCGGCCACCCGGTCGAAGTCCTTCGAGGCCTCGTCCAGCTGCCGGGCCAGAATCTCCCGCCGCAGCCGCAGCACCACGGGGCTTTCGGCCGCGGCCCCTGTTCGCCGGCCGGCGGCGTCCATCGAGAGCTGGGTAATGATCTGAGGCTTGAGCTCCTCCCGCCGCTCCTCCATCCGTTCCAGCATGCTGTCCCGCATGCTCTCCAGCTTCTTGACGGCCGGGTCGTTGCTGCCGCGGGCGCTCCGCTGGGCCTGGTACACGATCGCTTCCTCGATCCCGGCCAGCCGGTCGCGAAGCTCTGCGAACTGCGGGTCGCGGATGACCATCGCGTCGACCATCTCCTCCGGCACCGACTGCTCGAGGGTGATCTCGCCCCGCTCCTTGGCATCCATCACCGCCAACTCGCCGTCGATCATGGCGATGTCCCGCTGGAGCTGGGTCTGCTGGGCCCGCAGGGTGCCCAGGTGATCGAGCAGGAGCGCCCGCTGCGTGGCCACTTCGGCGCTGTCGGTCGTGCCCAAGGTCTTGGCGAGGTCGTGATAGGTGTCGAGGCGGCTGCGGATCTCCGCCATGTTCTCCTTGTATTTCTTCTCCAGCGCGTCCCGCCGCGAGAGCCGTTCGGCCTTCTCTTTGTTGACCACGTCGGTGAGGTAGGCGTTGGTCACGGCATTGACGATCGCGGTGATCTCCTGGGGACTCTCGCCTCGGAGCCGCACCTGGAGCACTTCCGACTCCATCGGGGCCGAGACCTGCACGTTCCGCACCAGGTAGCCGACCTTGTCCTCCTCGCCCTGGAGCGTGCCGAGGCCGTTGATCCCGGGCCGGCGCAGGGCGGCCATCAGCACCAGCGGGCTCTTGATCAGCTGCACCTGAGTTTTGCGGTAGGCCTCGTATTCGGCGTTGTCGCGGCCCATGCCCGCCCCGAACATGCCCGACTTGTCGCGGACCCGAAGCCAGGCGACCGCCTCGTAGCCTTGCGGAAGAAACAGGAACGTCAGGGCGCCGGCGATCGACGCCAGCGTGAGGGCCACGACGGTGGCGGGGATCCACCGCCGCCGAAACGCATGCCAGACCCGCCGATAGTCGAGGCCACCCGCGAGCGGGTCGCTGCCGGCTGCCGGCGAACCGGGAAAGTACGAGCCGCCCGCGGGCACGAGCAGGTCGGTCTCGCGGATCGGGGCGAGCATGCCGGCGCGGGGGTCTAACGAGGCCGTCCCGGGGCTCACCGCCGGCCCTGCGCCGTCCGTGGTTGCGTGATGCTGGTCGCTCATGGTTTCCGTGTGCGGTCGCCTCCATGCCCGGGGTCGCCCGTCCTGCAGGACGCCGACCGCCGGTGGCTGCGTGGTTCATCTGTTCAACTGGAGAACCCGCAAGTTTACCTCATTGTGCGGTCGGTGCCGGGATTCCCTCCGGCACGGTTGGCCCCGGGAATCAGCGGAAAACCGCCCGCTCGCGGACCGGCTGCCACCGCGGCCGGCCTGGACCCTGCCGAAGAGGGGGCAGGCACGCGTGCCGGTGTGAACTCGTCGGTCACGATCACGTAGGACAGCAGTTTCATTTCCAGCAGGATCAACCCCACGGCCACGCCCATCATCAGCACGGCCGCCGGAGTGCTGTCGTGGAACCCTTCGGCCATGTCCGGGGAAATCGAGTAGAGCATCCCCGCCGTCGTGATCCGCAGGGTGTTGGCCAGGATCGCGATCGGGATGGCGCTGATGCCGATCAGCAGGTTTTCCCACCATTGCAGACCCGCCACGGCGATCACCACCGCCGCCAGCCAGACGAAGATCGTGAGCATCTTCAGACCCGCGCAAGCATCGACCACGTTCATCACATGGTCGGCGCCCAGGCGGATCAGGTTGCCATCGCGGAAGGCATCGAAGCCGAGCGTCTGGAGCAGGAACGTGGCCACCACCGTATTGAACGTCTGGAGCGGGCCGGTGAGGTACCGCTGGTGCCCTTCCGGCAGCGGATACATGAAGATCAACAAGGCGATCGGCACCCAGGCCCAGCGGAACACGCCCCAGCCGCCGGCCATCAGAAACACGCCCGCCAGTGCCGGCACGAACGTGTACATGTCGAACGTCTTGACGCGGAAGTAGGCGAACGAGAGCCGGACGACGAGGCTCGCCGCCAAGAGCGCGAGCCCGGCGAGCCGGGCCGAGGGCGTGATCGCCGTGAGCGGCCGCCGCCACCAGAGCAGGAGCACCGCGGACAGCAAGGGCACGACCCAGCCGTGCTGGTATTGCGGGTTGTTCCACGTCGAGGGCAGCGCCACGAGCGACGGGCCGTAGCTGTATATCAGCCCGGCCGTCAGCACCAGGATCGTGGCCCACGGCCCCCACTCTTCCGGCGAGCGAAGATCGCCCGCCCAACTGACGATCCGCCGCTTCAAGCCCGCGACCAAACCCTCGTCGTCCGGCGGCGCGGAGGCCTGAGGCGGCAAGGGAGGAGCCGCCGCGGAAGGGGCTGGTCGCCCGGAACCCGCCGGCAGAATCGGTGAGGGGAACGACATGAGATTTGTCCATGCGGAACCGATGCACCCCATCTTAACGCCGCCCATCCGCTTTTCCATGAGAATGGTATGAATCCCGGTTCGTGCCCGAGAGCGCCGGCCGGAGTCGCCCCCGAGGACGGCGATCCGTCGGGAAGGATGACCGCCAAGGCGGCGGTCACGCCGGCATGGATCGGCTGCTGAAACGCGAGGCCCAGGGTTCCAGCAGCGGCCAAGAACAGACCGGCCGCGGCGGATGGCACGGCCCGCCACGCCGCGACCGTCCGCCAGCCCAGCGCCGTCACGGCCGCCACGACCGTCACAGCCTGCCACCCGAGGACACTTCCCAGCAGCGGCAGCCCGAGTCGGATCCCGCTGCTCGTCGCGGCCCGGCCCAACAGCCCGCCCCAGGCGATTCCGGCCAAACTCGCGACCAAGGCCTGCACGCTCGGCGGCGTCGCGGGCCAATCGCCGCCGCCCGGCAGCACGCCGCCGGGGCCGATCGCAGGCACGAGCGAGACGATCGTCGTCGCGGCCAGGATCGGCACCCAGGCCCACGACCGCTTGGGCTTCCAGCCGGCGAGGTCGAGCAGGCTCCAGGTCACGATGCCCAGGGCCACCGCGACGTGGACGAGGCAGGCGAGCAGCAGGCTCCAGTCGCCCCGGAGCAGCCGGTCGATGCCCTGGGGAAATCCCCCGTCGCCCCGCGGGAGCCACCGTCCGCCGGCGGCAAGTTCGGCCCAGGCGAGCAGCATTCCGATCGTGCCGCAGCCTGCCTCGACGAGCGGGTAGCGGGCGGCGATGACCGCGCCGCAGTCGCGGCACCTGCCCCCCAGCCGCAGCCAGCCGAGCACGGGCACGTTGTCGGTCGCCCGGATGGCCGCCCCGCACCGCGGGCAGCGGGAGCGATGCCGCGACAGCGACTCGCCCAACGGCAGGCGGTGGACAACGACGTTGATGAAGCTGCCGAACATCGCCCCCCAGGCGAAGCCGAACAGGGTCACGGCGGCCTCGGCCCAGGGCCAGGCGGCGATTCCTCCGGTGAGCGCGTGGATTGAAAAAAGGCCGCGCATGTCGTCTGGGGGCCAAGGGCCGGTTTCGGGTAGGGTACCCGGCCTGCGAATCCCTCGTCCGTCTTTTCACGCCGCATGACCACGGCCCCCGAGTCACCCCGGCCCGCTCGCAGGCTCACCGCCTGGCTGAGCCTGCTCGTGCGCGTGGGGGTGACCGTCGGGCTGATGACCTGGGCGATCACCGGGGGGGGCGGCAAGGATGGCCGGGGCACCGACTGGAACCGGTTCCGCGAGTTGCTCGCGGAGGCGGATTGGCCCTGGTGGCTCGCGGCGCTGGCGGTCACGCTGGCCGGGCAGGCGGTGGCGGGGATCCGCTGGGCGGCGCTGGCCCGACCGCTGGGCTTCGATTTTCCGAACCGGTTCTTCGTGCGGCGATTCTTCGAGGGCATGTTCTTCAGCCTCTGCCTGCCGTCGAGCATCGGCGGCGACGTGGTCAAGGCGGTCCGAGTCGGCAGTTCGACCCGGCTGCGGCTCCTCGCCGGCTGCTCGGTGCTGGCCGACCGTCTGACGGGGCTCTCGGCCTTGGGCGTGCTCGTGGGCACGGCGGTCGTGGCGAAGAACAACAGGCTGGGCACTCCGGCGATCGTCGCCGTCTTCGGCGGTCTGCTGGTGGCCGTGCTGGCCGCCTTCTGGCTGGGGCTCGCGGTGCTGGACCGGATCCACGGGCTGCTGCCGGAGGGCGGTCGAGCCCGCGAGTTCGTCGGCCGGCTGCTCCCCTACCGTCAGCGGCCTAGCCTCGTGATGGCGGCGGTGGGCTGGAGTTTCGTGGTGCAGCTCGCCGGCGTGGCGGCGGTGGTGCTCGTCGCCCGGGCTTTGGGCGTGGTGCAGCCGGCGCTGGTCTGGTTGTCGGTCGTGCCGCTGGTGGCGCTGGCGATGGTGCTGCCGATCAGCATCGGAGGCTTCGGGGTCCGTGAGAACGCGCTCGAGTATCTGCTCCGCGGCTACGGCGTGTCGTCCGAGGCCGGGGTCGCGATCGGGCTGTTGTGGGGCGTGTGCACGGTGATCGCCGGCTTGGTCGGCGGCGTGCTGTTCCTGCTCGAACGCCAGCCGGTCGTTCCCGCCGACCCGTCCGGGTCACCCGCCGGCTGAGCCGCGGCGGCGGGCATCGACCAGCAGGATTCCGGCGACGCTCTTGGCGTCGCTGATCCGGCCGTCGAGGCACATCGCCACCGCCTCCTGCCAGGTCACCACCCGGGGCCGGATCAGTTCACCGGGCTCGAGGGCCTGCTCCCCCGCGGTCAGGTCGCGGGCCACGAACAGGTGCATTCGCTCTCGAAGGATGCCCGGCGACATCCAGAACTCGCCGACCGGCTCGAGCCGGCCGGCCCGGTAGCCGGTCTCCTCGGCCAGCTCGCGGGCCGCCGTCGCCAGCGGCGGTTCGTCGCGGTCGAGCGTGCCGGCCGGGAGCTCCAGGAGCGTCTGCCCCACTGCCACCCGGACGACCTCCACCAGGCAGACCGCGTCGGCCGACACCAGCGGCACGACCACCACGCTGCCCGGATGGATCACGACCTCGCGGTCGCGGGTGCTGCCGTCGGCGCAGGGCTGCGGGACCCGCGCCACGTGAAACCGCCGCGCGGTGAACAGGATGCGATCATCGGCCGGCTGTCCGGTCATGACAGGCCTCGCTCGGATGGCGGCCGGTCTTCGATCACCCGCGCGGCGGCGCCCCCCACGTCGAGACCTCCGGCGGCGAGTGCCTTGACCTGCACGAGCCCCAGCCCCAGCGAGCCGTCGCCCAGCGGCCCGCGGCAGGCCGAGGTGAGCGTGCCCACCTCGATGCCGCCGGACCGCACCGTCGTCGGCACCCGCGGCGGCTCGACCGAATCGATCGCCAGGAGCACGAGCCTGCGGTTGACGTGCCCCAGCGCGTCGAGCCGGGCCACTGTTTCCTGACCGAGATAGCAGCCCTTGGTGAACGAGATCGCCCGGGCGTCTCGCCCCAGCTCCTGCGGCAGGGTCTTGGCCGGGATGTCGGCGGCGGACGGATAGCGGGCCGCGATTCGCAGCGACTCGAGTTCGGCCTGCCCGAGCGGTGGCACAGCCGTGGCGGCGAGCCGCTCGGCGATCGCCGCCGCCTCGGCCGCCCGCGCCAGGATCCAGTAGCCCTCGGCTGCCTGACCGGCGACTCGGACGAGTCGCACGGCGGCGGCGCCGATCAGAGCCTGCCCGTGGGCCAGCGGCTCGACCGGCGGGGCCGTGCCCGACAGCCGCTCGACCGTGGCGGCGGCCGCCGGCCCCGCCACCAGGAAGCCGGCCAACTCCGCGGAGGCGTCCCGCAGGTCGACCGCCTCGCGGATGTGGTAGTGCTCGAGATGGTCGCGGAGCATGCCGGCCAGGCCTGGCGGGGTGATCATGAGCAAGCCGGTCTCGGTGCGGAGCATCGTCGCCAGCACCAGCACCTGCCCCCGGGCGTCGGTGAAGAAAGCCTCGCTGCCACCCCCGGGGCCGAGCCGCGCGACGGCGGCGGTGGTGAAGTTGTCGATGAACCGCACGGCATCCCCGCCGGTCGCCTCCACGAGCCCGAGCGGGACGGGGGCCCAGGCGGCCCCACCGGGGCAGCCCGCATGGCGGCCGGTCGGGTTGGCGGGGGGCTCGGTCATGGGGCTCGGCTCCTGCAAATCTCGCCAGATTAGCAGACCGTGGTCCCGCTTCGGGCCCGCGGCGGCGAATTAAAATCGGACCGCGCGAACGATTTCAGGACTGGTCGCGTATCTCCTCCTGCCGCGACAAGGAGTCGCAGCCGGAAACACGAGCCCCGCGGCCGTGATTCCCGCGACGGCTTGCCGCGGCACGTACGCTTGTTCGAGCGGATGATCTGGCAAGGCATCGCCCGCGCGACAGGCCGACACGCGATTCGACGACCATCTCCGGTTCGCGTCTTCCCCCACCCGCCCGACACCGCTCCCGGTGCGCGCGGAGCCCGGGGTGGTCGCTGGCCGGCGGAGTTTCCGACAAGGAGTGAATGAGCCATGGCGACCGTGGACTGCGATCGTGACTGCCGCGATGATTTCGACGACCTGGGCGACTCGTTCACCGATCCGCTGGCCTTGGCCGACAGCGGCCACTCCGATCTGGCGCGAGCGGCCGCCGACGGCTTGGCGGTGGCGGAACCGCGGGCGGGCGGGCTGCACCGGATCGCGGAAGTGCGGCAGCAGCAGGGCGTGACGCTCCGCAACGTGGCCCGGCGGCTGGGAATGCCCCTGCCGGTGGTGCGTCGCCAGGAGCAGCCCGGCAGCGACCTGCGACTTTCGGAACTGCTGCGGTGGCAAGAGGTGCTGGAAGTGCCAGTGGCCGAGCTGCTCGTCGAGGGCGACGGCCAGTTGTCAGGGCCGGTGCTGGCGCGGTCGCGGATGGTGAAACTCATGAAGACGGTCGCTGCGATCCGGGATCGGGCCCGCGATCCGGGGGTGGCCCGGATGGTGACGATGCTCGTCGAGCAGATCCTGGAGATCATGCCCGAGCTGGCCGACGTCACGCCGTGGCACTCCGTCGGCCAGCGGCGCACCCGCGAGGACCTGGGCCGCACGGCGCGGATGGTGGTCTCGGAAGACACGTTCCGCCGGGCGTCGGGCTCCTGAGCGGAGGCGGGTCCGGCGGGGCGGCATTCGCCTTGTTCGGCCGCAGACCGGCGTCTACCATCGATGCTCGCGAGGCATGGAAGGCCATGCCCCGGCGACCGCCCTTGGTCTGGAGGCAGTGCGTGTTTTCGCTCGTCGGTGTCGTGGCCATCACGCTGGTGTTGTTTTTCGTGGTCGCCCTGACGGCCCGGCTGATCCTGGGCCGTTAGCCGGTCGGGGGCTGCGGGCCACGCCCAAGACCGCGAGGGCGAGAAACGCCCCCAACACGCCCGCCAGCACGACCCAGGCGGCTACGGCCAGCCAGAAGTAGTCCCGCAGCCAGACGAGTTCCGGCGGCTCCGCACTCTTGGGCACCTTCCGCTGCACCGGACCCGAGCGGTCGGTCTGCTTCTTCATCGCTTCGCGAAACTCGGTCCACTCTGCCTGGACCGCTGGATCGGACAGCTGGACAAGTCGCTCCGACCGCCAGCGGGCCAGCAGCACCGGCGGCAGGCCGAGCGTTGCGGCCCAGGCGACGACCAGCGCGAGCGGGAGCCAGCGACTGTGCCGCAGTGCGTAGTTCTCCATCTTGCCGCGGTTCTCCCGTCGCCCGTGCGTTTCGCCGTCCGCCCCGCCGCCGCTCGTCGCGGGGCTTTCCAGGCCGCCGATCAGTCTGGCATCCGGATCACCCGCTCGCTACCGTGCCGCCGGTAGTGCGCGGGATCCGTCGGTGGCGGATCATCGACCGCCCTCATTTGCGACTTTGCCGGAGCCTGCCAGGTGAACCTCCCTGCCATCCGTCGTCTGTCCCTGTCGCTCGTCGTGCCGCTGGTCGCCGCGGTCGCCGCACCCTCCGCGTGCGGCCAGGGCTGGCTGCCCACGGCCTGGTTCTCGGCGGCCGATGCGAATCCCGAAGCCATGCACCCGCTGGCCGAGAAGGACGGCCCCTGGCTGATCCTGGCCACGACCTTCCGCGGTGAGGCCGCCCGCGACGACGCCCGCCGGCTGGTCAACGAGTTGCGCACCAAGCACCGCCTCAAGGCCCACACCCACGAGCAGGCCTTCGACTACACCGGCGAGCAGGCGGGCATCGGCCTCAATCCCGACGGTTCGCCCAAGCGGATGCGGTATGCCAATGCGGAACGGGTGATCGAGGTCGCAGTGCTCGTGGGCGACTTCGCCTCGTTCGAGGATCCACGGGGCCAGAAGGCGCTCCAGGCCGTCAAGGGGCTCCGCCCCGAGTCGCTCGGTGGCCCGGCCGCCAAGAACCGGCTCGTCGCCGACTTCCTCCAGGCCAATCGGCAGCCGGCCGGGTCGGGGGACAGGCCGCCCTTGCACGCGGCCCTGTTGATTCCCAACCCGCTGCTCCCCGCCGACTACTTCGCCCGCCAGGAAGTCGATGACTTCGTGCTGGCGATGAACGCCGACGTCGCTCACAGCCTGCTCGACTGCCCGGGTCGCTATACCGTGCGGGTGGCCACCTTCACCGGCTCGGGCAGCTTCGCGACCGGCGGGGCGGAGCCGCCCCCCGCGACCAGCGGTCTCGTGGACATGAACCGGTTTCTCGCCGCGCTCAAGGGAAGCGGCTGGCGGGATCCGCAGGTCCGGGGCGTCGAGCGGGAGAGCCGGCTCGTCGAGGCGGCCGACAACGCCCACCGGCTCACCGAGGCCCTGCGGCGGGCCGGTTGGCAGGCCTGGGAGTTTCACGACCGCGATTCGAGCATCGTCTGCGTGGGAGCCATCGACCAGTTGGCGGTGCCCACGGCAGCCGGCCGGCCGGAGCCGCATCCGGAAATCGCACGGATCGTGAAGGGGCTCGGTCCCGACCAGGCGGCGTTTGCCCGCGGCCAGGTGATGCCCCGGGCCTTTGGCGGGATCCTGCTCGACGTCCAGCCCAAGCCGATCGACGTGCCGCGGCGGCCCGCCGGCCGGCGGTAGGATGGCAACGGTTCGCCGCCGGCGACCCTGTCCCCGCCCCCGTGCCCACCGGCCCCCGCTTATGCGTCAGCCGCTCGTTCTCGGCACCACCAACGCCGGCAAGGTCCGCGAACTCGTCGCTCTCTTATCTCCCTTCGGCATCGGCTGCGAGTCGCTGGCCGGCCTGCCCGCGGCGGTGGATGTGGAGGAGACCGGTGAGACCTTCGCCGCCAATGCGGCCCTCAAGGCCACCGCGCAGGCGAGGGCGCTCGGCCGCTGGGTACTGGCCGAAGACAGCGGCCTGGTCGTGCCGGCGCTCGGCGGCGCGCCCGGGGTCCATTCGGCCCGCTTCTCCGGGGCGGTCACCGGTGAGCCCCGCGGGTTGACCGATGCCCGCAACAATGCGCTGTTGCTCGAGCGGCTCTCCGGCCGCAGGGCCGGGGAGCGGGCGGCTTGGTACGCCTGTCATGCCGCGCTCGCCGACCCGGCCGGTCGGATCGTGGCCGTGGCGGCGGGCAGCTGCGGCGGGCTGATCGGGGAGGAGCCGGCGGGGGCCGGTGGCTTCGGCTACGACCCCTTGTTCATCGTGCCGGAGTATCACCGCACCTTCGGCGAGCTGGCTCCGGCAGTGAAGAGCCTGATCAGCCATCGCGGTCGGGCGCTGCGGGCCCTGCTTCCGGCACTCGTCGCGGCCCTCACGGACCGGCCGTCGCCAACGCCTGCCGCCGCTGGCTGAGGCGGTGCTCGATCACCCGCAGGACGTCGTCGGTGCCGTCCATCCGTCCCGTCAACGCCGCGAGCGCGGGGGCGAGTTCGTCGAGCCGCCCCAGGAATCCCCGCACCCGCTCCGGCGTGACCTGCTCGAGCAGTTCGAACTCGCCGCAGCCCATCGCCGCCAGGAAGTGGCTGTTCATCAGCTGCTCGGAATGAGCCTTCTCCGGGAGGACGAGCATCGGCTTGCCGAGCTGCAGTGACTCACCGATCAGCTGGTTGCCGGCCGCGGACACCAGGCAGCGGCAGGCGGCCAGGTCGGCGACGAATCGCTGCTCGTCGATCGCGTGGAAGGTGCAGTTGCCCAGCGGCTCCCGCTCCCCGAGGCCGTAGATGCGAACGGGCAGGCCGCAGCTTGCGATCGCCTCGACCGCTGAGAACGGCGTGTGCCGGCGGAGGTAACTGAGTACGAAGCCCTCGTCCCGCGGCTCGGCGGCGAGGATCTCGCGGCGGAGCAGCGGCCCCACCTGCACCACATGCTCCCAGCCCCGTCGCAGCGGCGGCCGGAAGAAGGCCGAGACCACCGTGTCGGCCGCCTCGGTGACATACATCCACACGGCCCGGCTCATGAACCAGGCGTTCCACTGGAGCGACCAGGGCAGGCTGTCGAGGTCGTAGGCCAGCAGGAAATGCTGGTGGTCGATGCTCACCAGCGGGATGCCCAGCCGGCCGGCCGCCCGCGGCAGGGCCGGCTCGAAGTCGGTGATCGCGAGGTCGGCGTCGAAGGCGTCGAGGTCGCGGATCAGGCGATCGACGAGGGGCCCGAGTTGCCGGGCCTGGTAGTCGAGGCCGGCCGCGATCGACCGCATCACGTCGAGCCGGCCGGCGGTGTATTGGAACACCACGCCTGGAATCTCCTCGAGGCGGACCCGTGGCTGGAGGCTGCCCAGCTGGCGGTGCAGAAACGCCAGCGCGTCGGCGGAGGTGTAGACGAGGATCTCGTGGGCGGTGTCGAGCCGGTCGATGAGCGTGGCGATCCGCGTGGCATGGCCACGGCCCTCACCGCACAGGCTGATCGCGATCCTGGACATCGTCGTGACGGACCACCGGGATGCGGGCGGACGGGCGGGATGCGGTCATTCCGGCAGCCCGATCAGGACGCCCCTGTGCGATTGTGGCCCCGCGGCGGCGGGGCCGCCAAGCCCCGCGGCGTGCGGTAGTCTTTGCGACGGGAGCCAGGCCATCTGGTGTGGCCGGTTTCTGCTCGAAGTTCCTCGGAGCGGTGAACGGATGCGGTCGACGGGCTGGGCCTTCCACATCGTCGCTGGCGTCGCTTGGCTCGCGACGCTGCCCGCCGTCGCCGATGAGGCGGACGTGATCGCCCGCTGTGGCGAGGCGGTCATTCGCCGGACGGACCTCGACAAGGTGGTCCGCCGGCTCGGGCTGGCGAATCAGGCTGGTCCGCAGAGGCAGCGGGCCGAGGCGGTGATCCTCGAGCAGCTCATCGACGAGCGGCTGCTCCGCGGCGAGCTCGATCGCCTCGGCATCCGGGCGACTCGGGCGGAGATCGACGCCGGCGTGGTCAGGCTCCGGGATCAGGTGCAGGGCCGTGGGCTCGAATACGAGGCCTTTCTGGCCGCGAGTGGTCGCACGGCCGGCGACGTCGAGGATCAGGTGGGGCTCGAGATCGCCCTGGAGAAGTTCGTCAGGCCGCAGATCACGGCCGCTGCCGTGACCGAAGCCTTCGAGCGGAATCGCCGGGAGCTCGACGGCACGAGGCTGCGGGTCAGCCACATCGTGCTCCGGCCCGAGGCCGGGGGCGACGGCGACCTCGCGGCCGGCCTGCTGGAGCGAGCCGCCGCGATTCGCACGGAGATCATGCAGGGCAAGCTCTCCTTCGCCGCGGCCGCCCGGCAGTACTCGGCCGGACCGAGTCGCAGGCAGGAAGGTGATCTGGGCTGGATCGGCCGGGATGGGCCGCTGGTGGACGCCTTCGCCGGCCAGGCCTACGGGCTGGCGAAGGGGGGCGTGTCGGCGCCGTTCGTCACGCCCTTCGGGGTGCACATCCTGACGGTGACGGGCGTGGAGCCCGGCCGGGTTGGAGTCGAGGCGGTGCGGCCGCGGCTCGAAAAACTGATGGCGACGCAAATCGTCCGCAGCCTGGTCGCCGAGGGCCGGCGGCAGACCGCGGTCACGTTCGCCGCCGGCGTGGCCCACCTCGACCCGGAGACGGCCGGGCGGCCGGTGGACGAGCGGCCCGTGGCGAGCGGCGAAAACTGAGGCCGGAACCGCCCCTTTCCGGATTGCCTGGTCGCGGGCCGCCCGCTAGCCTCTGGCCCCTGCCCCGGGAAGGAGTTCGGCCGCCGATGAAGGTTCGCGCCTGTGTTCTAGTCGTGTGTATGACCGTGGTCCCTGGTCTGGCCATGTTCTCGCATCATGTTCCGGCGGATGTGCGGCAGGCGGCCCGCTGCCACCTCTGGCAGCCGGTGGCAGACTGGCTGCGGACGTCGGAGCCAGCCGCCGGCGTCACGGCCCCTGTCCCCGCCGCGCCAGTGGTTGAAACGGCCCCGGCCCCGGCCTCGCCCGCCGCCGATCAGTTCGGTCGCCCGGCCGCCGTCAACCGGCTCGTCGAGCTCGGGGCGGTGGGAATCGAGGTGCGGCCACTCGACGGAGTTTCGGGAACGCACGTGGCCAGTTGCCGGGTCGCGATGGATGCCGCCGGCCAGTTGCACCGGGTCTTCCAGGCGCCGGGAACGGATCCCGGCGAAGCCACCCTCGCCTTGGCCCAGCAGGTCGAGGCCTGGCGTGATCGGCTGGCAGCCCGGGCCGTGCCCCCACATCAGGCACCGGGCGCGCTGTGACCATCATGCCCCGCCGTCGGCAGAGTTCGCCGGTCGATCGCGGCAGCATGTCCTGGGCAGTCGGGATGACCGGCGACGGGCTCCGGCACCGCGCGCCGGCCGGCGGCGGACACCGCCGCTGGTGGCGGCTGCGTCTTCCGCTCGCCGCGACCCGGCCGGCGGTCGTGGTTCCACCTGGCCAGCACGTTCGCACCGCGGAACTCGCCCGGCTCGAGGCGGCACTGTTTCTCGCGCGGGAACCGCTGTCTCCCGCCCGACTCGCCAAGCTCGCCCGCCTGCCCGACGGCACCCGCGCACGGACGCTCTTGCGGGAACTCCGCCGGCTGCAGGACGAGGCCGGGATGGCGATGCGGGTGGAACAGATCGCCGGCGGGTTCCAGCTCTTGTCCCGAGCCGCGTTCGGCCCCTGGATCCGCCGGCTCAACGACCATCCGGCCGCAGCCCGCACGTCGGCTGCCGCGCTCGAAACTCTGGCGATCGTGGCCTACCGGCAGCCCGTCACCCGGGCCGAAATCGAGGCCATCAGGGGCGTCGGCAGCGAGGAGATGCTCCGGCAGTTGCTAGAACGGGATTTGGTCGCCATCGGTGGCCGGGCCGAGGATCTGGGCCGCCCCAACGTCTACGTGACCACCCGCCGATTCCTGGCGGCGTTCGGGCTCGCCAAAATCGAGGATCTGCCCCCGATCGAGACCCTCGCCGGCCCCGCCGCCGACCCGCCGCCGCCGGAATCGTGACTTCGGCCGACCTGCGGCTTGCAACCAGCGAGACCACGGGCCACACTTTTCGCTCGCCCGGGCCCGGCCTCAGCCGCCGGCAGCACGTGTTTTTTCAGTGCAGCCGATTGGACGATGATCCGAGGATCGGGTAGAGATTTGGCGAGTGAGCGTGTCCGATAGAGATATTGAAGTCGATCAGACTCCTGGAGGAACTGCCGTGACGATTGCTGAGCGTGGCCGGGGCGATGAGAGCGTTTCGACCGCCGAGGTCTTTTCGTGGAGCGAGCTGCCCGAGTTGCTTGCCGCCGAGGATCTCTTCGACGGCAGCGACATGGGTTTCGGGATGCCCGGGTCGTCAGGTCATGATCTCGTCGCCCGGGATGAGGACGACGATCTCGACGATGACGATGACGATGACGACGACGACGACGAGGAGGACGAGGACGAGGAGTTCGACGACGACGAGGAGCTCGACGACGACGAGGACGAAGAGGAAGACGACGAGGACGAGGGCGAGGAGTGGGAGGAAGTCGAGGACGAGGACGACGAGGAAGAGGACGAGGACGAGGACGAGGAAGACGACGACTTTGACGACGAGGAAGACGAGGACTGGGAAGAGGAAGACGAGGAAGACGAGGATGAAGACGAGGACGATGACTAGGAAGAGGGCGACGCGGGCTGACCTCCTGACGTCGCCCGCGGCCTGAGCCGGCTGCCGGCCGCGTCAGTCAGCAGGTGCCGCAGCCGCTTCGAGCGTGAGCTGCATCAGGCGGCCGCGGCGGTCGGCCACCACGCGGCAGGATGTCGCCGCCCCTTGCAGCCGCCGGACCATCGCGGCCTGATCGGCGAATGGCTCGCCATCCACGGCATGGATCCGATCACCCGCTCGAAGCCCCGCCACGTCGGCCGGGCTGCCCCGGGACACGTCCACCACGATCGGCGTGGTCGGCTCTCCCGGATCGACGCGGGAGACGATCCCCCAGCGGCCCTGCGACGGCCCCTGCGGCGGCCGCCCTTCCTCGAGCCTCCGCCGCGTGGCGTTTGACTCGGCGCGGGACTCCCCGCGAAACGCGGGCCGCTCCGGGGCGTCGGCCTGGGCGGTGACGACGGCCAGCGCCAGCCGGGAGACCGCCGGGATACCGGCGAAGTTGACGAGTTCCACGTCGTCGCTCGGCCGGTGGTACTGGTCGTGGAGCCCCGTGTGGAGCATCAGCGTGGGAATCCGGGCGGTGATGAAGGGGTAGTGGTCGGAGTCCTCGACGATGTCCCAGTCGAAGGCCAGTTCGAGGCCGGTGCCGGTGGCTGGATCGCTGTTGATGGCGGCCAGCCAGGCCCTGAGCCCGGGTGCGGTGCGGGCTCCGTAGACCACGACCCGCTCGTCGCGGAGCCGGCCGATCATGTCGAGGTTCACGGAGAACACGAGCGGCCGGCCGGCGAGCGGCTCCGGCCGCACCCGGAGAAAGTGGCTCGAGCCGAGCAGCCCCTTCTCCTCGCCGTCCCAGAAGGCGATCAGGATCGACCGCCGCGGCCGCTCGGGGAGCTGTCGCAGGGCCTCCATGATCTCGATCAGGCCGGCCACGCCGGAGGCGTTGTCGTCGGCCCCGTTGTGGACGAAGCCGAAGGGGCCGAAGCTGTTCCGCTCGTTGCCGTAGCCGACATGGTCGTAGTGGGCCCCGATCACCACCACCTCCCGGGCGAGTTGCGGATCGCGGCCCGGGAGCAGGGCCAGGATGTTCCGCAGGCCCGCTCCGAAGGGCTGGAAATAGGAGCCTGCGTCGCCGGCCGGTTCGAACCCGAGGGGCGTGATCTGCTCGACGATGTAGGTGGCCGCCGCCTGGCCGCCCCGGGTGCCCCCCTCGCGGCCCTCGAAGGCGTCGTCGGCGAGGGCCTCGACGTGGCGGGCGGCCTCGTCGGCGGTGATGCTCGAGACCGAGGCGGCGAGCATCTCGGCGGCGGGGGCGGCCGCCCCCGCGAGCAGGCAGGCGGCCGCGAGGCCCAGGCAGCACCCGCGGCGGGCGGGCGGCGTGCTGATGCCGGGGCTGTTCTGCATGCTGTTCACGTCCGCCTCCTTGCGGGACGGGGGCTGGCCGTCCAGAATACTCGGCTCAGGTTTCTCCGGTTCGCCGGGGATTCCTGCCGGCGCCGCAGCGTCGCCCCACGCCATCGACTTTCCCCCGTCCGAGGGAAGTCCGGCCGGGGCCGGCTGCTGGGGTGCCGGCGATCCGGAGAGGTGGCAGAGTGGTCGAATGCGCGTCTTTGCTAAAGACGTGACCGGTCAAAAGCTGGTCCACGGGTTCGAATCCCGTCCTCTCCGCTGGTTTGGCAGGCAGGCTCTCTCCCGAAGTCGGGGCGACGAGCCGGCGGGGGCGGTCAGCGGTTGACGTGCACGACCTTCGCCGGCGGGAAGCCGTTGAAGTGGGTCGAGCTCGCCGCGGAGTAGGCGCCGATGTTCTCGCTGTAGAGGTATTCGCCGATCTCGAGCTCGGGCAGCTGCTCCGCCAGGCTGATCGTGTCGAGGGCGTCGCAGGTCGGGCCGAACACGGCGCAGATCTCGGTCGTGCCCCGCTTGAAGCTCTTCAAGTGGTAGGTGCAGTGGTCGAAGATCACGCCCGAGAAGGTGTGGTAGACGCCGTCGTCGATGTAATACGACCGCTTCCCGTTGCGGGTGGCCTTGCCGATGATCTTGGAGACGGCCGTGCCGGCCGAAGCCACGAGGAACCGGCCCGGCTCGGCCAGGATCTCGATGGTCTTGGGAAACAGCCGGTCGATCTCGTGGTTGATCTTCTTGGCGAGCGTGGCGAACTTGGGCACGCTCGAATCGTAGGCGGCCGGGAAGCCGCCGCCGATGTCGAGCAGCTTGAGCTCGAAGCCCCGCAGCTTCGCCTCGTTGAAGATGCCGGCGCAGAGGTGGAGCGCCTGCACGTAGTTCTCGGGGTTGGTGCACTGGCTGCCGACGTGGAAGGAGAGCCCCTCCACCACGAGGCCGTGGTCGTGGCCGCACTGGATCAGGTCCACCGCCTCGCCCGGCAGGGCCCCGAACTTGCTCGACAGCTCCACCATCGAGCCGGTGTTGGGTACCTGGAGCCGGAGGCAGAGCCCCGCCTGGGGGGCGTGCTTGGCGATCTTCTTCACCTCCTCGACGTTGTCGTAGGTGACCAGCGGCCGGTATTGGTCGAGCTCGCGGAGGGTCTCGATCGGCTTGATCGGGTTGGCGTAGATCACCTTGTCCCAGATGAAGTCCTGCCGGGCCTTGGCCGGCAGCTTCTTGATGAACTGGTAGACCGTGTGGAACTCCTGCATGCTCGCCACGTCGAAGCTGCCACCGAGCTCGTAGAAGGTCTGCACGATCGCCGGGTCGCTGTTGACCTTGACGGCGTAGTAGGCCTGCACCCGGGGAAAGTGCTTCTTGAAGGTGGCGTAGTTTTTCCGCAGCTCGGCGTGATCCACGACGAACAGGGGTGTGCCGTGCTTCTTGGCCAGATCGAGAAGGGCTTTTTGGTTCATGCTCAGTCGCCGTCCGTGAGGAGAAAGTTTTTGAACTGCCACGGGTCGGCCGGGTCGATGGCGGGCCGGTTGAAGCCGTGGAAGGCATTGGAATAGTACTTGAGCGGCGTCCAGTCGCTCTGCACCGAGATGAACTTGCCCAGGTAGGGCTTGGCGATCCCGAGCACGTAGTCGTGGGGCAGGTCGTCGGGCAGCTTCACCCCCTCGGCCGGATGCTCGATCATCCACATCGTGGCCGCCGTGACGGAAATCGCCACCTGGAGCGTGGTCGCGTTTTGGTGCGGCACCAGCCGCCGTGCCTCCTCGATCGAGAGCGACGTGCCGCACCACCAGGAATCGAGCGGATGCCCCATCACGAGGGCCCCGAGCGTGTCGGAGCCGCTCGTGATCTCGTCGGTCATGATCCGCTGCCGCGGCTGGAGCCGGTAGTCGTTGCCGCGGAGCTCCCAGAGGCTGGCGATCGCCGCGTCGCAGGGGCAGTAGGCGTAGTGGCAGGTGGGGCGGTAGATCGTCTGCCCGGCGGCGTCGCGGACACTCAGCTTCTCGGTGATGGTGAAGGCCTCGCCGTGGCGAACGACCATCCCGACGATCGTCGAGCCGGGCACCCAGGAGACGACCTGGGTGTTGATGCCCATCCGGGCCAGGCAGATCTGGCTCCGGGGCCCGTCGGCTTGCTCATAGGCGAAGGGGGGCAGGCTCTTCTCGTGCGTGCCCCAGCCCATCTCGGCCGTGGTCGTGCCCTCCTCGCGGAAGCCCTCCACGCTCCAGGTGTTGACGAACTCGTCTACCTCCTTGGGGCGGTCGGAGATCTGCGTGTCCCGCTCGCTGCAGTGGATCACCTTCACGCCCAGCTCGTGGGCCAGGTGGTTGAAGGCCCGCGACTTGGCATGCTCGGCGATCCGCTCGGCCTGCTCACCGGCAAACTTCCGCTCCTCGAGGCAGACCTTGGCGATGTCGAGCAGGGCGTGCTTGGTGAAGTGGCTGATCAGCCCCGGGTTGGCCCCGTGCTCGAGCACGGCCGTGGGGCCGGGGGAGTCCCAGCCGGCGATCCTCCGGCGGAGGTTCATGTGCCGCCAGTAGAGGGTCATCTTCGTGGGATGGGCCCCCTGGGCGTTCTCGTAGGGATCCCAGAGCTCGACCGAGGTATTGAGGTAGAGCACGCCGTGGTCGTGGCACCACTGGACGATCTCGCCGCAGTCGATGTTCCAGGCCAGGTCGATCAGGATGTCGCCGGCGGAGACGTGGCGGGAGAGGAGTTCCCCCAGGTTGTCGGGGGCGACGCGGGCCCGGACGAAGTTCACCCCCTTCTCGATCCAGGGGCGGAGCGCCTCCTCGTCGGGCTCGAACTCCAGGATCGTGATGTTTCCCGGGGGAACCTTCACGTGCTTGAGCAGGACCGGCAGCGTGCAGCGGGCCACGAAGCCGAAACCGACGAACAGGATCCGCTTGGAGAAGGTGAGCATTTCGATCAGGGGGTTCCTCTGGCTGGGGACGGGGCGAAGGTGCCGACGCCCTAGTACGCATCGCGGCCGAAATGGTTCGGCCCCTGGCCGACACGCCCGAAAGTATATCGGGAACGGCCACGATCCAAAGCCGCTGCCGCCGGGCGATCACGGCCCGTGTACACTGTGGCTCCAGTCGGTCCCTCGCGGGGCCGCCGGGGCGTAGCGCAGTCTGGCTAGCGCGCCTGGTTTGGGACCAGGAGGTCGAGAGTTCGAATCTCTCCGCCCCGATTCGTTTGGGCCTACTCGCAGACGTGGTTCAGCAGCCGCTGGAACTCGTCGAGACTGGCGAACGGGATCACGATCCGGCCGGCCCCGCGGCCGTTGGCGTGGACCACCACCTTGACCCCGAGCGCCCGGCGGAGCTGGGCCTCGACCGCCGCCACCTGGCTCGGCCGCCGCGTGGCCGGGCGGCCCGGCTTCCGCTTCGGGGCCGGAGCGGCTTCGCCCGCCGGCGGTGGGGCGAGTTGCTCCTCGTCGAAATCGGCCTCCGCATCCTCGCGGCGGAGCAGCTCCTGGATCTCCGTCTCGACCGCCCGCACCGAGAGGCCCTCGGCGGCCACCCGGTCGGCCAGGCGGATCTGCTCCGCCTCGTCGCCCAAGGGCAACAGCGCCCGGGCATGGCCCATCGAGAGCTTGCCCTCACGGAGCTTCCGCTGCACCGCCTCGGGGAGCTCGAGCAGCCGGATCAGGTTGGCCACGTGGGAGCGGTCGATCGAGAGCCGCTTGGCCAGCTCCTCCTGGGTGCAGCCCCAGGTGGCGAGGTACTGCTTGAAACTCGCCGCCTTCTCGAGCGGGTCGAGGTCGCGACGCTGGAGGTTCTCGACGATGGCGATTTCGGCCATCTGCCGGTCTTCGACCTCGAGCACCCGGGCCGGCACCCGCTCCCAGCCCAACTTGCGGGCGGCGGCCAGCCGGCGCTGGCCGGCGATCAGCTGGTAGCGGTCGCCCCGGGCCCGGACCACGATCGGCTGCACGAGCCCGTGCTCGCGGAGGCTATCGGCGAGTTCGGCCAGGTCGGCGTCGCCGAGCACCGTCCGCGGCTGCCAGGGATTGGGGTCCACGAGACTCACGGCCAGGTCGTTTGCGGGCAGCGATGCGGCCGCCTCCTCCGCCTCCTCGGCGGCGTGGAGGATCAGCCGAGCGGCGCCCGAGCCGAGGCCGGCGCCGGCGGGGCGCGCAGCGACGGCGGGACCCCCGGCGACGGCGGCGGAGCCTTCCGTCACCGGCGCGGCCGCGGCCGGATCGATGCCGGCCCGGCCCAGCAGGGCTTCGAGTCCACGTCCCAGGCGGCGTTCCTTACTCACAGTCGCGTACCTCCATCACGAGTTCCGTGTAGGCCCGCGCTCCCGGTGAGCGCGGCGCGTAGTCCAAGACACTCTGGGCGTGGCTGGGCGCCTCGGACACGGCCACGTCCCGCGGCACGACCGTCTCGAAGACGATCTCGCCGAAGAAGTCCCGCACCTCCGCCTCCACCTCGGTGGTCAGCTCGAGAGAGGCATCGTGCATCGTGAGCACGATCCCGCTGAAGGAGAGTCGCCCCGGCCGCTCCTGCATCACTTCGCGGATCACCTCGATCATCTGGGTGAGCCCCTCGAGGGCGAAGTATTCGCACTGAATCGGCATCAGGATCTCGGTGCTGCCGGCCAGGGCGGCGCGGGTCAGCTCCCCGGCCGACGGCGGGCAGTCGATCAGGCAGTAGTCCCAGGCGGCGAGCCCCCGGGCCAGATGCCCCTCGAGCACGGCCGAACCCTGGCGGGCCGCTGCGGCGATCCGCTCCACATCGCGGACGCTCCGGCTGCCGGGCAGCACGAACAGGTTGGCGAGCGACGTCTCGACGATCGACTCGTGGAGCGGCGTGTCGGAGACGAGCGGGTGGACGGCGGCGGGCGCCACCCCGAACCCGGTGGTCGCGTTGCACTGGGGGTCGAGATCGACCAGCAGCGTCCGCAGGCCCGCATGGGCCAGGCCGGCGGCGACGTTCGAGGCGGTGGTCGTCTTGCCGACGCCACCCTTCTGGTTGGCCACGCAGAGAATCCTTCCCACGCGCAGAATCCTTCCCGTCGATCTCGAACGCACAACTGGTGCTTTCCGTGTATCGGCCACGTCGGGCAGGACCGACACATCGCGACCGCCGGCGCTCAAGGTCGCCGTGACAGTTCCACGTGAAACCGCCAACTCGACCCAGCCTCGCCAGAGCCCGCACGCCGCCAGGTTTCACGTGGAACCCTGTTGAGCGCCGCGAGGTGCGTGCGGCGAGGACAGGCTCCCGTTTCACGGGAAACAGCCTCGGAGTTGCCCCATGATCAGGCCGAGTGGCGCAACGTCCTGCGAGGCTCGGGGTCGCCCGTGCCCCATCGCCGGACGCTCCCTGCGGGCATCCTGCCCTCCGGTCGCTCCATGCTGGCTGCGCTTCGGCATCCTGCCTGCGCTTGCCATCAAGGCCGGCTCCGGGGCACGGGCGACCCCGAGCGGCCCAGCGGTGTGCGGAGTGGTCGGTGGCGATCCCCCTTGCTCGCGCAAGGGGGCTTCTATGAAGAGGACGAATCTGCGCGGCCGGGTAAGCCACGCCCCTGTGGCACGCAGCGGGCGGTAGCCCGCGCAGCGTGCCCGGCTGTCACGGGCGGAGTCCCGCGACGCACGGCCGGCGGGAGGCCGGCCGGCTTGGCGAGGGCAACCTTGGCTTGCCCTCCGCCAAGCCAAGAGGCCGCAGGGGGCATGGATGCCCCTGCGGCCTCAGCATTGATTCGTGACCTGTGGGCCACGAATCAATAGCGGTAATAGCTGGGCTTGTACGGCCCCTCGACGGCCACGTGGATGTACTCGGCCTGTTCGGGGGTGAGCTTCGTCAGCTTCACACCCAGCTTGTCGAGGTGCAGCCGGGCCACCTCCTCGTCGAGCTTCTTCGGCAGCAGGTGCACGCCCACGTCGTACTTGTCGGTCTCCGTCCAGAGGGCCAGCTGGGCCAGCACCTGGTTGGTGAAGCTCGTGCTCATCACGAACGACGGGTGGCCGGTGGCACAGCCGAGGTTCACGAGCCGGCCCTCGGCCAAGATGATCACCGACCTGCCCGAGGGGAGCGTGTAGCGGTCCACCTGGGGCTTGATCTCCACCTTCTTGATGCCCTTGGTGTTTTCCAGCCAGGCGACGTCGATCTCGAGGTCGAAGTGGCCGATGTTGCAGACGATCGCGTCGTTGGGCATCACCGCCAGGTGCTCACCGCGGATCACGTCGCGGCAGCCGGTGGCCGTGATGAAGATCTGGCCCCGGGGGGCGGCCTCTTCCATGGTCGTGACCTCGAAGCCTTCCATCACCGCCTGGAGGGCGTTGATCGGGTCGATCTCGGTCACGATCACGCGGGCCCCGAGCGACTTCATGGAGTGGGCACTGCCCTTGCCCACGTCGCCATAGCCGGCCACCACGACGACTTTCCCGGCCACCATTACGTCGGTGGCCCGCTTGATGCCGTCGGCCAGGCTCTCCCGGCAGCCGTAGAGGTTGTCGAACTTGCTCTTGGTGCAGGAGTCGTTGACGTTGATCGCCGGGAGCTTGAGCTCGCCGTTCTCGTGCATCTGGTAGAGCCGGTGGACGCCCGTGGTGGTCTCCTCGGAGAGGCCGCGGATGCCGCCGAGCAGCTCCGGATACTTCTGGTGCACCATCGCGGTCAGGTCGCCGCCGTCGTCGAGAATCATGTTGAGCGGCTCGCCGTCGGCGAAGAACAGCGTCTGCTCGATGCACCAGTCGAACTCCTCGTTGGTCATGCCCTTCCAGGCGTAGACCGGAATCCCCGCCTTGGCGATCGCCGCCGCCGCATGGTCCTGGGTCGAGAAGATGTTGCAGCTGCTCCAGGTGACCTCGGCACCGAGCTCCTTGAGGGTCTCGATCAGCACGGCGGTCTGGATCGTCATGTGGAGGCAGCCGGCAATCCGGGCGCCGGTGAGCGGCTTCGTCCGGCCGTACTTTTCCCTCAGGGCCATCAGGCCGGGCATCTCGTTCTCGGCCAGCTGGATTTCCTTGCGGCCCCAGTCGGCGAGGGCGAGGTTGGCGACCTTGTAGGGCAGGCGGGTTTCAACGTGCGACACGGAGATGCTCCTTGGAAAGACGGAATCCTGGAATCGGAACCGGTTGGTCAGGCTGGAAAAGCGACCCCATCTTAGCCGACAGGATGGGATCGCACAGGGTTAGCCTGTGAGGCCGAGGGCCGTGCGGGCCGCGGCCACGAACGCCCTCATCAGAGCCGCATCTTTGCGGCCGGGCGCAGCCTCGACGCCGCTGGCGGTATCAACGGCCTCGGCCCGGGCCGTGT
>JBIIYH010000315.1:0-3417 GCA_044346905.1 Pirellulales bacterium
GCCTCGCCGCCGCGGCCGCGCTCGTCGGCTCGGGGGCGCGGGTCACGGTCCTCGAGGCCCGCCGCCGCGCCGGGGGCCGGGCCGCCTCGTTCGAGGATCCCGTCGCCGGCGGCCTCGTCGATGCCTGTCAGCACGTAGCGATGGGCTGCTGCACGAACTTCCTCGATCTCTGCCACGAGGCGGGTCTGGCCGACGCCCTGCGCCGCGACCGCACGCTCTGGTTCATCGGCCCCGACGATCGGCGGGCGGCCTGCACGCCCACACGGCTGCTGCCGGCGCCGCTGCATCTCGCGCCGCTGCTGGCCGGGATGCGACACTTCACGCTCCGGGAGAAGGCCGCCCTCGGTCTCGGGATGCTGCGGCTGGCCCGCTGGCGGCCCCGGGGCGACGGCGCCAGGCCGACGGCGCTTGCGTGGCTCCGCGGGATCGGCCAGCCCGACGCCGTGATCCGGCTCTTCTGGCAGCCGGTCATCGAAAGCGCGCTCGGCGAGTCGATCGATCTGGTGGACGTGGCCGCGGCCCGCAAGGTTGCCGTTGACGGGTTCTTGGCGCATCGCGAGGCGGCCGACCTGTTCGTGCCAACGGTGCCGCTCGGGGCGCTGTTCGGTGAGCGGCTGGTCGCCTGGCTGGCCGACCGTGGCGTGGCAGTAGAGGCGGGACGTGGTGTCACGACCCTTGAGCGTGACTCGGCCGGCTCGATCGCGGCCGTGCTGGTCGACGGAGCCCCCCTGCCCTGCGACGCGATGATCCTGGCCGTGCCCTGGCGGGCGGCGGCCCGACTGGTCCCCGACATCGTGCCGCCCGCCGACGAGCGGCTGGCCGGGTCACCCATCACCGCGGTGCATCTCTGGTTCGACCGCGACTGCATCGACCTGCCCCACGCGGTGCTCGTGGGCCGCGTCTCGCAGTGGATCTTCCGCCCTGACGATGGCCCGCGGGGCTACTGCCAGGTGGTGATCAGCGCTTCGCGTGGCCTGCTCGACGGCGATCGCGACCGGCTGCGAGACACCGTGGTGGCCGAGGTGCGGTCGGCGTTCCCGGCGGCCCGGGAGGCTGCGCTCCTCGACGCGCGGATCGTCACCGACCCCACGGCGGTGCTCTCGGTGCGGCCGGGGGTCGATGCGGTGCGGCCGCCGGCCCGCACGGCCGTTTCCAACCTGTTTCTGGCCGGCGATTGGACCGCCACCGGCTGGCCCTCGACGATGGAGGGGGCGGTCCGCAGCGGCCGATTGGCGGCGGTCGCGGCCGCCGAGCGGCTCGGCATCCCGTGCCGGGGCCTCGCCACCGATTTGTCGCGGGGCCTGCTCGTTCGCGGCCTGCTCGCGGGCCGCTGAGCGACGCTGCCGGGCCTACCGCCCCGCCGGATCCGCGAGCGATTCGCAGAGCCTGCAGACCGCTGCCGCGAGCGTCCGGCCATCGACGACCGCCCGCTCCCAGAGCTGCCAGAGATCGAGCGCGGCACGGGGCCGGCGGCCGATCATTCCGATCAGCGACCCGGCCCGCCGCATCGCCGACTGGGGCGCGACCAGTCGCGTGACGTCAGGCGGGAGCTCGTCGCTTGCGGCGTCGGAGATCACGCGGATCGCGCGGCAGGGCAGGCCCGCCTCCGCTGCCACCTCGGCGACCGCGAGCGTTTCCATGTCAACTACCGCCGCCCCCGTGGCCGCGGCCAACGCGGCCTTGTCGGGGGGCGTCCGCACGATCCGATCCACGGTCACGATCGTGCCATTCCCCTGCCCTGCCGCGGCAAGTCGCAGCAGAGCGGAGGTGTTCGACTCGCCCCGCACGCTCGCCGGCTCGACGACCGCGCCCCGCGCGACCGCAGGGTCGAGGCCCCCGGCGAAGCCCGCCGACACGATCAGCCGCGGCCGGTGGCCGTCGATCAGGAGCCGCGCGGCCCGACGGGCCGCCTCCCGGCCCACGCCCGCGACGCACCAGGCGACGCGGACGCCGCCGACTTGTCCCTCGCTGAACCTGAACCCCGCCGCCTCCATCTCCACCACGTCGGTCGCAGCCCGCGCGAAGGCATCGGCCTCGATCGGCACGGCGAACACGATCCCGGCGGCGGAGTGGGGGGAGGTCATGCGGGTGATCTGCAAAACGACACACTCGGGAGTGTACCGGGCCGTCTTCCGCGGCGTGGCGTCGAGGTTGTCCAACGCATCAGGCAGCAGCGGACGGATTCGTCTGAACGAACGCCGCGCGCCACCCCGCGCACGAGCACGGCCGCCCGGAGGTGCGGCCGCCGGGCGGAGGCCCGGCAAGGCGGCAATGGCCAGGGATGGCATTGCCGCCGTATCAAAAGTCGAAGGCCAGCCGCGTGCCGAAGGCGTGGATGTTGCCGCTGCCGCTGTCGCCGGCGAGGTTGACGTAGTCGCGGGCCGTGAGGTCGTAGTTGAAGTACAGCCTGGCCTGGGGATTGAGCAGCCAAGTGAGGCCGAGGGTCATGCCGTTCAAGACGCCGCCATTGACCTCGCCGTCGCTGAGGCAGAGGTAGTTGTAGCGCACGCCCGCCTGCCAGGCGCCTTCGCTCGCCGCCACCGTCCGCCGCCGCTCGTCCCGCACGCAGTAAAAGTTGCTGCGCGGGATCGGGCGGCCGAAGCGGGAGCCGTCCAGGAGGTAGGTCCGCGTCTCACCGGTCAGGAACCAGATCGCCTCCAGGTAGCCCCCCTGGTAGAAGACCGTGCCGAGGGGCGTGCCCGGCGGGGGCTGGAGGCCGGCGTTGGCCGGGCCGTTCTCGAAGCCGTCAGCGGCCAGCGACGGCGTGCGGGCGTCGTAGAGCCAGCTGCCGAAATACTCCCCCTGCACCGAGAATGGCCCGCGACTGGCGGCGAACTCCAGGCCCAGCATGTTCTGCCAGTCGCCGATCAAGAGGCCAGAGTCTGCATAGATCGAGTTGAGCGGGCCGGGGGGGCCGTTGCGGACGCTGCCGCGGCTGCGGAACCGGACGGCCGGCACCGTCGGCCCGAACGACTCGCCGGTGGCGAAGTCGTAGCCCAGCTGCCGCCGTTGGGGCTGCATCGTGCGGCCGGCCAGGCCCAGGTGGAGGAGGCGGCGGCCCTCGTCCTCGTAGATCGGCAGCACGACGAGTCGCCCCACGGTGACACTGCCGCCGCTCGAGGCGGAGAAGCCGAAGGGATTGGTGACGTTGGCGAACTCGCCCAGGTACCAGGCCACCCGGCCGTCGGCGGCCGAGTCGGAGAGCTGCACGCCCGGCAGGTAGCCGTCGTTGAACGGCCCCTCGAAGGCGTCCATGCTGAACGACCGCTCCATGAACTCGAGCCAGCGGCTGTCGGTGAGGTGCTCGAGGCCGTAGGGATCCTTCTGGTTGCCGATCCGGACGGTGCCCAGCACGGGCAGGTCACGGACCTGGAGGTAGAGATCCTTGACGGCCACCAGCGGGCCGGCCCCGAAAGC
>JBIIYH010000316.1:0-3414 GCA_044346905.1 Pirellulales bacterium
GAAGAGCGAGAGGTCGATCGTGGACATTTGCACCTCGCGGTCGGCCTGCACGAGCAGGCCCCGCCGCAGGGCGATATTCTTCTGATTGTCCACCCGCTCGATGTTGGCCATCACGCCGCGGTCCACCTTGGCGGCGATCTCGCCGTCGCGGCGGACGGCCAGGGCCTCCAGCCGCTTGGCCGCCCCCTCCCGCTCGCCGCTGCCCATCCAGTTCCAGTAGGCCAGCGCCGCGGCCCGCATGTAGTCGAGCCGGCTCCGCACGATCGTCGGCTCGGCGATCGCCTGATCGAGCCGTGCCTTGTCGCGGCCGGCCCGGGCGGAGTCGATGTCGCGTTCCCGGGCCAGGGGCATCGTGAGCCCGCCGCGAAACTCGCCGACGTCGGCCGTCTTCTGGCTGAGATTGTAGGTGGGGAACGTTCCGAAGCCCGTCCGGTAGCCGCCGAACACCTGGATGCCCCCGCTCTGGAGCATCTGGGAAAGCCCCAGGTCGGAGCGGTAGTTTTCGTAGGTGCCGGGGGCGAGCGCGTTGCCCGCCATGTTGATATTGGTGTCGAAGGCGCCCATCGCGGTTGTCATCCGGCCGGCCGCGACGCCCCGCTCCCGCTCGATCGCCTGCAGCAGCGGGTAGTGGCGACGGACGCTCTCGAGCACCTCGGCCAGCGTGAGCGGCTCGGGCCGGTCGTCGATCGACAGATTGGCGGGCAGCCGGGCGGCGGTCGGGGGCACGAGTGCGGGGGCGCCCGGCGCGGACGGCGGGATCGGACCATCGGCGGCGACCGGGCCCAGCGGCCTGAGTGGCCGAGGATCGGGCGGCGGCAGCGGCTCGGCGGCCACCGCGGCCACCGCGGCCACCGCGGCGAACGCGGCGAACGCGCTTGCGGTCACGGCCAACCAGCGGAGCGGTGTCATCAGCGGCTCACCCCACCTTGATCTTGGGCGGTTTGGGCGCGTCGTCCTTCGCCTTCGGGGCCGGCGCGAGCACCGGCGGAAAGCCGTTGAGCCGCCGCCAGATCTCGAAGCCGAGCGAGACGCGGTTCAAGAACACCCAGCCGACCACCTGGTTGCCCTGCCGGAGGAACTCCGGGTCGGGCCACTCGTCGCCCTGCATGACGTGGTCGGGCTCGACCAGGATCCGGCACTGGCCGGCCAGGCCGCTGGCGGCGTCCACCTGCCGGACCTTGCCGCCGAAGGTGCCGATCGCCATCTCGGGCCAACCCGAGAACTGCACCGCCGGCCAGCCCTCGAACTGCAGCCGCACGTGGGGCATCTCCTTCTCGCGGTCGGCGTAGGCGAGCACGATCGGTGCATCGACGCCGTCGAGGAACAGCTCCGCGACGCGGTCGCTCGTGTCGGGCACGATCGTGCACAGCTCGTCGCCTTCCTTGACGTACAGCCCGCCCTGGTTGACGTTGGCCGCGACCCGAAACACGACCCCGTCGCAGGGCGCCACCACGCGGCGGGCCTTGAACCGCTCGATTTGATTGTCGATCTGCTGGATCTCGCGTTCGATCGAGAACAGGTTTTGCTCCGCCTTGCGGAGGTTGCTCTTGGCGACGGCGATGGCCGACAGGCCGGTGGCGTCGGCCTGCACGAGCAAAGCCTCCTGGGTGAGCAGGGCGGCCCGGGACCGGGCAATCTCCGCGTCGGCCTTGTCGGTGTCGGTGACGGCCCGGTCGGCCCGCATCCGGGCCTCGTCACGGGAGAGCTTGCTCTCCAGCCCGCCGAACTTCGGGTTCGTGAACAGGTCGTCGAACATTTCGTAGCGGTTTTGCTCGAAGTCCTGGTTGAAGGCGGCGTTGGCCTTCGACTGCTCGGCCACCTCGATCACCCGCACGGCCGCCTCCCGGTTGGCCTCCGCCGCCTTGACGGCCGCGTCGCGGGCCGCCTCCTGGGCCTTGGCCGCCGCGGCGAGTTCGGCCATCTCCTGCCGGGCCGCCGCGATGCGGTCGGTCAGGAACACCCGCTGGGCCTCGAGCCTGGCCGCAAGCTCCGGATCATTGTCTTCGATGTCCACGAGCGGGTCGTTCTGCTTGACGCGGCTCCCCTCGACGACGTGCCAGGTCCGCACCTGCCCCGAGACCCGGGCGGTGAGCACCTGCATCCGCTCGACCGGGGCGTAGGCCACGATCGTGCCGCGGCACATCACCGTCTGCTGCCAGGGCACGAAGGCCAGGGCGAAGGGAATCGCGAGGAAGATGGCGAACACGAGCCGGGCCAGCCAGCGGACGGAGCGGGGCGTGAGCGCATGGGCGAGCGAGACGCGATTCACCGCGTCCCGCTCCGGCGGCAGCGGCTTGGGCTTCACGACCATGCCACCACCCTTCCGCAGCGGCTGCGGATCTCGTCCCGCACGGTCACCAGCACGAGCGTCCAGGATGCCGCCGGATCGAAGAGCGTGTCGAGGAGCTCGGGGCAGGACTCGAGGTCGAGCCCGTCGAGGATCCCGTCGAGCAGCAGCAGTCGGGGCCGGCCCACGATGGCCCGCGCAATCGCCAGCCGCCCGAGCTCGTTGTTGGAGAGCGGGCGGCCGTCAGGCGGCAGCGAGGTCTCGAGCCCATCTGGCAGCCTGGCCACGCGGTCGGAGAGCCCGACCGCGTCAAGCGCCCGCCGGATGTCGGCGCCGGTGATGGAGGCACGGCCGAGCCGGATGTTCTCGGCCAGCGTGCCGGCGAACACCTCCGCCCGGCCCAGGAAGGCGATCTGCAGCCGGGTGGCGGGACGGTCGAGCTGGCGGGCGTCGATCCCGTCGAGCTCCAAGAGCCCGTGCCGCGGCAGCCGCAACAGCGCCAGCGTCTCGAGCAGTGGCGTCTTGCCCGTCGGCCCGACGATCGCCACCCGCTCACCGGCCGCGAGTTCCAGCCGCTGCAGCCGCCCGTCGGCTCCGGGCAACTCGGCCACCACCGCCAGCGGCCGGCCGTCGGTGGGAAGCGTCTCCCCAGCGGCCGGCTCCGGCGGCAGCCGGTCGAGCACGCCCAGCTTGTCGAGCGTGGCCTGGAGGTCGTAGAAGATCTCGACGTACTTGCCGATCTTCGAGAGTGCGACGAGCACGAGCGTCACGATCAGCTCGCTGGCGACGAGCTGGCCGAGGGTGAGCTGGCGGTTGATCACGAGCCAGCCCCCGAGGCCCAAGAGCACGGTGCTCGCCACCGCCTCCAGCAACAGGGCGAAGAGCGTCTGCCGCCAGATGATGGAGAAGTGCCGCTTGCGGGCGGAGATGTAGCGGTCGGAGAGTTCGTCGGCCCGCTCGAGCGCCAGCAGGGCGCCCTCGCCGCTGCGGAAGGTGTGCGGGCAGCGGGCGACCTCCTCGAGCCAGGCGGCCACGTCGAACTTCGCGTAGCTCTCGGCGATGCTCGTCCGCACGCCGCCGATCCCGAGCACGACCAGCAGGAACACGACGGCCCCGGCCATCACCAG
>JBIIYH010000317.1:0-3405 GCA_044346905.1 Pirellulales bacterium
GGCTGGCCAAGGCCAAGGCGATCCTCAAGGCGCCGGTGCTCTCTCACCCGCTGGCCGTGGAGCCGCTCGAGAAGGGCGATCGGATCAAGACCTTCGCGGAGATCGCCGCCCAAAACGTCCACATGCCGATGCCGACGGTCACGGTCGACCGCACGATCGTGGATGGCGATGTCTTGGAGATCGGGTCAAGGCGGCTCGAAGTCTGGCATACGCCCGGCCACACCGACAGCCAGCTCGCCTTCCGGATGGGCGACATCCTGTTCTCCGGCGACAACATCTACCGCGACGGCTCGGTCGGGGCGATCGACGCCCACCACGGCAGCGACATCCCCGCCTTCATCCGCTCGCTGGAGCGAATCGCGGCCAGCGACGTGGCCTGGCTGCTGCCGAGCCACGGCCCGATCTTCGCCAAGGACGACCGGCTCCTCGAGAGCACGATCGACCGGCTCAAGAGCTACCTGACGCTGGCCGACTTCGGCACCTGCGCCTCCCACTGGCCCTTGATCGAGGAGTGGGATCGCGAACTGGCCGAGGGCCGCCTGCCCGCTGGGCGGTGAGCCGACCCTTCCGGCCGTGACGGTTTTTCCGTCAAGAACGGTCGTGCCGGGGGCCGATATCCCCCGTGGATCGGTTTTTCCCGGGGGGGATTCTCATGACTCGGCACCTGTTTGCCGCCGGGGCTGCGCTGGCCCTGGCCTTGGTCGCACTGTCCGGCGACGCCGCCGCCCAACCGCCGGGGCCGGGCCAGCAGGCCTACGGCTACCAGTGGGGGCAGTCCTACAACAATCAGGACTGGAACCGGCTCTACCACTACCCCTATGTGTGGTACGGCCACAACTTCTACGCCGATGGCTACATGCAGTCGGCCAACGACCTCTACCACCGCTATCCGCAGGAAATGCGGGTCCCGGTCTACAACCGGGCCTGGCAGAACTACTACCCGAAGGATCGCCGCTACCACCAGGGCCATCACTTCAACCTCGACGTATTCTAGTTTCACGGTGGCAGGGGCATCCATGCCCCCTGCGCACGATTGGCCGCGAGGGGTGGCCCATGCCAATCGAGCCGGCCTTGCTAGCGAGCGCAGGCAGGATGCCGAAGCGAGCTAGCACGGAGCGACCGGAGGGCAGGATGCCCGTAGGGAGCGTCCGGCGAGATGGCATGGGCCACCCCGAGCAGCGTCACCAGTTGGCGCTCCCGACGCGCTATCCCCGGCGGTCACATCGCGCGCGCGAGGCCTGAATCGATGGCGGCCAGGAAGTCTTCGGTGGTCAGCCAGCCCTGCTCCGGGCCGATCAGGATCGCGAGGTCCTTCGTCATCTTGCCCGCCTCCACCGTCTCGATGCAGACCCGCTCGAGCGTCTCCGCGAACCGGGTCACGTCGGGCGTGCCGTCGAGCTTGCCCCGGTGGGCCAGGCCGCGGGTCCAGGCAAAGATCGAGGCGATCGGGTTGGTGGAGGTCGCCTTGCCCTGCTGGTGCTGGCGGTAGTGGCGGGTGACCGTGCCATGGGCCGCCTCGGCCTCCACCGTCTGGCCGTCGGGCGTCATCAAGACGCTCGTCATCAGCCCCAGGGAGCCGAAGCCCTGGGCCACGATGTCGCTCTGCACGTCGCCGTCGTAGTTCTTGCAGGCCCAGACGTAGCCGCCGTCCCACTTGAGGGCGCTGGCCACCATGTCGTCGATCAGGCGGTGCTCGTAGGTGAGCCTCTGGGCCGCGAACTCGGCCTTGAACTCGGCGTCGAAGACCTCCTGGAAGAGGTCCTTGAACCGGCCGTCGTAGGCCTTGAGGATCGTGTTCTTCGTCGAGAGGTAGACGGGGTAGTTGCGGGCCAGGCCGTAGCGGAAGCTCGCCCGGGCGAAGTCGCGGATCGAGTCGTCGAGGTTGTACATCGCCAGGGCGACGCCCGGGCCGGGGAAGTCGTAGACCTTGAACTCCATCGGCTTCGAGCCGTCGGCGGGCGTGAACGTGAGCGTCAGCGTGCCCTTGCCCGGGATCCGGGTGTCGGTGGCGCGATACTGGTCGCCGAAGGCATGGCGGCCGACCACGATCGGCTTGGTCCAGCCGGGCACGAGCCGCGGGATGTTGGAGATGATGATCGGCTCGCGGAAGATCACGCCACCCAGGATGTTGCGGATCGTGCCGTTGGGGCTTTTCCACATGCTCTTGAGGCCGAACTCCTTCACCCGGGCCTCGTCCGGGGTGATCGTGGCGCACTTCACCCCCACGCCGCAGGCCTTGATGGCCTCGGCCGCGTCCACGGTGACCTGGTCGTCGGTGGCGTCGCGGTTCTGGATCGAGAGGTCGTAGTAGCGGAGATCGACCTCGAGGTAGGGACGGATCAGCCGGTCCTTGATGAACTGCCAGATGATCCGCGTCATCTCGTCGCCGTCGAGCTCGACGACGGGGCCCTTCACCGCGATCCTGCCTGCCATGGTGTCTCGTCGCTCCTGTGTCGGGGAATCAACGCCGCTGATGATCCGGCCGCCTCGCCGCGGCGGCGATGTTGTACCAGCCTCGCGGCCGCGTTCACACCGGCGCCACGACCGCCGCGAGCACCTCCGCGGAGGCGGCGAGCTGGCCGAGGTCGATCCACTCGTCGGCGGTGTGGGCCTGCGCGATCGAGCCGGGGCCGAAGACCACGCTCGGCACGCCCGCCGCCGCGTACACGCCGGCGTTGGTGCCGTAGCGGGCTGCGACCCGGCGGCCGGCGCCGGCGGTGGCCGCCCCGCGGATCAGGGCATCGACCCAGGCCGCCGCCCCGGGCTCGGCCGTGCCGTCGGCCAGCCCGAAGGCGTCGTTGAACGGCTCCTCGTGCTCGATCTTCACGCCCGGACAGGCGGCGGCCACCCGCTCGACCACCTCCCGGCGGGCCACGGCCGCCGTCTCCTCGGGCAGGAGCCGCCGCTCCAGTTCGAGCACCGCGAGATCGGGCACGAGGTTCACGCCCGCGCCGCCATGGAGCGTGCCGAGGCTGAGCGTCGGAGGGCCGCAGGGATGATCGGGGTGGCGGGCGAGCAACTCCTGGGCGAGGCCTTCGATCGCCAGGGCCGCCCGGGCCGCCGCGTAGAGCGCGTTGGCTCCCTGTTCCGGAAAGGCGCCGTGGCAGGCCCGGCCATGCACGCTGATCCGCCATTTGAGCGAGCCTTTGTGGGCGACGACGAGATCGAGCCCGGTTGGCTCCGCCACGATCGCCAGGGCCGGCCGGCCGCCGACGAAGGCCTGAGCCGCGTCGGCGGGTCCAGCCCCCGCGGCACCGCGGGTCCACAGCCCGGCCAGCGCCCGCGCGCCCGAGAAGCCGAACTCCTCGTTGACGGTGGCCGCGAGCACCACCGTGGCCCGACGGACTTCCGCGGTTGCCAACCGCTCGAGCGCCGCGACCATCGCCGCCAGGCCACCCTTCACGT